>CAMSTM010000006.1 GCA_947063675.1 uncultured Lachnospiraceae bacterium | reverse complement strand
TTCATCCCGTGCCGCCCTTTTCATAGCTTCCACTAATCCATTCGCATCAGCCAACGTGTCTGGATAAGTGATATCCGAGAGAGAAATCAGCGTAAGCATCATCAAGTGCCATAGGCTCGTAACCGGCGTCTACCATTGCCTGGCAGGCTGCCAGGAACTCATCCCAGGTTGCGGGAAGAGTAGTAATTCCGGCTGCATCAAAGATATCTTTGTTGTAGAAGATACCGCCTACCTGAGGCTGTTCTGCGATACTGTTAAAAGCGCCGGCCCATTCTTTCTGCTGGTCAACGAAACACTGGAAACCGATATCGCCGTAACCTGCAGCTTCTGCCATGTCTGTAACGTCAAGGCAGTACTGGGAATATGTACTTGCTATTCTCTGATAATCTTCTTCGAAGATATCAACGTTTTCGTTTGCTTCAAGGGCGGTTACGATAATTGTCTTGATGTCTCTGCCCTTCCACTCAATATTAACGGTTGCACCAGTCTGTGCGGAGAAAGCGTCTGCCGCTTCCTGAAGAACCTTGCCCTGAGGCTCGGTGTTTGCCCACATGGACCACATTGTCAGGGTAACGCCATCATAGTTAGCCGCACCGTCAGCGGGAGCTGCGTCGTCTGTGGCAGCCGTATCCTCAGCAGGGGCTGTATCCTCAGCGGGAGTTGCGTCATCTGTAGAGGTTTCTGCCTCGGCAGGAGCGCTGTCCTCTGCGGGCTTTTCGGTATTGCCGCAGCCTGCAAGCAGTGTGGCCGCCATAGCTGCCGTTACCAGTAAACTGATTAGTTTCTTCTTCATTTAAAGTCCTCCTTCTTCCGGCGGTTGTCTACCGCCATTCTTATGCTACAAGTATATCGCAATAAAGAATACATTACAACCATTATCTTGGCTTATTTTTTATATATCTTGCTTTTGGAATAATTTTATGCGGAATTTTTGCTAAAATTTTTTGAGCGGATTCCATAAAAAATAAAAATGCCATCAAAATAAAAATGGCAAATTGGATAATCAGAATGGGGAAAAAGTCCTTCCAGACAGCTTTTTGCCCGACAGGAGGGAGGGGATTTATATATCTTGTTTTCGGATGCCGTCCATGCTATGATTGAGAAGATAAGACAGTCTGTTTTTCTTTTGAGGAGGTAAGCTGATGGGGACTTCCATTTATCCGCTGCCCCGTTCCGCCGGGGAAACCATACAGGGCAAGCTGCTTTACATTACCCATTCCAGATATGAAAACGACTGGCCCAGCCAGCCTCATATTCACCCTTTTGTGGAACTTTTCTATGTGAAAGACGGCTCCGGCAGTTTTTTGTTTGAAGACGAGGAATACCCTATTGAAAAGGATGATTTTGTAATTGTCAATGCAGGCATATCGCACACGGAAATTTCCTCGCCGTCTACGCCGTTGGAATATGTGACTATCGGAATGGAAGGGCAGAGCTTTACTCTTGAGGGGAAAAAGGACTGTATGATTTTCAACTGCGAAAACAGCAGGAAGGACCTGGGCTTTCTGCTGACCGCCATGCTGAGAGAGATGGAGGAAAAAAACAGAGACTATGAGGTGGTCTGCCAGAACCTGCTGGAAATACTGGTTATACGACTCGGCAGAAGGATGAATTTTGCCCTTGAGGAAGCGCCCCGCATACAGGTCAATAAGGAGTGTATCAAAATCAAGCGGTATATTGATGCGAATTATACACAGAATATCACGCTGGATTCCCTTGCGGAATTTTCCCATTTAAATAAGTACTATATGGCCCATGCCTTTACATTACACTGCGGCTGTTCACCCATCCAATACCTGTGCCAGGCCCGGATTAAAGCCAGTAAAGCGCTGCTGGCTAATACGGATTACAGCATCACGGAGGTGGCGCGGTATTCGGGATTTTCCTCTCAGAGTTATTTTGCCCAGAGCTTTTTGAAAAGCTGCGGCCAGACGGCTTCCGCCTACCGGAAAAGCTGTAAGGAGAAAACGGTCTGACCACAGTACAATGTGCCTTATAAGTCCTTACTGTGGGGTCAGCGCATATTCCACCACAATACCGGCCTCCACCTGGATTTCACCGGGCATGATGCTGCCGGCAGAATCCTCAAACTCCTTCATTTTGGCGGCGGAGCGGTACTGGTTTGTGAGGGCTGAGTCGTTATACCTTGCCTCGGAGTAACCGCTGGTTTCCCTGATATTGATAACGGGACCGACCTGGCATCCGGCGGCGTCCGCCAGCACTTGGGCTTTCTGTCTGGCGGTCTTTACGGCTGCGGCAAGAGCAGCCTGATAGCTTTCGTCGTATTTGCTGGCCTGATAGGTGATGGACTGGACGGTGTTGACGCCTGTGGAAACAGACTGGGAAAGTATCTGCGCCAGACCGTCAATTGGCAGGTCCGAAACGGTAAGGCTGGTAACGGCCTCATATCCTACAACCCGGCTTCTGTTGTTGCTATAGTCATAAACCGGATTCATATGAAAATCTGATGTCTGTATGGAAGTTTCCGCAATGTCCAAAGAGGCTAAAAGCGCAGTTACCTGGCTGACCGCCGCAGCGTTTTGATGCTGACAGTCGGAAGGCTCCTTTGCTTCCGTGCGGACTGCATAAACGATTTCTGCAATGTCGGGAATCACGGTTACCTTTTCGCTGCTGTTTACAGTGATGGAGTTTGTGCCGTAGCCTCCGGCCGGGGATGGCGCCGCCGGGCTGGCTGGGATTTCCGGAGCGGGCTGGCTGCCGGTATCCTTTGCGGCGGGTAAATCCTGCGCGGCCTGACCGCCGGAGCGGGAGCTGCCGCAGCCGGTAAGGCCGGCGGTTAAAAGAGTGGTGGCTAATAAGAGATATAGTTTTTTCATGGTTGAAAACCTCCTTCTGTTATAGATACGGAGAAAGACAGGGAGATTTATGGGGAAGGCGGAAAATAAAATGAGCGGGGAGCGCGTGTATTGCGGGTAAAAAAGCCAGGCACTGTCTGCAATACGGATTTGAACGGATTTACTGCTTCCAGTGCAGCCTGTGCAGTTCCCCGGCAAGCTGCATCTGCGCGAAATTTTGCTGGCGGAGAGCCTCATAGAGAACGACAGCCACGGAATTGGACAGATTTAAGGAACGGATTTGCGGCAGCATGGGAATGCGGATACAGGTTTCTTCATATTCTACAAGAATTTCTTCAGGGATTCCGGCGCTTTCTTTTCCGAACATGATAAAATCGTCAGGGCCAAAGGCTGCTTCCGTGAAAAGGCGCCTTGCTTTCGTGGTCGCCATCCAGATTTTTGCACCCGGATGCATGGTCTTAAATTCTTCAAAATTCATGTAGCGGGTCACGTCAAGATGCTCCCAGTAGTCCATTCCGGCGCGTTTTAAATCTTTTTCGGTAAGGCGGAAGCCGAGAGGCTCTATCAAATGAAGGTCCGTTCCGGTGGCGACACAGGTTCTGCCGATATTGCCGGTGTTGGCGGGGATTTCAGGCTGATGCAGGATGATATGCATGCGGGGGCTCCTTTTCTGGTGTATCACAGTGTACTGTTATATAAGCAATCGAATTGTATCTTTTTGACTACAGTTGTATCTTATCATAAAAGATGTTTGTGGTTCAATATGGGGAATGCTTTTTCTGCCCCCATCCTGCTTTTGAACTTAAGAGCTAAAGAGCAATATATAAGGAATTATAGGTATATTGTAATTGATGATAAAGTGATGATATAATTTATTTAATTGAAGTAAAAGGGGAATTAAACTTTCTGCTTTGCCGTCATTTATTGTCGAATTTTGAAAAATCATTGCAGGTAAAATTCCTGTATGATATAATGAAAATACTCTTTTTTGAATAGCAAAAGAACAAAGAGAGCATAATATGGAGACAAGAAGCTTTATTATTGTTTTCTTGTCTTGTTTTTGTCAGTTTTTTACGAGTTCCTTATACACATGACCAGACAGGCGGTGCGGAAACAATTACCCTGAATTTCACGATATTAATCGAATTCAGCGGCGGACAGGAGAAATACTATGGAGAGAGGATTGAGCAGAAGGTTATCAGGAATTACATTCAGCCGGAACGAAATCGAAAAATCGGTAACGTCACGTAGGAAACCGAGTGATTTTTGGAGGTTAAATTCGAATGAAGATGCCAATATCAACTCAAAAGGCGTATCCGGATTTGCAATAAAGAAGCCTTGCAGAGATGATATAAAAATTACAGGAAGTGTACTAAAAAAGCCCGTCAAGTAAATACGGGCTTTAATATATATGAGAGGATTTACTTATGAGGAATATATGCAGGCCGTTTACTCTTTACAGTGATTTCCTTCCTCCGGCGAAGACGAGCAGGGACTGGAAATACCTGGCATATGGATATTTCGACGGTGTGAATATTGGGGACAATCTTTTGGAGGATGGAATCTGGAATTTTGAAAAAATGTGGTTGTATCTGGAATCAGAAAAGCTGCATTTAGACGGAAGTTATACAGAGCAGACTATTTTTGGCTTTCGTACGGAAGAAGATAGCTGCGAGGAGGATATGCAGTTTTGGAAAAATATAGAAAGTGATAAATATCCTTTTCTTTTTTTGATTTTGATACAGGATGAGGTCAATGGAGGGAACCTGAACGGGCTATGCTATAACAGAAGGCGTTTGGAGAGAGATTTATCCGCAAATAAAGGGGTATGCGCAATTTCCTATTTAACTCTGGACAGCAGCGATTTATTGTTGGTATTGGCATGTGAGGAGTACTCCGCCGGGACAAAGCTGATAGACAGTTTTCACACAGGCGACGGGAGTTCTGTTTTGAGTCAAAATGGTTGGAATTTATATTACAGCTACACGATTCCGGCCATAAGGAAATCGTTTCTCAATAATTCAGATAAAATTGCCGGATTAAACGGAATTCTGGATTCTGCGTATATTCATATTATTGAAAAATATCCCGGAGGAATCAAAGAAGTATACAATGTAATTAATGATAAATGGTCTGGAGAAGCAACTGGTATAAAAACAGAAAAGAAGGCTGTTTTGGGCTGCAATGATGAATTGATTATTATGAAAGGAATCCCATGGAGCCTTTTTCTCTCATTTTATCAGGACGAAACCGGTGCGCTGAATCACTCAAGCTCCATTTATCAGAAAAATATTATTGGAGTTACAACCATTTTAGGTGAGGAAGGAAAAGAAAGAGGGGTCAGAGAAAAGGACGGGGGAAGTGGCGGAGATAAAGCTGTTACGGTAAGCGAAAGCCTGAGAAAAGAATGTCAGGTGCTGAGATTGGATAATGAAAGCGGCAGAGGACGAATGGTAAGAAAAGAAATATTGTCTGTGCTGAATTCATTGGAAAAATATGAAAAGTCGTCTTTTCATGATTATATTTTTGTGTCTGCACTCAGACCAATGAAAATGCTGGTCACTATGGTGAAAGAGGCGGATAAAAGAGAAGATGAAGATAAATATGGTTATTTTTATGATTTCCTGACCAGCTTTAATATGTATGCGCAAAACTCTATGCGGTCCGACAGGCAGTTTACGGAGGTGCCGGATTTTAACATTCGCATATATGAAACTCCGGCAAAAATGAATGCATTTTATAATGCTGTTATTTATAATCTGAAATCGCTTTTAAACGAACTGGGGGCAAGTGAAAAGAAAAGGCATGAATATGAGTTCCTGACATGCCCCGGAGTGGCCAATAATATGCAGGTAAGGGAGATTTATCCGGAGCTGATAGAAGATAAAAGACTGTTTCTTGTAGATATGCCGGAAAAGCAGGTTTACAGTCCATGGCTGATGTTCGTAATGATGGCCCATGAGGTGAGTCATTTTGTCGGAAGGGGAATCAGGCAGCGAGATTTTCGGTATGAGTGTCTGGTAAGAATGGTTTCAGAGGTCGTGGTGAGGTATCTATATGAGAAATTGGCTGGATATTTTGGGGACGAAGAACACTTTAATGAAATAACTCATCTGGAAGGGGGAGGGAGCTATTGGGAGGCACTTGAAAATGAAATAGTACAGCAGCTGGAAAGCTACATGGAGTGGGAGGATAATGATAAGTTTATAGAAAAACGTTTTAACAGAAAGAGCCTTGACAGAGAAAAGGGAAGGGAATACTGGAAAAAACGTATACATCAGTATGGATATCATAGCGATATGCTAAAAAAACTGATGTTGGAGCATTTGTGCTGGATATGCGAGGAACAGAAAATTTATGCATATTTGCCCAATAGAGAGTTTATTTATCAACTGAGTAAAGGAAAAAGCGGCGAACAGGCGAGAGGAGATGGGGAAAGACTTGAAAATAGTCTGGAAAAATGGTTGTTGGAGTTTTGCCGAGTTTCAGAGTGGAATCTTTCTGATTGGGGAGCCTATGCAGTTATTGATAAATTAATGTATCTGTTAAAAGAGTGCTTTGCTGATTTAGGCGCGGTGATGCTTCTGGATTTGTCAATGGAAGAGTATTTGAAATCCATTCTTCTTGGTGCATATGACCAGGGAATAGGCCTTGAAACACTGATTGGACAGACGGAGGGGCTTGTTCGTGGAGCTTTAGTGTGTCTGTGTATGATAAGCAACGAAGACGACTGCCCGCAGAAATGGTCGTTTGATGAGGTGATTGAGATATCAGAGCAGGAAGGGGATATTTCGGTTCTGGCTTCTGTCCTGTGGGAAAAGATGCGTATCTATGGAGAAAACTATAAAAAGGAGCTCTGGGAAGTTCAGGAGAAGGAAGAGATTATATATCATAGTTCTGTTCTGGAAAAGGCGTTACAGTACTTGGTAAAGTGCCGTAAAAATTTTTCATCCCAGATGGAAGGAAATATGGGAGTAATGCAGAAAGAAATTCTGGAAATGTTTCATGCATTTTCGAAAGAGAATGTTGAGACAATAATTCTGGATATTCGGAAATACATAGATACCTATCAGCAAAAGCTGGAAGACGATTTGGATAAATGCAAAAGAGGCAGATAAAGAAAGGATAAAGGATGATGCTTGACGAGCAGGTTCAGGTTTTTGCCGGGGCATTTGAAAAGGAACTGAAAGATAGTTTTTCTGAGCTGGCGGAAGGGGTACAATTCTTTTTATTTATAAGAAATTCTCAAAAAGAATATCCATGGATTGTCGGTTCTGAAGAGTATAGCTGGTCGGTTTTTTCCGGTACGAAAGAAAACGAAGTGTGGCTTAAGTATTTTCTGGCAGTTTTAGATGCAGAAAATGCTAAATCAGATGAAAAAATTGACGAAGCGCTCAAAAAGTTTGCAGAAAAGGAAAAGTTTATATATTATTTTTGCGAAAGAGGCAAAAATGATTCCAGGATAAAGGAAAGGGGACTTGGAAATAAAAAGGACATCCTCTGGCTGGTACGCGGGAAGATATGGGGAGAAGCTGTATCAGCGATACTTGGGGAAGTTATGGAGAAAACCAGAGAAGAAGTGTCGGACCTGATTTTTCTGTCTTATTATAAACAGATACCCTACATAGAGGAAAGGCTGTTCCGGGCTGTGAAAAATAAAGAGGGGATTCGAAATAACTATACGGAAAGTCTCTGTAAAAAATCAGGGGGAATTGACAGAGAATTTATCTCTCTTATTTCTGCAAGGAAATATGAAAAGAGAGAATTATTTTCCAGAATTTATTTAGGAGAAATGCCGCAAAGCCAAATGGAGATATCCTTTGAGGGAAGGAACAGCAGTAAATGGAAGTTTTCCAGTGGAAACCTCAGATTTGTCAGGAAAGTTCTTGAAACGGCAAAAGGCGAAAGGGTACTGGTAGTTGGCAGGGAAGGGGAAGAACAGGTGATGAGGGGAATTGCGACCCTGGGAGAAAGTGTTGGAAATCAGATTACATTTAATGGCTATTTAAAATGGAGGCTGACAGGTAACGGCAAGGAGCTTTTGCATTATGAAGAAGGAAAATTTCATTTTTCAGATGAAAAACAGACAGAAGTGATAGGACTTGACGCATTACATTTAGAGAATGAAAAGGATATTAAGGATACTATTTATGCTTTGAAGGAACAGGCGCATGGAACTTCGGCGGTATTCTTAGATGGCAAAGCGTTTGAAGATGAGCTTGACAGGCTTGACAGAAATAATCGTTTATGCAGAATAAAGCCCGTTTCCATTCTTAAATCAGAGTATGGTGAGGAAGAAAAAAAGAGGTTCAGGGAACTTTTGATTGGACTATCGGCTATAGACGGAGCATTGATAGCGGATTACCAGGGAAATATACATGCGATTGGCGCGATACTGGATGGCGAAAGCGTTGTTGAAGCGGATATGGCCAGAGGGGCAAGATATAATTCCCTGAAAAATTATGTGAACTGGCTGGTAGGCTGCAGAGGATATGAGTGCAATCAGTGCTTTGCGGTTATTATTTCAGAGGACGGCGGGATAGATGTGGAAATAGCTGATACTGGTGGAGAGAAAGTGTAAGTACCGCTTATAATTCCTCATGAGGCAATATCCGCTGCGCATACTCTCCCGGCGCGCACCCGCAGTATGTTTTAAAATACCGGGAAAAATGCGCCTGATTATGAAAACCGCACAGATGCGCAACTTCTTTTACCTGCAGGGCCTCATTGCTCAGCAGGTTTTTTGCTTTTTCCAGACGGGCGCGGAGCAAATCATTTTTGGGGGTGGAGGAAAAAAAGCTGCGGTAATAGGCGTAAAACTGGCTCTTTTCCATATTTATACATTTACAGAGACGCTCCATGTTCCAGTCCTCTCCGCACTCGGTGAGCATTTTAAGACGCAGATTCTGAAATATAGGATAGAGATTTCCGGCGTTTTCTCTTTGGGCGGAAGCTTCTGTGAGTCCGCGGGCGATGGTCAGAAACAAAAGGGTTATCAGGGAATGAACGGCCTCTTCCTGGTAGGAAATCGGTGAAAAATATTCCATTTGCAATCGGGAGATACAGGCATTTATATGGTCTGCGTTGTTCGTATAAAAAACAGTGTTTTCGGGAAGACGGAAACACTCAGCCGGATTTTTATCGGAAGAAAAGTGAAGATAGCTGTTGTAAAACCGGCGAACAGCCTGATAGTGCTGAGGCGTACCGGGGGTATAAAGAATACAGGCGTTTTCCCGGGTTATGACAAGCCGGTCCTCTAAATAGACCTTCATGGGGGATTTAAACATGAGGAAAAGGTAATCGCCGCTTCCCAAGGGGCGGAAAATAGTGTCGTAGTCCTGATTGGAACGGTTGTATTCACAAAAATTCAACTTGTACATAAAAATTCTCCCTTTCTGTTTCGAGAATAACATATGACCGGAAGAAAAGTCAAATACACCGGAGAAAATGAGATGGGAAAGCAATTCCTTCGGATTTATAATGGAGTTAATACGGAACAGAAAACAGTAACTGCCCGGACAAAGGAACAATGACGGGAGGGCGGCTGCTGAATTAAAATGGAGGTAGAAATGAAAAAAGCGGAAATTATTGTGGACAGATACTATCTGACGGGCGAAGTGGATAAGAGAATCTTCGGTTCTTTTATCGAGCATTTGGGACGCGCGGTGTACGAGGGAATTTACCAGGAAAACAGCCCCTTTGCGGACGAGCAGGGACTGCGGAAGGATGTGCTTGCGCTGGTAAAGGAGCTGCAGGTTCCCATTGTGCGCTATCCCGGCGGAAATTTTGTGTCTGGCTATCATTGGGAGGACGGCGTGGGGCCGAAGGAGGAGCGCCCTTCAAAGGTAGATTTGGCATGGCAGGTGATTGAAACCAATCAGTTCGGCTTAAACGAGTTTGCGGACTGGGCGAAGAAAGCGGGCTCCGAGGTGATGATGGCAGTGAATCTTGGAACCAGAGGGCCGGAGGACGCCAAAAATATACTGGAATACTGCAACTTTAAGAAAGGCACTTATTACAGCGACCTGAGAAGAAAACACGGCTATGAGGAGCCGCATAACATTAAGCTCTGGTGTCTTGGAAATGAGATGGACGGTCCCTGGCAGATGGGCCACAAGACGGCAAAGGAGTACGGGCGCGTTGCGGCGGAAACCGGCCGGCTGATGAAATTTATGGACCCTGAAATCGAGACCGTGGCCTGCGGAAGTTCTTCCCTTTCCATGAGTACCTTTGGTTATTGGGAGGAGGAGGTTTTGAGCGAATGCTATGACCATGTGGATTACCTTTCCCTCCATCAGTATTACGGGAACAGGGACAATGACACGCCGGAGTTCCTGGCCAATTCAAAGGGAATGGACGAGTTTATCTCCTCGGTTCTTTCCATTGCGGACTGCGTGAAGGCAAAGAAGCGGAGCAAAAAGCAGATTAATCTTTCCTTTGACGAGTGGAACGTTTGGTATCACAGCAACGAGGCGGATGAGAAGCTGGAAAAATGGGTTCAGGCCCCTCACCAGCTGGAGGATGTTTACAATTTTGAGGACGCGCTTTTAGTGGGAAGTATGCTGATTACCATGCTGCGCCATGCGGACAGGGTGAAGGTAGCGTGTCTGGCGCAGCTTGTAAATGTAATTGCCCCCATTATGACTTCCGATACCGGCGCATGGCGGCAGACAATTTTTTATCCGTATATGCATGCCAGCGTATTCGGAAGGGGAATCGTTTTAAATACACTGGTAAAGGCGCCCTCTTATGAGAGCAGGGCTTACGGGGAGGTTTCTTTCCTTGACAGCGTCTGCATATGGAATGAGGAGGAAGAGGAGCTTACCATTTTTGCCGTAAATAAAAATCTGGAGGAGGATTTGGAGATAAGCTGCGATTTGCGGCAGTTTGAGGACTACAGGGTTGCGGAGCACATTATCCTGACAAATGATGATATGAAGGCCGTCAACACAGAAAGCAATCCCGACTGTGTAACGCCGGTTTACGGAAACGCATCCCATATGGAAAAGGGACATTTCACTACGGTGTTTGGAAAGCATAGCTGGAATGTGGTAAGGCTGAAAAGGTCGTAGAACAGATAAGGAGAAATCACATGAATTATTTCGAGGAAAAAAACGGCACTTTAATTTTCAGGGAAAACGGGGAAACAGTAAAGGTTGAAGGCTGGGCAGCGGACAGCCTCAGGGTAAGAGGAGGGATTCTTGACGATATTTCGGAGGAAAGCATTGCGCTTCTTCCGCCGCCGCCGCTTTCGCCGGAAATAAAGATTGAGGAAAGGCGGGCCAGCATTACCAACGGCAAAATCAAGGCGGTACTGGAGGTGCAGACATGGGGAAACGCCCTGCAGATTACCTTTTTAAATCAGAAAAACGAGGTGCTGCTGAGAGAAATTTCCGACGGGGGAGCGCTTTGTAAGAGAGCCCGCCACTATAAAACGCTGCCCGGGGGAGGTTTCCGGCTGAAAGCTTCTTTTGAGTCCAATCCTTTAGAAAAGATTTACGGAATGGGGCAGTACCAGCAGGAAAAAATGAATTTGAAGGGATGTAATCTGGAGCTGGCGCACAGAAATTCCCAGGCCAGCGTTCCGTTTTATGTTTCCAGTCTGGGGTATGGATTTCTTTGGCACAATGCGGCAATCGGCGAGGTACATTTCGGCTTAAATACCACCGAGTGGGTGGCGGAGAGCACGAAGCAGCTGGATTACTGGATTACCGCGGGGGATACGCCGGCGGAAATTGAAGAAAATTATGCAGAGGCTGTAGGCAAAGCACCGATGATGCCGGAATACGGGCTGGGCTTCTGGCAGTGCAAGCTGCGCTACTATAATCAGGAACAGGTTATCAGAATTGCCGAAGAGTACAAAAAGAGGGAAATTCCCCTGGACGTTCTGGTGATTGACTACTTTCACTGGCTTCGGTGCGGCGACTATCGGTTTGACGAGGAGTACTTCCCTAATCCGAAGGAAATGGTGGAGCGGCTCCACGAGCTGGGAATCGAGACCATGGTTTCCGTATGGCCCCAGGTGGATACCCGGAGTGAAAATTACGAGGAGATGAAGCAGCAGGGGCTTTTGGTAAAAACAAATGCGGGTATTGACGTCCAGATGCTCTTTGACAGCAATAATGTTTTTATGGACCCCACTAATCCGAGAACCCGGCAGTATGTCTGGGAAAAGATAAAGAAAAATTACGCGGACCTCGGCATTCATACTTTTTGGCTGGACGTGGCCGAGCCGGAGCTTGGGGACTATGATTTTGACAATTACCGCTATTATGCGGGGCCGGTTGCGGAAAAAGGAAATATTTATCCCAGAGAATACGCAAGGCTTTTCTATGAGGGGCAGAAAGCAAACGGCCAGACAGAGATAGTAAACCTTATCAGATGCGCGTGGGCAGGGAGCCAGAAATACGGCGCGCTGGTATGGTCGGGCGATATTTTTTCCTCTTATGAGGATTTGCGGAAGCAGATATGCGCGGGACTTCATATGGGACTTGCAGGAATCCCCTGGTGGACTACGGACATCGGCGGCTTTCACGGCGGCGTGACGGAGGACGAAAATTTCAGGGAACTGCTTATCCGGTGGTTCCAGTTTGGAACTTTCTGCCCGGTGATGCGGATTCACGGCAGCAGGCTTCCTTTCACCCCGATTGTCAATAAGGCCGGGGAAGTAAGGGAAAAGACCGGAGCGGACAATGAAATCTGGAGCTTCGGGGAGGAGGCTTATCCGGTTTTGAAAAAATTTATCGGGATTCGGGAACGCATGAGGGATTACACCAGAGAGCTTATGCGGCAGGCCCATGAAAAGGGAAGTCCGGTTATGAGAACGCTGTTTTATGAGTTCCCGGAGGACAGCAACTGTTGGGATATTACGGATTCCTATATGTTCGGCCCGGATATTCTGGTGGCGCCCGTGGTGCACAAGGGTGCAAGAAGCAGGCAGGTATATCTGCCAAAGGGCGCGGAATGGGTACAGGCAGGAAGCGGAAAGCGCTATGAGGGCGGTAAGAGTTATGAGATAGACGCGCCTATTGAAACTCTGCCGGTGTTTTTAAGGGATGGAAGACAGGAATATTTGGTGGAGATGTTATAAATGTTATAGTTGGCGGTGCGGCGCTCAGAGAGTCATATTCCTTCGTCGGCACGCTCTCGCTCTATAAAAACGCAGCAGTGGCAGGTTCGTGATAAAACGTACCAGCCACTGGCGTTTTTATAAGGACTCTTTCAGGAACAGGTTTCATTGACTTTTATGAGGAAGTTGATTATGAGAAAAAGGGCGGTTATCATTTCGTTGATTTGTATAGTGTCAGCAATTATTCTTATGTTTGTATTTGCTGCTGCCGGCGGCAGGAAACCATATAAAAATTTGGAGGCAGTTCAAATCCTGTCTGCCACGGTTCGATTAACGCCGCCAGACGTAACGATTCAAATTACAGAAATTGAGGAGTTAGTGGACTTACTAAAAGATGTTGTTATCTATAATAAAGATAATTCTTACACAGAGTATGCCGGACAGGGCGTTACCTTTACATTGGTCATGGCTGACGGAACGCAGACAGGCATCATGGCATATAGTCCGTTCCTTGTGATTGATGGTGTCGGCTATAAAACAAAATATGAACCGTGTGAAGCATTGAGCCATTATGCAAATATGTTACGGACAGAAACGCCTGCTTTTACGGATAATACGCAGGAGATAACATTTCTGGCAACTGTCATTGAGGTAACAGAGGAATCCTGGCACAGTTAGGAAAGGTATATAAAATTACGCTGCTGAAACAGGCAAAGGCAGACACCATGTGAGACAGGATACCCTTGGTAAAAGTAAACAACAAATAAAAATGTCACCAATTAAGGCAAAACCTTACGAGCGTCCCGCCCTTGCCTCATCTCCTAATCATCCTCCCCGTCATCCCCCAGCGGCAGCGAGAAAATAAACTCCGTCCCGACCCCCTCCGTGCTGATAACATTGATATGCTCTCCGTGGGCGTGGATAATTTCCTTCGTAATAGACAATCCAAGCCCCGTCCCTTTTTTATCCTTGCCGCGGGATAAATCGGATTTATAAAATCTGTCCCAGATGAGCTTTAAATCGTCTTTCGGGATACCGATTCCGCTGTCTTTCACGGAAATAAAAACCTTGTTGTGTTTTTCCGTGGTTTCAATCTTAATAATAGAGTCAAAATGGCTGAACTTTATTGCATTGTCCAGAAGGTTATAGAGTACCTGCTGGATTTTGCCCACATCCGCATTCACATAGAGCTCGTCGCCGGTCAAAATCAGCTCTATGGCCATGGTCTTGCTCTTACAGGTTCCCTCAAAGGAGGCAGCAGTGTCCCTGATAACGCGGTTGATATCAAAAATACTTTTGTCCAGCAGCATTCCCTTTGTATTTAAATTATTTAATGTCAGCAGACTGTTGGTGAGCTTAATCAGCCGCTCCGTTTCGTTTAATACGATAGTCACGTATTTTTCATAAAGCTCGGTGGGGATGGTTCCGTCCAGCATGGCCTCCAGGTATCCTTTGATGGAGGTTAAGGGGGAGCGGAAATCGTGGGAAACGTTTGCCACAAACTTTTTCTGGTCGTCCTCGGAACGGGCAATCTCGCTTGCCATATAAGAAAGGGTTGCGCCGAGATAGCCGATTTCGTCCTCACTTTCTATCTGAAATTCATAATGCATGTTTCCCGAGGCATACTGCTCCGTGGCCTCGGTAATCTTGCGCAGAGGCAAATATACCATTTCCGTAAAAAAGATAAGAATAATCATGGAAAGCAGGAACAGGATAATCAGCATCAGATAGGAAATGTTTAAAAGGCTGTTGCAGGAGGCGGTAATGTTGCTTAAGGGATAGTGAATCACCACATATCCTTTCACTTTAAAATTGGAAGTGATGGGGGCAAACACGCTGAGCTGGTCTTCCGCAAAGCTGTCAAAAAAGGTTCCTGTGGTATAGTAGGAATTTTCAGTGCCGGTAGGGTCGAAGCCCTCGATTACGGTTTCATTTTCCACATCAACAGGCGCTTTGGAGTTCAGGACCATCCTGCCGGAAGGGTTGATAATCCACAGGGTGGCGGAAAGGTAGGTGTCCAAAGCGTCCAGCTGCTTTTTTACCGTGTCCAGCGAGGTTTCATTATTGTATAAGTCGGAAGCGTAGGTGTTGGCAATTAAGGTTGCCTCCCGGTAAAGGGCTTCCGCACGCTCCCGTTTTAGCTGCTCCATGGTCATATTGCTTACAAAGGTGGCAACTACGATAAAACCGAAGAAGCCGAAAATCAGGTAAGCAAGCAGAAATTTCAGGTAGAGGGTTTTTCTCATCGTGTTACCTCAAACTTATAGCCGATGCCCCATATGGTGGCAATCCTCCAGCCTGCGTGGTCGGTTATTTTTTCGCGGAGGCGTTTGATGTGCACATCGACGGTTCGGGTGTCTCCGATATATCCGTAGCCCCATATCTGGTCCAGGAGCTGTTCTCTTGTAAATACATGGTTGGGCGAGGAGGCAAGGAAATATAAAAGCTCCAGCTCCTTGGGCGGCATCTCTACGGTTTTTCCCCGATAGATAACGGAGTAGTTCGTGCGGTTTACAATAAGGTCGGGATATTCCACACATTCCACATCCGGCGCATTTGCGGCGGCGGGAGCCGGTTTGTATCTGCGGAGTACGGCTTTTACTCTTGCCACCAGTTCTTTGGAATCGAAAGGTTTTTCCATGTAATCGTCGGCGCCTAATTCCAATCCCAGCACCTTGTCAAAAATTTCCCCTTTGGCGGAGAGCATGATGATGGGGGTGGAGGATTTCGCGCGGATTTCCCGGCATACCTGATAACCGTCGATGCCGGGCAGCATCAGATCCAGCAAAATTAAGTTGGGCGCAAAGGAATCTGCAAGAAGCAGGGCGCTTTCCCCGTCGCCTGCAATCCTGGTTTCAAAGCATTCCTTTGTGAGATACAGGGAAATTAATTCCGCAATATTGTTGTCGTCGTCTACAATTAATATTTTTTGTCTGTTTACCATAGCTTTCTCCGTTTATTCCGGCGTCTACTCTTTGAAAGTAACAATCGTCACGCCGCTGTCCCCCTCCCCGAACTCGCCGAGACGGTAGGATTTCACGTATTTGATTTTCTTTAAATGATTGTGGACTGCACTCCGCAGGGCTCCCGTTCCTTTGCCGTGCACCACTCTGACGTTTGTAAGGCGGGCTAAATAAGCGTCGTCCAGATATTTGTCAAGTTCCACTAACGCCTCGTCCACGGTACGGCCAAGTAAATTGATTTCAGAAGAAATCGACATGGACTTTGACATTTTAATATTGCCTGAGTGGCCGGAACGGCTTTTCTGCAGGGCGGAAATTCCGGGAGGAGTCTCGTCCGCAATTCGCACCAAATCTTTTACGTTTGCCTGGGAGCGCATAATTCCGCACTGTACGAAAAGATTTCCTTTGTGGTCGGGAAGACTGCTCACAGTGCCCGTAAGCCCCATGGTGACAATCTTCACGCTGTCGCCGAGTTTGAGCTGTTCCGGTTTCAGCTTCCCGCCCTTTTCGCCGGCGGGATTTTTTACTGTCAGTTTTTCGTTTTTCTTTCCGATTTCACCCCGGAGCCGCTCTCTTGTCTTTTCCAAATCCTTCAGGGAAGCGCCGGGGCCGGCCTTCTGATAGACGCGGATGGTCTCGTCGGCGAAATCCTTGGCGTCCTGCAGAATCTGCCTGGCCTGTTCGTTGGCGTCCCGCAGAATGCGGTCTTTGTTTTTGTCTATTTTTTCATTCTTTGCCTGAAGTTTTTCCTTCAGGGCTTTGATTTCCTCTTTGTAGGAGGCAATCTCCAGACGCTCGTTTTCAATGGTTACCCGGCTGTTTTCAAGGTCGGTGAGCAAGTCCTCAAAGCTCTTGTCTGCGGTGGTAATCTGCCCTCTGGCAGCTTCAATGATATAATCCGGGAGCCCTAACTTGGAGGAAATGGCAAAGGCGTTGCTCTTTCCGGGGATTCCGATAAGGAGCCGGTAGGTGGGGGCTAAGGTTTCCACGTTAAACTCGCAGCAGGCGTTTTCCACAAAGGAGGTGGAAAGGGCATACACTTTAAGCTCGCTGTAGTGGGTGGTCGCCATGGTGCGGATGCCTCTGTTGTGGAGGTGGTCTAAAATGGCAATGGCCAGCGCGGCGCCCTCTGTAGGGTCGGTGCCGGCGCCCAGCTCGTCAAAAAGGCACAGGGAGTTTTCGTCCGCATTTTTCAATATGGATACAATACTGGTCATATGAGAGGAAAAGGTGCTGAGACTCTGCTCGATGCTCTGCTCGTCGCCGATGTCCGCAAAGACCTCCGTAAACAGGGAAAGCTCGGAACGGTCAAGGGCCGGAATGTGAAGGCCTGCCTGCCCCATCAGGGTAAAAAGCCCCACTGTCTTTAAGGAAACGGTTTTGCCGCCGGTGTTGGGGCCGGTGACAACCAAAAGGTCAAAATCCTTTCCCAGATGGATGTCAATGGGAACCACCTTTTTAGGCGGCAGCAGAGGGTGGCGTCCCTTTCGGATATTGATATAATGCTCCTCGTTAAAAAGGGGCATGGTTGCATTTTCCTCCATGGCAAGGGAGGCCTTTGCAAATATAAAGTCCAGAGCGGTCATTGCCCGCTGATTTTCTCTGATTTCATGAATATGCTCGCCGGCCTTTCCGCTTAAGGAAGCCAGAACGGCCTCAATTTCCTCTTTTTCCCTGATGGCAAGCTCCCGCAGCTGGTTGTTCAGATTCACAATGGCGGCAGGCTCGATAAAAAAGGTGGAGCCGGTGGAGGACTGGTCGTGAACCATGCCGGACACCTGATTTTTATACTCCGCCTTTACGGGAATACAGTATCTGTTGTCGCGCATGGTAATGACGGCGTCCTGCAAATAGCTTCTATAAGAACCGTTTACCATGGAATTTAACTGGGAGTGGATTTTGTCGCCGGTGAGGGCAATGGAGCGTCTCACATGCTTTAAGCCCGGACTTGCATCGTCGGCAATTTCATCCTCGGAAAGAATACAGCGGCTGATTTCCTTAGCCAGGGCGGTCAAAGGCTCCAGCGTCTGGAAGTAGCCGGTCAGGGAGGTTTCCGCATCCTCCCCCCGTGCGCCTTTTCCGTAAGCTTTTATTCTGCTTACGTTATCTAAGAGACCGGCGATTTTTAAAAGCTCGGAAGCAGACAGGGAGCTGCCGATTTCCAGGCTGCGCAGGGAATAAGAAACGTCCCTGTTGCCGCCAAAGGAAGTGGAGCCTTTGGCAAAAAGCATGGAAAGCGCGTCCGAAGTCTCCTGCTGGGCAATGGTGATGTCGGACAGGTTATCAAAAGGTTTTAAATCCCTGCAAAGGGCCCTCCCCGGCTCGGAGGTGGCCTTCCCGGTTAATAAATCGATAATTTTAGTATATTCTAATGTGCGTAAAGCCTTTTCGTTCATAAATTTTCTCCCTGTCCCCACAGCAATGCAAAGACATGCAATCCGGCGCATGAAAATGTAACACTGTGCCTATTATACATAATTCTCCGGGAATTGAAAACCTTTTCGGAATTAAAAGAGTCAGTCGGATTCCGTGTATTGAATAATATCCCCCGGGGTACACTCCAGTACAAAGCAGATACGTGCAAGCACATCCGCATCGATTTTTTCAACATGCCCGCCGTACCATTTGTCGATGACTTCAAAGCGGGCATTAATCGCTCTTGCCAGCATGTTTCTGTTAATGCGTTTTTCATCCATGAAGGTCTTAATATCAATCGTTATTTTACCATACTGATTCATTGTATATAATTCATTTTTCATAAGATACCTGCCTTTACATACATACTATATGAAAAGTAATTGCTTGACGAATCCCATTCATATAGTTACTATATAAACAGTAATAAACCGGCATGTATAACTGCGCGGGATGGTATAAACGGGAAGTAAGAAAGAGAAAATCAAATGCTTTTAACGGTCTTAAGCTGGCTGTATATGTTTACAGTCTGCACATTAATCGGAACAGGAATCCTGAGCCTGTTCAAAAACAGATATTTTACCTTAATTTATTGCCTGATTGCGGGAGTAATAACCATTACCGTATATGCGGAATTTTTCAGTATTTTCGCAAAGGTGGGAGGGCTTGCCCACATGCTGCTTTTGGGAGCGGCGATTTTTGCAGGATATAAGAGCAAAAACAGGCTTGGGGCGCTGTGGCAGAGATGCCGTCCTGTGGTATGCTCATGGGAAGGATTTTTTTACTGCTGCTTTATTTTGCTGATTGCCTTTTTTACATCCAGAGGCGAATTTCATACGGATACCAACATTTACCATGCGGCGGCAATACGAATCTACGAGGAGTACGGGGTGATTAAGGGACTTGGCAATCTGCAGCTTCACTATGCCTATAACAGTTCTTATCTGGCTTTTGCGGCTGTTTTCAGCCTGGGCTGGCTGCCCGGCCCGGCGCTGCATACCACCACCGGTTTTCTGGAGACGGCAATGTGCCTGTATGCTTTCCATGGACTTAAGGATTTCCGCCGGCATGAAAACCATGTTACAGATATGATGAGAATCGGCATCTTGTTTTATACGCTGGTGAATGTGACCCGCAGTATGTCTCCGGCCACGGACTATGCCGCCATGTTCTTTGTATTGTTTGTGATTACCGCATGGTGCGAAAATCTGCTGGAGGGGGATTCGGATACCATCCTGTATTCTCTGCTGTCCGTTGCGGCGGTCTATACCGCCACACTGAAATTTTCGGCGGGGCTTCTTGCGCTGATTGTGATTTGGCCGGCACTTTGCCTTATCAGGGATAAAAGATGGAAGGAAATTGCAGGTTATCTTTTCTGCGGGTGCCTGGTTTTATGTCCGTTTTTAATCAGAAATTATCTGATTTCCGGGTGGCTTCTTTATCCCTTTAACGGCATCGACCTTTTTGCACCGGAATGGAAAATACCGGAGGAATATCTGGTGCATGACGCAAATCAGATTAAGGTCTGGGGGCGCTGCCTGTACGATGTGGCAAAGGCAGACATGCCGGTAAGGGAGTGGCTTCCTATTTGGTGGGAAAATCAGTTACGCTATGAGAAAATGTTTCTGGGAGCGGCGATTTTAAGTGCGTTACTGGAGCTTTTGACATTTGCGGCCAAAGTGATGAGAAAGCAGAAAATACGGCCGGAGCTTGCGGTACTCCGGCTTGTCATATGGGGAAATCTCGGGGTATGGTTTTTTATGGCGCCTTTTATCAGATACGGCCTTGGGTTTTTGATTGCCGTAATTATGATGGCGGCAGGGGAGTATTTAAGCAGTGAAAAAAGAGGGTTTTACGGGATTGCAGCAGGGAGTCTTTTGTTTTGCATTATAGTCTCGGTGAGCCCTTACTGGGACCAGTATATTACCGAGGCCGGTGTGTTTGTGAAACAGACGTTAAAGGACCCTTATTATATTGTGCAGAAAGATTATGAAAAGGGGAATATGGAGAGCTGCGAGATGAACGGAAATATTGTCTGGTATTCCGCGGGGGAGGAAATTAACAGCTATCATGTTTTTCCGGGGACATGCTATGATTTCATGCTGGAGAGGAGCGCGCTGATTGGCGATGACATTACAGATGGGTTCCGGGCAAAATGAGAATGAGGAAAGCTGTAATAACAGAAAGCTGTAATAATAGTTGGAAAGAACGCCGAGTTTTGGTACAATAATAAATAATTCACGAGGGAAGGAAAGTGGATTTATGGCAAAGGAATTTAACGTGACGGCAGTATGTATGCCGGAAATACATTATATGGTAAACATTGACGAGCGGCTGCGCAAGGTGAAGGCTATGGTTGATGCCGGAAAGTATTTTACAATCAACAGAGCAAGGCAGTACGGAAAGACTACGACGCTGATGGCGCTTGAGAATTATCTGCAAGGGGATTATTATGTTGTTTCAATGGATTTTCAGACATTTGACAATGTCAAATTCAGAGATGCAAATTCTTTTTCTCAGGCATTTGCAAAATCATTTTTGAGAATTTTAAAAAGAAAAGGTTTGGAGAACCATGCAGAGGCTGAGGAAGCGGTTGCACAGCTTCAGGGAAATATAAATGACGATAACAGGGAGTTTACTTTACAGGAGCTTTTTGAAGATTTCAGCGATATCTGCGCTGCTCTGGACAAGCCAATAGTTCTTATGATAGATGAAGTTGACAGTGCGGCAAACAATCAGGTGTTTCTGGATTTTCTTGCACAACTCCGTGCCGGATATATAAGGAGAATGGTTCAGCCCGCTTTCCAGTCTGTTATTTTGGCAGGAGTGTATGATGTGAAGAATCTAAAGAGAAAAATCCGGCCGGAGGAAGAACATAAGGTTAACAGCCCCTGGAATATTGCGGCTGATTTTGATGTGGATATGAGCCTGTCTAAAGAAGGGATTGCCGGAATGCTGGAGGAATACGAAGCGGATTACCATACCGGCATGGATATTGACGAAATGGCCGGGAGGCTTTACGATGAAACTTCAGGATACCCGTTTCTTGTTTCCAGACTGTGTCAGCTGATGGATGAAAAGGTCAGCGGCGAAAAGGGCGGAAAAGCTGAAGCGTGGACACTTGACGGTTTTGAGGAAGCGGAGAAGTTGCTTTTGTCAGAAAAAAATACCCTGTTTGAATCCCTGATTGGCAAGGTAATCAATTATCCCGAGCTGGATAAAATGTTGCGGGAGCATATTTTTAACGGAAAAGGAACCGCTTATGTGGCGTCTAATCCGGTGATTGATTTGGCGGCAATGTTTGGGATTATAAAAAAGGCGAACGGGCTTGTGGTTCCGGCCAACAGGATTTTTGATACGCTGTTATCTGATTATTATCTGTCTATGAGCGAAATGAAGAACGTGGAAATCTGCGATGCGGCTTTGGAGGACAAAAATCAGTTCATAGATGGCGGCAGGCTTAATATGCGGCTGGTAATGGAGAAATTTGCGGAACATTTTACGGATTTATATGCGCATATGGGGAAGAAGTTTGTGGAGGAAGAAGGAAGGAAATATTTTCTTCTTTATTTAAGGCCTATTATCAACGGCACAGGAAACTATTCTATGGAAGCTCTTACGAGAAGCCGGTCCCGTACGGATTTGATGGTTTATTATCGGGGAGAGATTTTTGTGATAGAAATGAAAATCTGGCGGGGAGAGAAATATCATGAAAGCGGAGAGAAACAACTCCTTGGGTATATGGAGGATTATCATCAGGATACGGGTTATCTGGTGACCTTCAGCTTTAATAAGAAAAAAGAAACCGGGGTGAGGGAGCGCCAAAGCGGAGGAAAGACGCTGATTGAAGTTTTGGTTTGAAAACAGGCTGATTGGCAGGGCGAAATAAAACGCAGGAAAGGAAACAAAAGTGACAGGATTTTGGGAAAAGCATAGAAAGCAGCTGTTCTGGCTGATAATAGCAGCCTCTTTTTTTATGATTTATGCATACAATTTTTTGACCCCTTACTGGTCGGACGATTACGCTTATCTTATGGACGTGTCAAAGGCGGACAGCCTGGGAGCGCTGGTGAAGCAGCAGTACGGGGAATATCTTTCCAACAGCGGAAGGGTGGTCGGGCAGTTTAATGTACGGCTGTCTTTGTCGGTGAGCAAGCAGGTGTTTAATCTTGTGAACAGCCTTATGTTCATAGGGCTGATTCTTCTGATGTACGCAAATATCCGGCGCAAAAGAAAATATGATATATTTGTGCTCCTGCTTGTGATTACCTTTTTGTGGAGGTTTGCGGTGAGCTTCGGACAGACCATGCTCTGGATATGCGGCGCGTGCAATTATTTGTGGGGAAGCGTTTTCATTCTGGGTTTTGTCACCTTTTACCGATATTTTCTGGCAAGGGCGGATAAGCTAAAGCATGGAACCCTGCTGGCGGCTGTTGCATTCTTTTTCGGCATACTGGCCGGGTGGTGCAATGAGAACAGCTCCGGCGGCGGCTTTCTGCTGGTTTTGATATTCGGACTTAACTTCTGGCAGAGCAGGAGAAAGAGGGGGCAGAGAAGCATATATCCCTTTATGATTTCCGGGCTTTGCGGTATGTGCATAGGGCTGCTTGGCATGGTGTCCGCCCCCGGCGTGAGGAAGCGGAGCGCAACCATGTCGGAGGGAGAGTACACGGGGATTGTGGGGCTTTTGTCGCGAACCTACAAAATCACCATGAATCTGGAGGAACTGTTCTTTACGGTGATTGCGATTACCGCCATAGTGGTGGTGTTTCTGGTTCTGCAGAGAAAGCTGAGAAGCTGGCAGCAGATTCGAAACAACGAGACGGTTATATTCCTGGCGGCGGCTGTGGCTACAGGCTACGCGCTGGCACTGGCGCCGACTCCTATGAACAGAGCCTTTTTCGGTGCGGGCGTCTTTTTGTTTATCGCCTGTATTCAGGGAATTGTGGATGTGGCGGACCAGGAGCAGGCGATTAGGGCCGCAAAATACGGTCTGGTCAGCGTACTGTGCCTGTGGCTTGTGTTTACCTATCTGGATAATCTGGTGAATCTTGCAAGGATTTACAGGGAAGAAAATGAGAGAATCGAACTGATTCTGGCGGACAAAAACGACCCGGAGGGAGACGGTATTGTGGTGGTGCCTCAGCTTCGGAAAGAATTTGAAACGATTTTCAGCACAGCCCACGAGTCCGATATGACGGAGGATAAGGATTACTGGATTAACCGTTTTTATGAGATTTACTATGATGTGGGAAATATTACGGCAATTCCCCGGGAAGAATGGGATG
This sequence comes from uncultured Lachnospiraceae bacterium, assembly GCA_947063675.1. GTDB lineage: Bacteria > Bacillota > Clostridia > Lachnospirales > Lachnospiraceae > Suilimivivens. The sequence continues at coordinate 21,851 of CAMSTM010000006.1, read as the reverse complement.
AGCGGTATGGAGAATAAATTGCCGGCGGCCGCAGCTTTGGCAGGAGAGAAAGCTGCGCCGGGGTTAACGGTTTCCCCCTGTAATTTGTGTCCCAGAGAATGCAATGTCATGCGTAAACAAGGCGAGCTGGGATTTTGCCGTTCGGACGGGCGGATTTTTGTGGCAAGAGCGGCGCTGCATATGTGGGAGGAGCCCTGTATCTCCGGGGAAAGAGGCTCCGGGACCGTGTTTTTTTCGGGCTGTAATCTGCGGTGTGTCTACTGCCAGAATTATGAGATTGCTGCCGGACAGAGAGGAAAGCCTGTTTCGGCGGAGCGTCTTGCGGAGATTTTTCTGGAACTGCAAGAGAAAGGGGCGGAAAACATCAATCTGGTTACCCCCGACCACTATGTGCTTCAGGTGATGGAGGCTGTACTAAAGGCGAAAGCCGGAGGGCTTGTAATTCCCGTTGTCTATAACGGAAGCGGCTATGAAAAGAGGGAGACAATCAGAAGGCTCTCAGGAGTAGTGGATATTTTTCTCACGGACTTTAAATATATGGATGAAAAGCTTTCGGAAAAGTATTCCTCCGCACCGGACTATCCTTTTGTGGCGAAGGCGGCTCTTTCAGAGATGGTTCAGGGATTGGGAGCGCCGCTTTTTGACGGGCGGGGAATGATGCGGCGGGGCGTGATTGTAAGGCACCTGCTTCTGCCCGGCCACAAACAAAACGCCAGGGATGTCATCAGATATGTTCATGAAACTTACGGCAATAAAGTGTATCTGAGCCTGATGAACCAGTATACGCCTTTTGAGCGGCTTAAGGAGATTTTTCCGGAAAGATGCGCAAAAGGAGGCGATTACAGGGAGCTTTGCCGGAAGGTCACCAAAAGAGAATACGAATCGGTGGTGGATTATGCCCTTTTGCTGGGAGTGGAAAACGCTTTTATCCAGGAGGGCGATACGGCAAAAGAGAGCTTTATCCCGCCCTTTGACGGGGAAGGTGTCGAAGCCTGATACCGGCGGATGCAGTTCATGCTAAAGAGCCGGTTTCAGGCTCTGTTTTTCCGGTACTGCTGTGCAGTACAGCCGGTTATTTTTTTAAAGGATTTATTAAAAAAGCGATAGTCGGTATAGCCCACCAATGCGCTGATTTCAGTGATGGAAAGGTCGGTGCCGGTGAGCAGCTCGCAGGCTTTGTCAATTCGGATATGCTGCAGATATTCCACCACACTGGAGCCGGTAGCCTGCCTGAACAGGCTTGAAAGATAGCTTTTACTCAGGAAAAAGTTGTTGGAAAGCTCATCTATGGTTATCTTCTGGGAATAATTTTCCCGCAGATACTGGATACAGTCGGAAATCAACTGGCGGCGGTATCTGAAAACCGTACTTTCCGTCTGAGTATGGTTAATCTTATAAAATCTGTGGATTTTCAGGAGCAGCTCGCAGAGGGAAAGACGCAGGATATCCATATAATTAAGCTCCTCGGAAGTAAACTCCATATACATTTTTTCATAAAGCTGTTCGATTTCCGCGCGCATGGAGCCGGAGAGCTTTAAATCCGGCGTGTAGATGATTTCCTCCTCATAAAGAGATTTATACAGCATAATATCCGTCAGCTCCGTTAAAATGGAGAGACGGATGTTGATGGTATCGATAAACTGCGGAAGGAAGCACAGGTTGTAAACCACCAGATGTTCGGAGTTATTCTGGTCTGTGGGATAAAAGCAATGGGGCGTCCGGGAATTGATGATATACAGGTCGCCCTTGGACACGGGATAGGTGGTATCGTTGTAAACATGGTAGCCTTTTCCGTCGCAGACATAGGCGATTTCAATGAAATCATGGGTATGCAGATTAAGGTCCGCGAAGTTGGTGTGATAGTATTTGCCGATAAATAACGGCAGATTTTTTTTCGGAAAAATTTCGTCCGGCGTCATGTTATGAAGCTCCATGGCAGTTCCCCTTTTCGAGTTAAATGTTGCGTCCGCTGCCGGCTGTCTGCGCAGACCCTTTCCGGCGCTCTTATAGTAAATTATATCGGCATGGGCGAATCTGTCAAGGGACGGGAACGGAGGACTACCTTATGGAAACGCGCGCCGCCGGGCGCACAGGAAAAGCGGCACAGCCTGCAGGCTGTGCCGTTTTCCGGTTAATACAGTATGTTTTAAATTTCTGTCACCACCGGGCTGACTAAAATCCCGCTTTCATGGAGCTGGTATTCATAAGCCCATTCGGGGCCTGTGGTTCTCCATGCGTTGGGGCCTATCCAGGTTTCCGTGTGGTTACAGTTGTGGAGGGTTCCAAAGCTGTTAATTCTGTTTCCGAACGCAGTAATTTCCAGAAGATGACTGCCGGCGGAGACATTCGGTATGGTAAGCTCATAAGGGGAAAGGGCAATATTGCCGCAGTCCCTGCCGTCTAAAGCCACGCTCATAACGGGACAGCGGAACTGGGTAACGCTTACGTTCAGGCTGCAGTCCCTGGATACGGTGACAGGAATTTTGTAAGTAATGCTGGCGCCGTAGAAAGGAAGTCCCTGTGTGCAGATATCTCCGAAAGCAAGTCTTTGTACCAAAGGAGTGAGCGTACAGCTGCGGCCGGCAACTTTTACGCCGAAGTCTCCCAGAAGATACATGGCCTCCACGTTAAATTTATTGTAGTAAGGCATTTCTGCAATCAGGATATTTTCACCTGGCTGTAAATCGGGCAGAGTGACCGTCTGGATGGAACGGTCCGTAAAGTAGCCGTTGATTTCGGAGACCACTTCCTGTCCGTTCAAATACAATTTGGTTTTTTCCGCCTGTTCCAAGGCAAGTAAAGGCGCTTTGACTGCAATTTCCGAGTCGATGCGGAAACGGAGAGAGAGCTTATGCCGGACTTCCTCAGAATCCGGGAACACCCAGGGCTGCGGGAAAGCGTCCATTCGAAGCTGATACCCCAGAATTTCGCGGAATTTATTGTCTATGCGAAGAACTTCGTCGGGAGCCTGCCAGTCTCCGTCGTCAAATTTTGCCTCTGCAATATCAAGAATCCTGACATTGGGTTCTTCCAGTGAAATATCCATAAAATCAGGAAGTACAACCTGTGTCTTTGCGGCAGTTTCTCCGGCTTTTGCAGTTATCTGAGATGAATTGCCGGCGTCCTCCGGAACCAGTAAATACAGCAGGGAATCATGGTCAAACACGGTTTCCTCTATAATCGTATTCCAGACTGCGTTGCAATCTGCCGTACTGCCAGCCGAATCTTTCGTATGGCAGTAAGGGACCTCTCTGGTTTCTGCGGTCATAGCGTCATAAAGCACAGGGCGGTAAGCGCCGGAAATCTTTATGGTAAGCTCCTCGCGCTGAGGAATATCAGGATTTGCCATTGGCCGGCAGTGGGCAAGGAAGAGCCACTTGCTGCCGTTGTCAGCTCTCATCTGATAAATCAGATTATCCGTCCGCACGCCGAGCTGATTGTGGACGTCTACGGTTCTTGCGGGAAGGAGCGCGGAGAGCAGCAGATTTTCCGCAAATCCAATCTTCTCGCAGGTATCCGCAAAGTCGGCGGCGTCGCCGCACACAAGGGCGTCCACATGGGAAGGAACCGTTCCGGTAAAGATGACCCGTCCGCCTCTTTTGCGGAAAGCCATAAGGCGCTTTAAGGTGCTTCTGCGGATGGTCACGCAGTTGGGAACCACAATCACGTCGTATTTCATTTTTCCTGTCATCAAATCGCCTTCGGCATCAAGGGCTTCGTCCGGCGTCTGGTCCTTCCAGAGGGCTTCGGAAATAAAATCAAAATCAATGAGTCCGTAAAGAAGCCATTCCGTAAGCTTGTGGAAATTGTAGTCCATTTCCTGACGGATGCCGTCGGTCTGTTCTTTTGCGCCCCAGTAGAGCCAGTAGGATTCCACAGGGTGGATAACGCCCACCTTTACCTCAGGCGTTCCTCTGGTAAGGGCGGTGTTAAGACGCCCAAAATAATCCTCTATCATAGAATATTTCCGGTACCAGGGAGACTGATAGCCGATGGCCGCGGGGTAATCGCGCTTGGCTTCGCCTGCCATGGAGGTCCAGGTTAAGTGGTGCACTCTTATGGTAACGCCTAAGGCAGCCTGCCAGTCGCCGGCCAGCTTGTGGCCGCGGAAATCAAAATTCCAGTTGGTAACTCCGTAGAGCTCGCTGAGCATGCCTTCATACCCAAACTGGTGAACCGCGCTCTGAGCCTGCTTGGCGGTGGTCAGCTCCCGCCAGTCGCAGAGCATGTCGATGCCGGGAAGGTCAAAGGAGCGGTAGGAGCGCATGGCCTCTCCCAACGCAGCGGTCTGCGACATCAGAGTGGGTTCTTCCATCATATGGCCCGTCAGGGCAATGTTGTGCTTACGGCACCATCCGCCGATATTGTCCGCAAAGGCGGTAGCGAACCGTTCACAGATATGGTCATGGTAATGGTAACGGTTTACGGAAACCGCGCCTTCGGGAAGCTCCCAGATACATTCGGGAAAGCTTTCAAAGAAATTGCAGCCGTAGGCCTTTTCGTAGGTCTCGGGGAAATCATCCGTAAAGGGCAGGATGACTTTTTTCTTTTCTTCCGCAAATCCAAGAGTCTGCTTGTGGCAGAACTGCGGCTCGTCCGTAAAAATCGCGGGAACCGTATCGCCGAAGCTCTCTCCCAGCTCCCGGTAATAGGCTTCATGGGTGAGCTCGATGAATCTGTCTATGGCTTTGGGATTTAAGGTGTCCGCATAAGCCTGATTGTTGTACCAGGGGTCGTTCCCGGCAATTTCCCTGTATAAATACCAGATATCAGAGCCTTCCGGTTCCTTTGCGTCCGGAGCAAGGAGCCGATAGGAGGTCAGATATCCGTTTTCCAGCCTGACGGCGTACTTTGCCAGGAATTTGCGGTTGCCGCTGCTTACCGGCTGGGCGGAGGAACCGCCGTATTCGGATTTTACGTCTTCCTTTTCAGGAAGCTCTTCCGGTGAAAAGACAAGGAAGCGCATCCGGTATTCGGGGTTTTTGGTCACCAGACCGCCCGCGGCGCCGGAAGGCCAGCGGTCTTCGTCATAAAGCCAGGTAATCATATCGAGGCTGTTTGATTTTTCATGGGAATAATGAACCATATCCATGAATTCTTTTCCAAGATAAGGAAGGTCCATACCGGTACGGCAGTGAATGTGCGCGCCGCCCATTCCCATAGTGTGAAGGTCTTCCAGGGTATGGTCGATATCTTCTTTATTTACCTTGCAGTTCCAGGACCAGAAGGGCGCGCCTCTGTATTCGCTGGTAGGGTTTTGAAACAGCTCCTTCGCAAGGGAGGGGCTGCCGTTTTTCTTGTAAAGCATTTACCTTGATTCTCCTTTCGTGTTACCGCGGGGGTGTTGTGAAATCATTTGCCAATGATGTACACAGCATAGTGTAAAAATAAGAAAAAGAATATGCATTTTGTGTGATGAAAGTGGGGTGATTATTCTTTTTTTGTGATTATTATATGAAGAAATGCAAATATCTTCTGCAATAATCGGGAAATCCATCATAAATGATTGGATTGTCCATGGAGATTTTTTACTGTAATCTCTAAAATAATATTATCTTACTTAAGTAAAGAGAAACGAAAAAGAGATGTAAATTTATGAAGGAGGAAAGCAATGAAAAAGAAAGTTTTAAGTGTTCTTATGGCAGCGGCAATGACGGTTGGGCTGTTAGCCGGATGCGGCGGCGGAAATGACAGCTCATCGGAAAGCGGCGGAAATGAAGCGGCGGCTCCCGCAGCAGACAGCGCTCAGGACGAGGCGGCTCCTGCAAAGGACAGCACCGAAGGCGAGGCTTCGGCAGATACGGCGGCGGACGGAGAATATAAGGAAGCAACCATCACCATGCTGGTGGATAAGGAAACAACCACAACAGGAATCGAGGCAGTTTGCGCCCTTGCAAAGGAAAAACTGGGAATCACGGTGGAAATTGAAACACGTGTGGGCGGCGGAGACGGCGACAATATCGTAAAGACCAGACTGGCGTCAGGAGATATGTCCGATATCTGCCTGTATAATTCAGGATGTAAGTTCTCCATCTTAAATCCTTCCGAATATTTCCTGGATTTGTCTGACCAGCCTTTCATTAGTAAGCTGGACGAGTCTTTCTTAAGCGCGGTAACGGTAGACGGAGTGATTTACGGTGCGCCTGCCGGATTGTGCAGCGGAGCCGGCGTTATTCTTTATAATAAAGAGCTGTATGCAGAGTATAATCTGGAAGTGCCCCATACCTGGGCGGACTTTTTGAAGAACTGTGACGTACTTAAGGATGCGGGTGAGGTTGCGGTAATCGGAAGCTTTGCAGAGAGCTGGACCACACAGGTTATCTATCTTGGAGACCACTACAATGTTCAGGCGGAAAATCCTGATTTCGCAGCACAGTTTGAGGCCGGTGAAGCCAAATATGCGTCTGACCCGGCAGGCTTAAAGAGCTGGCAGAAGGCTGCCGACCTTGCGCCTTATTATAATGAAGATTACACAGCCACTACCTACAACATTGCATGCGATATGCTGATAAACGGCGACGGTGCGCATTGGATTATCACTTCTGACGGTGTTTTAAATAACCTCTACAGTAATTATGGTGATGATGTAAATAAGATTGGAGCTTTCGGGGTTCCCGGCGATGATGCCAATAACCATGGAATTACCACATGGCCTGCAGGCGGATTTTATGTAAACAAGACCAGCGAGCATGTAGATGATGTACTGCGGTTTTTAAATTTCTGGTTATCTGATGAGGCAATTGCGACCTATCTGGAAGTGCAGCCTCCCGCAGGGCCGATTATTGTCAAGGGAGTCAGCCTTCCCGACGATGCATTTGATGCCGTGAAGGATGAGCAGGCGTATATCGATGCCGGAAAAGCATGCACGGCGCTGGAATATCAGACGGCAGTTAAGGGCGCAAGCTGTGAGCAGATTACCCAGGAAGTTGGAACCGGACAGATTTCAGCGGAAGAAGCGGCAAAAGCGTATGACGATGACTGTCTGAAGCAGGCGGTTCAGCTTGGACTTGACTGGAAGTAGGAAATTTTTTGGAACAGCCGTCTGCGGAATGCAAGCGGCTGTTTCCGACTATCGTAACTATAAACTGCGGAACTTAAAAACAGCAGATGCCCGAAAGCGCAAAATCGATTTGCGGACGCATGCTCTAAGCGGCCGGGAATTGATTTAGACCAGGTGCGCTTAAGAGGCGTCTGCGGGACTTAAAATAAGGAATTTGCCAATGAATAAAAAAAAGATGTATTCCACCTGGTTCCTTGTGCCTGCCATGATAGTTTTTCTTCTCATTTTTATCATCCCTACAATGGCCTCTTTCTTTTTCAGTATGACGGTGTGGGATTTTAAGAACTGGCGGTTTACCGGGCTGGACAATTTTATAATGTTTTTTTCTGAACGCTCTTTGAATATCGGTATTAAAAACACGTTGATATACGCGGTTCTCACCAGCGGAATTAAAGTAATTCTGGCCTTTTTTATTGCAGTATTCCTGACAGGAAAAATCAAAACAAAAAACATACAGCGTTCAATTATTTTCTTCCCTAATCTGGTAAGTACCATGGCGATTGGCATTACCTTTACAGCCATGATGCATCCCACCCGGGGACTGATTAACCGTGCGCTTTCCACCTTTGTGGAAAGTAAGATTAACTGGCTGGGGAACCCGGACCTGGCGTTATTTTCCATTATAGGCGTGGATATCTGGAAGGGACTGAGTATCGCCACCGTCATTTATGTGGCGGGCATTCAGTCCATTGACAGAACCTATTACGAAGCGGCGGAAATCGACGGCGCAAACGGCCGCCAGAAGCTTTTTGCAATCACAGCGCCCCTTGCGCGCCCGGCCATGAACTCCGTCATTATTCTCTCTTTTATCGGCGGACTGCGCAGCTTTGACCTTATCTGGGCAATGACAGGAGGCGGTCCCGGATTCGCAACGGACGTAATGGCCTCCATTGTATACAAGCAGTATGCGGCAGGATTCTACGGTCTGTCCACAGCAGGTAACGTAATTATGTTTATTATGATTGCTCTGCTGGCATTTCCGCTGCAGAAGTTTTTGCTGAGCAGGGAGGTGGATTCCTGATGAAAAAAAGAAAAGTATTAACGCTCATAGGTGATGTGGTCGGAATGGTTCTGTGCCTGTTTATATTTGTGACGCCCTTCCTGTATATGTTTTTAAACTCCATTAAAAATAAGAAGGAAGCCAATCTGATGTCACTGGCTCTGCCCACGGAGATTCATTTTGAGAATTATCTGGAAGTGTTAAAGGCCAATAACTACATGCTGATTACGGCATTTAAAAACAGTCTGCTGATTGCATTTTTCTCGGTGGCAATTTTGATTCTTGTGGGCTCCATGGCAGGCTATGTGCTGCAGAGGCGCTCGGACAAGACGATGACGGTTGCCAATGCGCTGATTATGTCCGGGCTGATGGTGCCTCCGGCAATCCTGCCCACAATCTGGGTGCTGCAGGGAATGCATATTTACAAGACTCTGTTTGGAATGATAACGGTGGAGGTGGCGTTATGTATTCCGTTTACTATCATGCTGTACCGCGGATTTATGGGAACCATACCGAAGGAACTGGAGGAGGCCGGACTGATTGACGGCTGCAGTCCTTTCCAGATATTTACGAAAATTGTTTTTCCGTTGTTAAAACCGGTGACGTCAACGGTAATTATTTTAAATGCGGTAAATATTTTTAATGATTTTACCAATCCTCTGTATTTTCTTCCGGGAAATGCCAATGCAACGGTTCAGCTTACGTTGTATAATTTTAAGGGAAAATATGAAAGCTCCTATAATCTGATGTTTGCCGATGTACTGGTAATTACGATTCCCATGCTGATTTTATTTATCTTTTTTAACAAAAAGATAATTGACGGAATGGTGGCGGGAGCTGTAAAGGGGTAATAAAAATATGCGTTTCAGGCGTAAAATGATTTTATCTTATGCGGCTCTGGCCTTTGTCCTTTCGCTGCTCCTTGGTTTATTGTGGTGCTATTTCAATATCAGGGAGCTGCGGATGGAAAAGGTTGACAATCTGAACTTTCTTTCAAGGCAGTTTTCAATTCAGTTTGACAGCGCCTATGACGTTATGAATCAGGTCACGGATTATATACTTTCCGATATGGACATGCTTGACGCCATCAGAGGGCTTTCCAATTCTGATAATCAGTACTATGACAGGATGCGGATAGCTCATGAGACAACGCTGAGAAATAAGCTGAGCAATAACTATCTTCTGTCAAATTTTTACCGGGTAATTTTCTTTAATCCCAATGGAAATCTGGTCTACTGCACCATGAACAATGACGAATCGTTCATTGATATTGTCATGGGCGAGGAGAATAATCAGTGGCTCGGGGAGGCGGATTCGCTTTTCGGGAAACCGTTTCTGACAGGCGTACACAAGGATAACTGGAAAAGAGATAAAAAGGAAGAAATTTTTTCCATGATTCGGGCCATTCAGGGCGAGAAAATGGGTTATATTGAGGTGCAGCAGAAGGCTTCTGTGCTGGAGGAAATGTTTTATCTTCCAGATGACAGCATCAACATCATAGCGGTTCTGCCGGACAATACCGTGCTGTATTCCGATGCGGACGGACAGACTGAAATGTTTATGAATCTGGCAGAAGGAAAAGATGACGGAAATTACCGGCTCGGGGACTGCCTGGTTTCTGTCAGCACCACCAGAGCCGGTGTCAGGATGATTCTGGCGGAAAATATGAAAATGACGGGCAGGGCGGAAAAGAATACTCTGTTTTTTGCATTTTTACTTATTGTATGTGTATTCGGCCTGTTTATGTTGTTTATCGTTCTGATATCCAATCGTCTGACACAGCCAATTCATGAAATCAGGGTCCTGATGGAACAGACGGAAACCACAGACATCGCTAAGGCGGTGAGAATCAATACCACCGATGATGAGATTGTAGCTTTTGGACATGCCTATGAAAATCTTTTAAAACGCCTTGGAGAAGCGGCGGACACGGAAAAGAAGCTGTCAATTTTACAGCTGCAGGCACAGTTCGACGCGCTGCAGGCGCAGGTAAATCCGCATTTTCTCTATAACGTTCTGAATGTGATTTCCACCAGGGGGCTTGAGGACGGCGATGAGGGAATCTGTGAAATCTGCGGAAATCTGGCCGGTATGCTGCGGTATTCCACCAGTAATGTGGAAAGATACGCCCCGGTGAAGGACGAGCTGGATTACATGAAACGCTATGTGAATCTGCTGCAGTTCCGTTATGAGGAGCGGATTCAGGTAACGATTACCTGTGACAAGTCCATAGAAAAGGAAATCCTGCCCAAAATCGTCCTTCAACAGTTAATTGAAAACAGTGTTCTCCACGGCTATAATAATGAAGATGTGGTAATGCGGATTCAGGTAAGAGGCTTTCGGGATAATACAGGATGGTATATCCGAATGGAGGATAATGGCGAGGGAATAAAGGAAGACGTTTTGCATGACCTGCGCCGGGGGATAAAGGAAATCAGGGAAAAGATTCACGTGCGCAACAGTGCGATTGAAATGGAAATAGGCGGTATGGGACTGCTGAATCTGTATGCGAGATTGTATCTTCTATATGCGGATAAGCTGGTTTTTGAGCTGGAAAATACAAAGGAGCGCGGGACTGCAGTTACTATTGGAGTAAAAACGGAGAGGGAAGCAAATGTACAGCGTACTGGTAGCAGATGACGAGCCTGCAGCGCGTAAGCATATTGAAACGATTATTGCCAGAAAGTGCCCAGGGTATTATGTGTCGGGCAGCGTGAGCAATGGCGGTGAAGCGTTAAAGAAAGTAAGGCAGCTTCAACCGGATGTCCTGATTACTGATATACGGATGCCGGTACTTAACGGAATAGAGCTGGTAAAGCGGATTGTGGAGGAAAAGGAAGATATTATTATTGTGCTTGTCAGCGGTTACTCGGATTTTAGCTATGCGCAGTCTGCCATCAGGCTGGGCGTCAGCGATTATATCCTAAAGCCTGTGGTGCCTTTGGAGCTGCAGAGGATGCTGGAGAATATGGAAGAGCGTTTGAAGGTGCAGTATTGGAGGAACAGAAATCTGATTATCCGAAAATTGTGTGCCGGAGACGGGATTTCGGAGAAAATAATCGACAGATATTTCCCGGAAGGACTTTATTATGCTGCGATAATCCGCATGAACGGACTTCCATGCCGTTTTTCAGGATATGGAAGAAAGGAAATTTTTTCCGATATCAATGAGAGGATGCTGATTTACGGGAGAGACGAGAGGGAGATGCTCTGTATCTGCCCCCATGAGCTGATAGAGGAACATGATTTTCTTCGGCTGATACAGTCAGAGATAGAAAAACAAAAATCAGGCACAGAATATTTTACAGTGGTAACGTCAGATGAGCCGGTGAAGACTATGGGGCTGGCGGATACCATTGATAAGCTGTATCAGACTCTGGCCAGAAAGCTTGTATTAGGGAAGAGCAGAGTGATTCATCTGGAGGAACCCGGCAGCGCCGAACGGGAGGGGAATATTCAGGATTATCTGTATCCCCTTCAGGCGTATTGTAAAAAGAAGAACCGTCAGAAGGCGCGGGAGGAGGTAAAGCGGCTTCTGCTTTTGTGGGGGGAGGAGGAACGTCCACAGCTCTGGGTGGAAAATATGTTTAACCATATCCTGTACGTTTTGCAGGAGTTTGGAGAAAAGCTGTCCTGCGAGGGAGAACTGGGGTTCCTGGTTGAGGAGGCTTTTGCCAATGCTGAAAATATGCAGGAGCTGAGTGAAAATATCGACCAGATTTTGTTTGTCGGTTCGGAAGAAAATCCTGTGTTTGAGAAGATGGATACCCGTGAATATTATGAAAAAGTGATGAAATATATAGGGGATAATTTTTCCAGACAGCTGACGCTTGCTTCCGTTGGGAGGGAGATGGGGATTTCACAGCCATATTTGAGCAAGCTGCTCAGAAAATACGGCGACGAGTCCTTTACGGTGTGCCTGACCAGACTTCGGATGGAGAGGGCGAAGGAGCTGATGAGCGTTCCTGGGCAGAAGCTGTATATTAAAGATATTGCGGAGCAGGTGGGGTATAAGGACCAGTTTTATTTCAGCCGCATGTTTCGGGCTTATACGGGGCAGAGTCCGTCGGATTTTTATAACGGGTGAGAAAATTAATTGCAAAAAACAAAGAATAATTCTCCATTTTTTACAGATAATAACTCCATGACTTGTGTAAAGCAGGAAACTTAAATAACTGTTTAAGGACAGGGATTTATGTTTACAATAAGAGAATGAGCGAACGAAGGAAATGGAGGAAGTGATAAATGAAAGCAACAGGCATTGTCAGGCGGATAGACGACTTGGGGCGCATTGTTATACCAAAGGAAATCAGGCGGACCCTCCGCATCAGAGAAAGCGACCCGCTGGAAATTTTTACCGACAGGGAAGGCGAGATAATATTAAAAAAATATTCTCCTATTGGGGAAATGAATACATTTGCAAAGCAGTATGCGGAAAGCCTTTCGCAGGCATCGGGAAGGACGGCGCTCATCGCGGACAGGGATCAGTTCATTGCCGTTTCCGGCGGGTACAGGAGCCTTTTAGGGAAATCCATCAGCAAGGAGCTGGAGGAAAAGCTGAACAACAGGGAAATGATTCTTGCCTCGAAGGAGGATTCGGATTTTATCCCCATTACCCAGGACGTCACGGACGACTTTACCCAGGAGGCAATAACGCCTATTATCTGCGAGGGAGATATGATTGGCGGCGTGGTGCTGATTGATAACGGTGAGAAAGGGAAGATGGGAGAAGTGGAGCAGAAGCTGATACAGTCGGCAGCCGGCTTTCTGGGAAGGCAGATGGAACAGTAAATGTGTTTCAGGGCAGACAAAAAAGGTATCTCAAAACGGGAAGGTTTTGCGATACCTCTTTTATGCTTATATAAATATTAGATTAAAAATGCTGTAAAAATCAAAGAAAAATTTTACAGCACTTTAATATTAAATATGATACATAACAAGCGCCTCCCGGCAGACTGTCTCGCCCATCTCATAGTAGTCTTTGGAAGTGCGGTTCAGGCGGCAGATAGCAACGCTGCGGTTGGCTTCCTTAGGTGTGTCGCTGATAAATGCAATTTCATCCGTGGCATATTCCTTATCCAAATCCGGGTCGTCCTCCTCCTCGTAAAAGGGGTCGAAAAGCAGAACCCTCTCGCCCTCAAGTCCGGTCAGAAGGACATAATGGCCCACGTCGAGATAGAGATACAGAACCACCACGCCTCCCTTTTCAAGAGCCTGCCATATTGGGCTTCCGGGTGTAAGGCTCACGGTATCCCCGGAGTAATGCTCGCAGCGGAGCGGAAAGTTTTTCCTTTCGCTGAAATGATTGAGCCAGCAGGTCATGTAGCTCATAGCAGCGGGCGAGGTACCGTGCTTGCAGAGCTCGCCCGCTTCATTATATGTATCCATGCAGTAGAGCATGATAAATTTCACAAGGTCGGGAAAAATCTCCTCCCGCTCAAAGAGATAGCGGATGCCGTTTAATATGGAAACGGGGCCGCAGTCGTATTCGGTGGTCTGATAGTTCAGTAAGTTTTTCATTGAGGTACTCCATTAAAATGTTTAAAAGTATATGCAAAGTGATTGTAATATACTGCTGTTTGCGGGATTTGTCAAGAATGAGGTTTTGCGCATCACCGGAATCTGAAAATTGATTCCCTGGCTATGCAAAAGCGTACTATGCCCGCAATCTGCCGCTCAATTTAAAAATAAAATACTGCTTATAATACCGGCGTAAAACACAGATACTTTCATATATGAAGTTTTACAGAGGCTTCGCGGAAGTTTTTTTAAATTTAGTTTGGAGAATATTGACATTTCGACCCTGTAACAGTATAATGAACCAACTGTTAAAAAATCAGCATCGGACGTGAAATGCGCCTGGTGCTGTATTAAAGAGGAGAGAATTATTTGTGTCTGCGCTGCGTCCACAATCTCCGCAAATAAAAAGAGCAGTGAGGAAGTGAGGGATACTATGAAGAAATCAATCAAAAGCATTATCAGCCTTCTGATGGTACTGGCATTTACACTGGCTATGGCCGGCTGCGGAAATTCCGACAACAATCAGGGCGATACAATAAATGAGACACAGGGTGAAACAGTGGGAGGCAGTACGGGCGAAGAAAATGAAGGTAACGGAGGAGCCGCACAGGCAGCGCCCGGAGAAAAAATTGTAAACGTAGGCGTTACGGATTCCCTTGGCGGCATCAACCCTTTTGCCATTGACCAGACGGAAATAAACAAGTATGCGGTGGGACTTATGTTCCTGCCGTTAGTGGAGCTTGACAAGGACCTGAATTTCCAGAATATGCTGGCAGATTCTATTACAACAGAGGACAATATTCATTTTACAGTGCATATTGATGAAAAGGCAACCTGGTCGGACGGAACGCCTGTAACGGCTGCCGACGTAGAATATACCGTGCGCCGCCTGGCAAGCCCTGTTGTAAACAACACGACGCTGATGCTTTATGCCTTTGAGGGTGTGGGCGACGACGGCTATGTGGAAGAGGGCGCGGAGAGCGTGGAAGGAATCCGGATTATTGACGACAAGACGGTTCAGTTTATTTCCAAATATCCTATGGCGCTTACCACCTTTGAAAATACCTATGCCAGATATCTTCACACGATGCCGAAGCATATCATCGAGAAGTTCGGCGAGGCGGAGCTGACCACGGCTGACTGGTTCAACCACCCTGACGTCATCAGCGGCCCGTATTTTCTGACAGATTATGATAACGACCATTATATTTCCTATACGGCGAATGCCGACTACTGGAAAGGCGCGCCCAGGATTGACAAATTAAATATCAGAATTGTGGACGCCAGCCAGATTTATGCAGGACTTCAGTCGGGGGAAATCGACATTACCCATCACACAATGACGGCAGTGCCCCAGGAGGACTTTGAAAGTATAGAAGCTCTTGAAAATGTGGAAACTGTATATGGAGCGCCAATCACCAACCAGTCCGCATTTATCCAGACGGCAAATATTCCCGATGCAAAAGTGCGTCAGGCGCTTGTTTATGCAATCGACAGGCAGCAGCTTGTGGACCAGCTTTTAAAAGGACACGGAGAGGTGGTAGACGGCTTCCTTTCATCGGCAAGCCCGTTCTTTGACGAGAGCGTTACCCCGATTCCCTATGACCCGGAAAAGGCAAAGGCGCTTCTTGAGGAGGCCGGATGGGACGGTTCTCAGACACTGCGTTTTTACGTTAATTCGGGAGACAACACCTTTGTAAACGGCGCGCAGGTTCTGGTGGCTCAGTGGGCCGCTGTGGGAATCAAGGTGGAAGTTCAGACGGTCGATTTGGCTACTCTTATGACGATTGCGGGAACCACAGATTACGACATTCTTGCGGTTCAGTACACATATGCGCCGGTTGACCCTTATCCGGATGTGGACTGGCTCCTTGGCGGGGAGGGAAGCTGGACCGGTTATTCCAGCGAAACCATCAGAGACGCTCTGGTGAAAACCCAGGAGACCAGCGATGTGGAAGAGATTAAGGCTTTATATTCAATTGTAGATAAAACCGTCCAGGAGGATGTTCCCATGTTCTCCGCATATATTATCAGCGCCCAGGGAGCGGTAAGCAATCGCTTAAGCGGCGCGCAGCCCAGCGCGTACGGCTTCTTTAACGACGTGCATAACTGGGACGTTGCAGAATAATCAGCATTATTGCTTTGTATGGAAGTGCGCCGGGAATGCAGGTGCACGTGTAGGTGAGGAAATGCGATGTCACATTTACTGGAAGTACAGGGGCTGACTACCACCTTTAAAGGCGACTATGGAAAAACCATCAGTGTGGACCATATTCATTTTCATGTGGACGAAGGAGAGGTTGTCTGCATTGTAGGGGAGTCGGGATGTGGAAAAAGTGTAACCTCGCTGTCAATTATGGGATTGTTAGGAAGGGGCGGAGCTGTCACTGACGGCTCTGTCCTGTTTGACAGTAAGAACCTTCTTTCCATGACGGAAAAGGAGTTTGATAAGATTCGCGGAAACGAAATTACCATGATTTTTCAGGACCCGCTTACATCCTTAAATCCTGTTTTTACAGTGGGGAGTCAGATAACAGAGAGTATCAGAACGCATATGCATCTTTCAAAAGAGGATGCGGCAAAGAGGGCGGAGGCGCTTCTTACAAGAGTGGGGATGCCGGACGCTCATGGAACAATGAAGAAGTATCCCCACACCCTTTCCGGCGGAATGCGCCAGAGGGTAATGATTGCAATGGCGCTGTCCTGCAATCCGAGGCTCCTTATTGCGGACGAGCCCACAACGGCGCTGGACGTGACGATTCAGGCGCAGATTATGGAGCTGCTTGGGCAGCTGCAGAAAGAAACAGGAATGTCCATGATTTTAATTACCCATGATATCGGCCTGGTTGCCAATACGGCGGACCGGGTTCTTGTCATGTATGCGGGACAGATTATAGAGGAAGCGCCGGTAAAGGAACTGTTTGAAAACCCCGGACATCCTTATACTATGGCGCTTCTGGATACGGTTCCCACTATACGGGACAGCGCGGACAGGCAGCTTTTTGCCATACCGGGCATTGTACCGGAAAACTACGACGGTATTACGGGATGCCGCTTTGCGGAGCGCTGCAGATACCGCAGAGCCGAGTGTGCCAATCCGCAGAAAGATTACGAATTTGGCCCCCATCATGTGGCAAAATGCGTGGTGATGAAAGAAGGGGGGATAATCAATGAAAGATAAATCGAACATCCCTCTGATTCAGGCTGAAAATTTAAAGGTATATTATCCCATAAAGGGAGGAATCATCAATCATACAACCGGCTATGTGAAAGCGGTGGACGGGATAAATTTTTCCATAATGGAAGGTGAGACCCTGGGGTTGGTAGGGGAATCCGGCTGCGGAAAATCCACTATCGGGCGCCAGCTTGTAGGGCTTGAAACTCCCACAGAGGGCAGGATTCTGTATCAGGGAACCAATCTTGCCGGACTGAAAAAAGCGGAAATGCAGAAAATAAGGACACAGCTCCAGATGGTGTTTCAGGACCCCTATTCGTCCTTAAACCCCCGGAAGCATATCTTTGAAATCTTGGCGCAGCCCATGCTGTACCACGGGCTCGCCGCTAAAGATACGGTAGAGAAGGAAATATTGAAAATTCTGGATATGGTGGGGCTGTCAAGGAATGTTTTAGGGAGGTATCCCCATGAATTTTCCGGCGGACAGAGACAGCGAATCGGAATCGCAAAGGCGCTTTCCTTAAATCCCAAATTTATCGTCTGCGACGAGCCGGTCAGCGCCCTGGACGTATCCATACAGGCGCAAATCTTAAATCTCCTCAAAAGCCTGCAAAAGGAGCTGCACCTCACCCTGCTTTTTGTGGGTCACGGTCTTGGCGCGGTAAATTATGTCAGCGACAGAATCGCCGTCATGTATCTGGGCAAAATAGTGGAAACAGGCGAAACAAAGGAGATTTTTAACCATCCGGTTCACCCGTATACAAAGGCGCTTTTAAACGCCGTGCCGGTGCCGGACCCCGGGGAAAGGGAAAAGACCCGAAGCCTTCTGGAAGGAGAAATAGGGGACAGCACCAATCCCCCGTCAGGCTGCCGTTTCCACCCGAGGTGTCCCTACGCTGCGGAAATCTGCAGGCAGAAGGAGCCGGCGCTTTCGGAGGTGCGGCCGGGCTCCGGACACGAAGCCGCCTGCCCCATCGTTGGAAGAACCACAGCGGAAC
Organism: uncultured Lachnospiraceae bacterium; assembly: GCA_947063675.1. Taxonomy (GTDB): domain Bacteria; phylum Bacillota; class Clostridia; order Lachnospirales; family Lachnospiraceae; genus Suilimivivens. Next base: position 4,098 of record CAMSTM010000006.1, on the reverse strand, counting down.
TGGAATAGGAGGACCTGAATTGGGTAAGTACATTATTAAAAGAATTTTGATTGCCATTCCCGTGCTGATTGGAATAACCGTCATAGATTATGCCATCATGTGCATGGCGGGAAGTCCCCTGGAAATGCTTCAGGGGCCGAGGGTATCGGAGGCCGCCGTGGAGGCGCGGAAAATAGCGCTGGGTCTGGACAAGCCTTTTTATATACAGTATTTTGTGTGGCTGGGACAGCTTCTTCATGGAAATATGGGATATTCCATCAAATCCTACCAGTCGGTCAGCGAAATGATAGGAAGCCACTTAGGGCCTACCCTTCTCCTTATGGGCGTGTCCCTTCTGGTGAGCCTTCTCATGGCTGTTCCGGCAGGAATTTACAGCGCTGTCCACCAGTATTCAAAAGGAGACTATGCGGTGGTGACCTTTTCCTTTCTGGGAAGCAGCATACCGGGCTTTTTTCTGTCCCTCCTTCTGATTTATGTTTTTACGGTAAAGCTTGGCTGGCTTCCCTCCAGCGGTATGACTACCCTTGGAACGGAAGGGGGCTTTCTGGATGTGGCCAGGCATATGGTGATGCCGGTGCTGGTGCTTGCGACTTCCATGGCAGGCAGTAATATCAGATATATCAGAAGCGCTGTTCTTGAAATCCTTCAGCAGGATTATCTGCGGACGGCCCGGGCAAAGGGAATCGGACGCTTTAAGGTGATTAACAAGCATGCGCTTCGCAACGCGCTGGTTCCAATAGTTACGGTAATCGGTATGGAGATTCCTGTGCTTTTCGGCGGCGCGGTGATTATCGAGCAGGTGTTTTCATGGCCGGGGCTGGGACTTATGACAATGAGCGCAATCAGCAGCCGGGATTATCCTGTGATTATGGGAGTGTGCCTTCTGTCGGCTGTGGTGGTGCTGGTTGCCAATCTGGTTACGGATATTCTGTATGCTTTGGTGGACCCCACGATTCAACTGGATTAGGAGGGGCGGAATGAAACGGGATTTTACTTCTAAGAAAAAATGGAAAATAAGCAAAATTTCAGGCTTTGATGCAGGGAAAGAGCCGGGCGGAAAGGCAGATATCGCCAGCGAAAGTTATCAGCAGACGGTATTTCGGCGGTTCCGCCGCCATCATCTTGCGCTGGTCAGCCTGATAGTGGTGATTGTCCTCGGCGGAGCGGCGCTCCTTGCGCCCATAATTGCCCCCTATCAGCCGGACGAGATTGTGGGGACTTTCAGCGGCGCCCCCTGTAAGGAATTCTGGCTGGGAACCGACCAGATTGGGCGCGACGTGTTCAGCAGGCTTTTGTATGCCATGCGGATATCCCTTCTGGTGGGAATAATGGCAACTTTAATCTCAACAGTGGTGGGCGTGATTCTGGGACTGGTCGCCGGGTATTTTGGCGGCGTGGCGGATATGATTATCATGCGCTTTACGGACATGGTGATGTCCTTTCCCTATATTCTGCTGGTTCTGGTGGCAGCGGCTATTTTTAAGCCGGGACTCTGGAATATCATACTGATTCTGGGATTTGTTGACTGGCCGGGCATTGCAAGGCTGGTGCGGGGAAACGTGCTGAATCTCCGGGAGACGAATTTCATCAAGGGAAATATTGTGGCAGGAATGCCCCTTAGGCATATTTTGTTTTCGGAAATTCTTCCTAACACGGTGGCTCCGATTCTGGTGTACGCCACTTCGGTTCTGGCGCTTTCCATGCTGGACGAGGCAGCGCTGAGCTTTTTAGGACAGGGGGTACAGCCTCCCACGCCCAGCCTGGGAAATATGTTAAACGGCGCCCAGTCACTGACGGTGCTGACAAAGCAGCCATGGCTCTGGATACCACCGGGACTTTTGATAGTGGTGCTTGTGATGGCGATTAACTTTATCGGGGACGCTTTGAGAGATGCGTTGGACCCTAACAGCGGGAGATAACCCGAGTTAAAAGAGTGGCGACAGTTCGGATTTAAAGCTTCTAACGGCGTTTGAGCTTAAGGTAATTGGAAGCGGATTGATACATGGGAAAATTTGCCGAAGGAAAAAGGGAAGGTGAAAACGGATGGAAAATCATAAGAATTTGGAAAAGAAATTAACGGAATGGTTCGAGTGGTTTCACCGCCATCCTGAACTGTCCTATGAGGAGTATGAAACTACGGATAAGATTCGTGTGGTTCTTACGGAAGCGGGAGTGGAAATCCTGCCATGTGCGCTGGAGACAGGGCTTGTGGCTATAGTGAGAGGTGCAAAGGAAGGGCCGGTACAGGCCCTTCGCTGCGATATAGACGCTCTGCCAATCCGTGAGGAGACAAATCTCCCCTATGCTTCCGAGTATGATGGAAAAATGCATGCCTGCGGGCATGATTTTCATATTACGGCGGGAATCGGCTGTGCGCTCTTATTAAATGAAAGAAAAGATAAGCTTGCCGGGACGGTAAAAATTATCTTCCAGCCGGGGGAGGAAAGTTCTCTCGGCGCGCTTAAGGTACTGGAAACTGACGTGATGGAGGACGTGGAGCGGATTTGGGGAATCCATGCAGACCCCACCAACGAAGCCGGGACGCTTGGAATCAGGGAAGGCTACGTGACGGCGGCGGTAGACAGATTTGTGATTAGCGTAAAAGGTGTTGGATGCCACGGGGCGCACCCGGACGACGGGGTTGACCCGATTCCGGCAGCGGCAGGCATCATTCAGGCGCTGCAGACGGTAGTCACCAGGAATATCAATGCCTTTCATCCGGCACTCCTCAGCGTCACCAGATTAACGGCAGGGAATACGTGGAATGTGATACCGGAAGAGGCGGTTCTGGAAGGAACCGTACGTACCATGAGCCCGGAGGACAGGATTTTATTTGAAAGGCGACTTCAGGAAATTGCGAAGGGAACGGCGGCGGCTTACGGCGCATCGGCGGAAACGGAATGGATTGCCGGCCCGCCCGCCACATACAATGACAAAAGGATGGCGGAAGCGTGTATTTGGCTGGCAGAGAAGATGGGATTTGCCGTTGTGCCCGAAGAAAGCTCTATGGGCGGGGACGACTTTGCCTTTTTTGAGGAGAACATTCCGGGCTGCTATATTAAAGTAGGAACGGGCAAAGGCCAGTTGATTCATCAGCCGGGATTTTGTGTGGATAAGCGGGCGATACTGCCGGCGGCGGAATATCTGGCGGAACTGTTTATGTAAGAGGCATTAACGCACACGTATGATTTTTTTGTTTTCAATCTGATATATAATATCACATTGTTCTGCCAACGCCATGTGGTGGGTGACGAGCAGTATGGTTTTATTTTTAATACTGAAAATAGAGTCCATGACCGCTTTTTCAGTCTGGTTATCGAGACCAGCGGTTGCTTCATCCAGAATCAGCAGCTCGGAATCCTTATAAATTGTTCTTGCCAGTGCAATGCGCTGCCGTTGTCCCCCGGAGATAGCGACGCCTTCTTCACCGATAAGAGTGTCAAGTCCCTGAGGCATTTCGCGCACATCATCCCAGATTTGCGCAGCTTTCAGGCTTTCGATGACCCGTTTTTCGTTAATATTATCATAGCTTTCCATAAATGCAACGTTATGCCGAACGGTTTCTCCATTTAAATAGACGGTCTGGGGAATGTAGCTGACAATCTCGCCGAGAAATGCATTGCACGCTCCCTCAGAGTCGGTGCCACTGACAAGATCGTATCCGTCAAAGCATATGGAACCGGACTGTGGGTGTAATAATCCAAGCAGCAGGTCAAGGAAAGTAGTTTTTCCCGAACCTGATGCACCAATCAGGGCTACGCTTTTCCCGGCGGGTATGTCCATCTGCGCATTTTCAAATAACAGCTTTTTTCCCGGATAGCCAAATGTCAGATTGCGCACAGTAAGTTCGTGCTGGAGAGAGGGGGTGATTTTTCGTTTCTGTTCTTCGGAAGCCAGCCTTTGCTGGTACGTAAGGTAACGAGTGTGGGTTTCACTGACAACCTGGTAAGATTTATTTGAAAATTGTATACGATTCATAGCACTGATAATACCGTAAGATATTGGCTCCAGCTTTAGCATGAGAGTAGTATAGATTATAAAATACGGTACGATAGCGCTTAATTCAAATCGAAGCAGCAATACAATTACCAAAAGCAG
>CAMSTM010000005.1 GCA_947063675.1 uncultured Lachnospiraceae bacterium | reverse complement strand
CTGCTCGGAAAAAAGGAAACGGAAAAAAGCAAGAAAAGCGGGATACCCTGGCAGTACTCCCTCTCCTCCCTCAGACAAATACCTTACGCTGTCATCTTCTATACAAAGCCACTCACCAGGTAAAAAGTAAAACAGCACTCCTATGCCCAGCATAAAAACATATGTAATTATATCTTGCTTTCTGTTTTCTTTCATTTTTTATTCCTCATTAAAAAGGCAAATGCCTGTTAATCTTTCCAAGAATCCCTGTTGTCCTTCTGTTCGGCACCTTCGCTTTATTAAAAAGACAACACAGGTCTTCCTGACTGCCGACATAATCCCACCATATTTTCCCACGGTTCACCCCGCGATTATTCCATGGTTTAGGTCCTGTATAATGTAATACCGCCGGATGGGTTAATGCTTCAGCACATTGCTCCTTTGAAGAAATCCCCTCCTCAGCAAAACGCATAAACTCCTTATTTGTTAAATGTGCCTGCACGTTGAAACGCATAGGCAGATATTTTATTTTTCCTTTGCAGGTAATATTTAAAATATCCTGGTCCTGATAATAATAATTTTTTCCTGCCATTTTCACCCAACATTTGTCAGGATTCCATCTTCGGATTGCATCAAGATTCATAAGAAGTAAACCGGCATTAATGTAATTTCCCTTCAAATCCTCCAATGCTTTCGCATAGTCCAGCTTCATACATTCCCGCCAGGTATCTGAAAAATTAGTTGCCCCTTTCACACCCGCAATAAAAAAATCTGTAATTTCTTCATCCCAAACCGTTTTTAATGTATCCTGAAAAAGCAAATCAACATCTGCATAAATGACCTTTTTCTTATCTGGAAGTATTCTGTGCAATAAAAGTCTGAGATACGTACTGACTGAGATTCCTCTAACCTCATAAGCACCACAAAATTCCTTTGGCGCCAGATAAAAATCCACACGGCTTTCATTATCTCTTTTAAGTACAATACTCTCTATTTGAGGCTTATAATCAAATGCTTCTTCAGGACAGATACAGGAAATCCGATAATGAGTCGCTCTATCAGTATTAAAATCCAACAGACTGGCTATCGCTACGCATGCGGCTGTCACCATATTTTTATCAAAACAAAAAGCGATTTCTATCATACAGCTTCTATCTCCTGTTTTGCTCCATATCCTTTAATATTCTCTGAATCCCGTCATAATAATTTTGAAATACATTGCCATCCACTATCGACTGATATGCCTTTTTTCCCATTTCCATTATCTTCTCTCTGCTTGAAGTCAGCATCTTCAGCTTTCTTTTTAAATCATCCCTGTCACAGTCCCTGAATTGAAATCCATTTTCTCCCTCTACAACATAACAGGCTGAACCGTTTTTGTCACTGCAAATCGCCGGAACAGAAAAGCTCATTGCCTCTAACTGAGAAATGGACGCCATCTCATCAGTACTGGGAATTACAAACACATCTGTTTCTGCAAAATATTCATTGGTCTTTTCCTTTGGCACATTTGTAAGCAAAGTCACTATATTCTCATAATGATGCTCTTTCACATACGTCTGCACTTTCTCATAAAACTCTTTCTGTAGCCTGCCGGTAGCTTCGCCAATAACTGTTAAATGATAGCTCTCATCAGAATTTTCTGCCAGTTCACTTACCACATCCATCAACATCATATGATGTTTTCTGGGTTCAAACTTACCAATACATAAAACATGAATACAATCATCTTTAAAGTAGTTTTTCTTACCTGGCGGTATTTGCGGCTCCACAACAAACGGGACAAAATAGGAATGCGGCGCAATGCACTTTCCGGCTTCCGCCCTGCCCATAACAGGTGTCATTCTATACCTTGGAGTAAAGCTTCTTACCAGCCGATGTTTCAAATCCTCCTTTTGCGGCTCGTCCCATATGGGGCTCTGATTATATAAAATGCACTTACTTTTTCTTCCCAGCAGGCAGCCGGCAATTGTATATAAAGTTCTGTCACGCATAATAATCACATCCGGTTTCCAGTCGTTTATCACTCTGCGCAACTTTATAATTGGCGGAAAACCGTGATTAATCTTGAAAGCAGAGGCCGCCACATCTTTCCTATGCAGAACTTCCGTATAAAATTTGTCTATTAATAAAAATAAAGGGGAAAACCCAAGCACCAATGGATGAATACAGGAATAGTCCTCAATAATTGCTGTATAATAGCTGATAAATAATACTTCATCCCCCCGCTCTATCCATCCCTTTACTACCGCTGACTGATTGGTATGAAATCTGGGGGCAATATACATAATTTTCATATCTTCCTCATTTTGAAGCAATGATATATCAATTCTTCTGTTTACGATTCACAATATCAGATAATCTGATATTTTATCTGTTCCCAGTATTCCCCATAACCAGCTTTCCGGTTTGCTTCCTTCCCCGTTATCTCATGCTTGGCGAGAGACACCTTCCCCTTTTCCTTATGGAGATACCATTCATACTCAACATCCAGATTTCCAATGTCAAGCGCTCTGTACCCATCCAGAAACAATCTTTCCACAATAAACTTTGCAGCCACTCCAAGAGATACCAAAAAGAGCCTGTCCTTAGAATACTTCCTGCAGCAGTCTAATATTTCCTCAATCCGCTCATAAGCATTACTGGCAGGCCCAATGATTCTCTCAATGCTGCGGGCACTGTCCAGAAGATTATTTCCTACCCCATTATGGGTGCGCTCGCCTTCCACCACTACCACATCTCTGTCTTTCCATATCTCCCGTATTTGATTTGCCCATAAATCACATATACTTTTGTCCTCAAGAGCATAATAAAATCTTGAAAAGGATGTACTGTAATAAATTCTCTCCTTATTACAATATCTATTATAAATATTTCGATATATCAGCAAATGCTCTTTCCAGAACTGCCTGCTCTCCCTCCGGTACATAGACATATCGCTAAAAATTTCCGGTACGGTAACTATCATGTCCTCATGTTCATATCCTAAAATTCTTTTTAGCCCGTCAGAAATTTCAGGGTCAACCTTTTGAAGCTTTAAGTTTTTTCCGGCAATTACTGTAATTTCACCATCCCCAAATCTGACCATGCTTTTTTCCGTACAAATCAGTTCCTGAATAGTTTCCCCCACTGTATGTACCTGAATTCTGTTTCTTTTTATTTTTTTCATATATAGCATATAGTCAGCCTGCGCCAACGCATCTTTAATTAACTGCTTCATCATCTATCCCAGCACTTCCTGCTTACTCTTTACTTCCACTTTCCCATCATTCACCTCAAAAATAACATCAGCATTTTGAATGGTAGTGAGTCTGTGTGCAATAATTAAAATCGTCTTCTGTCCCTGAAGTTTTTCTATAGCTTCCATAACCGCCGACTCGGTTTCATTGTCAAGGGCCGATGTAGCCTCGTCCAACACCAAAATTTCCGGGTCATGGTAAAGCGCTCTTGCAATACCAATCCGCTGTCTTTGCCCGCCTGATAAACGTACTCCCCTGTCACCTACAAAAGTATCCAGTCCCTCCGGCAAGACTTCAACAAAATCGTATAACTGTGCCTGTTTCAACGCACGGACAACAGCTTCTTCATCTATTTTATCTTCTTTAATCCCAAACGCCACATTATTTCTGATACTGTCGTCCGACAGATAAATTGTCTGCGGAATATAGCCGATTTCCATCTGCCATGTCAGCAAATTTTTATAAATATTCATTCCATCTGCATAAATTTTCCCATATTGAGGCGGCAGAAGACCTAACAGGACATCAACTATAGTCGATTTCCCCGCTCCTGACGTTCCCACAAAAGCGGCTGTCTGCCCTTTTTTTATTACAAAGCTGGCATTTTCAATTACATTTACATCTCCATCGGGATACCTGTAGGTTACCTTCCTCACTTCAATTTTATCCTGGAGCCTCCATGTTTTATCCCGCTCCTGCTTATCGCTATAGGTTTTCTCCACCTCCTTTAAATCATTATAAATAAGGTCGAGAGAGGGCATGGCATAAAGAACCGCTGAGAGATGCTCATTAATTCTCCCGACAGAAGGAAGCAGCCTGAAAGCCGCTACTGCAAACACTGCAAGCTGCGGTACAAAATCAATCAATTCTCTTTGCCCAAAAAATATTTTAAATATTACCGCCGCTAAAAGTCCTGTCATACATACCATCTCAATAATATATTTGGGCACCACTCCTATCAGCCTGTTTAATCTGAGCACCCTTACATACTTTGAAAAATAGCTGTCATAATGCTCAATGAAATCTTCCTCTCTATTTAATACCTTAATTTCTTTAATTCCCCCTAAGGACTGGTTCATCCACTGATAAATCCTGGATTTATACTGCTGCCCTTCCCGCCCCCATGCACTGGAGTATTTTTTTGAAATAAAAGAAAAAAACGCCAGACAAAAAACCAAAAGGCCTGCTATAATAATGGTAATGGAGTGACTTTCTATAAAAAGATAAATCCCCAATGCTATACAAACACATACCTCCGCCGCCATTTCCATTATATGAATTATCCCTTTAGTAAACTGGTCGGTATCTTCCTGCATACTCCTTTGAAGGACAGAAATATTCTTATTTAAGTGAAAAGTATAAGGCTCCCGCATATAAGCTTTCAGTAAATCCGTAGAAATATTTCTCTGAATCCGGTATGAGAACCTGTAAATTGCATTCTTTTCAGCTATTACATAAATATTTTTCACCACATATATCACAATAATTCCTGCGGCAACTATTGCAAGAAAATATTCAATACTCTGGACATTAAACAGCTGATAAAAATATGCGATAATAGCATTTTCATGAAGTTTTTCCGGGTCCATAATTACATTAATAAAAGGCGAAAAAATAGAGACTGCCATAAGTTCCAGAAAACTGCCTCCAATTACAATTATCATTAGCAGCAGAAGCTTTACTTTATCCCTTTTCGAAAATATAAAATTTAATTTTTTCAGCATAATATTCCTTCCTGCCCCTATCCGTTTGGATTTTCTCTGGTCTGTACCACCTCATAATATTCTTCCAGCTGCTCCGCGCTGCTTTGCAGGCATATGGTATGTTCAAACAGCCCCGTCCAGATACCGGCCGCCACTATCAGGCACACCACGCCTGATGCAATTCCCACCTTCATTTTATTCTCTTTTACAAAATCAACCGCTATGCTTCTTCCTGCTTTCTTCCCTGATTTTACCAGATTTCTTAATAAAACCCGGTATCCCTGCATAGCATAGGGAAGCAGCATAAAAAAGAAAATAAGCATATACTGACTTTTCGCCTCATAAAATATCTGAAAGAGAAAAGCTCCAATAAAGATAATCAAAAATATCAATTCGTCCAGGCTCTGCTTTTTTACATTCGTGGAAAAAATGCACACACATACGCCAAACAAAATAATCGCATGCATACCATTCATAATTTCCGCTAAATATAAACTTCCTTTTCCTGCAATAAGAAAGTCCAGCCATACCGGCACACTGACAGTGCTTTCCCTGCCTCCTGTAATGCTAAAGCATTGAAAAGTGGGCTCATTACACTGTAGCGCCATTTTCCTTGCAAAAAAACTGATAAGCGACGGCGGATTCTTCATATATTGTTTCATGATAGAAGCAATTTTTTCCTTTGACACTTCATCCGCCGCCCTGCTGTCATAGCCGTTTTCCTCATAAATCCGGTTGCTTGTTCCGTTTTCGGTTCCCGGTCCCGCCGCTCCCTCCTCCAATCCCATAGCTATTAAAGCCGTTTTGGGTATTCCGCCTGAGAGCTCCTTTCCCGTTACTTTCTCCATACAAAACAGTGTTGCCTGATTTACTGCTATGTAACATACCAAAATACAGAAAATCGCCATGATACTGCTTCTTTTTTCTTTTCCAGTGAGTCCCTCCCACCCCAAAACAATCACCATCGCCACAAGGAGAATCAGACAATTACTTTTAAGTACAACTGCCAGCGAAATACAAACCGCCGCCTCAAAAATCCTTACCGCTTTTCTCTCCTTTAAAAATAACTGCTGAAAATATATGGCCGCTGTTGACAAGGCCATCCCCGGCAAATTGCCATATATAAAAGTAACATATAAAAGCAGGGGAAAGGAGCCGACCATGCTTATCACAATAAAGCCTGCTGCCTGACTTCTGTCATATCCCCACCAAATCATCGCCAGCCTTCCAAGCAGATAAAAAAATATAGTAATTGCCACCGCGTTTACCACCTGCAAGGCCAGAAAAGCCTGCGCGCCAAAAAGCTTTACCGCCGCCATACACAGAAAAACAAACCCGCTCTGATAAGGATATCTGTACATATACCCCTCTTTTTCAAATTCATGAAAATCACCGTTTAAGATTTCTTCTGAAATCCGAAGAAGTCCCGCCGGGTCGCTTTTTGGCAAAAGCCTGGTATTTAAAATATATAATAGCACTATCAGAAAATAAACGCCACAAATAACTTCCGGCGCGTACTTTTTCCATCTGCTTTCATGTGAATTTCCTTTTTGCTCCCGCTTTCTTTTTATGCCATATGCCTTTGCCAGCCCGAAAATCACTATCACCAGCACAATCCATATCACGTGTTTTAACGGATTATCCGGCAAAAAATAAGTATAACGCCCCCACTGTGGATTTTCGGCCGTTCCAAAGTTACGGACAGACCTCACGCTGGTACTGAAAATGCTGAGTAAAAACAAATATGCCATAAGTATCATACCAATGGCCTTCACGGTAACCATACATATTTTATTGATTTTCACCGCTAATTTGTTATCCATTCCCTGTCCAAAAATGCCTTTCTTTCTCTGATGAATTCCGTAAGCGCCTGCATTTCCCGGGAAAGTCTTGCCTCCCCGTCCATTTTTTCCTCATATTCGCTTTGATACCGGAACATATCTGCAATAACGGAATCGTGAATTTCACTCTCCCATTCCGGGAGCTTTTCATCCACATATTCCCTCAAAGCATCCGAAAGCTTATCTCTGTAAAGCTCCCGGACCCGTTTTTCAAAAACCGGCGTCTCATACAGGTTTTTCCAGAAGGGAAAGCCTGCGCTTCCCTGATTCACCCAGAACATATCCGCTCCCCGGTTATTTACATCGCCAACCTTATTATCATACGCCCTGTCGTAATCCCAGACCGGTCCGGCGTAGAGCTTTCCGTCAATTGTATCCTTATCTTTATAAAGATACTGGCTGGACATATTGGCGTCCATATTTTTTGACACTTCCTCCACGAGATATTTCTTTACAAAGGAATCCAAATCAATATATTCCAGATACTCCTCCGTATGATTTTCCCTGCTTTTCCTGAGCGCGTCTTCAAACTGCTGATAATAATGTTTTATATATGCCACCTGTGCGCCGGTGGCATATTCCGGGCTTTTAATTACCACACACTGATTTGCATCGCTGGTAAACCCGCTTTTTTCCTCATTATATCTGTCCTTAAGCCATTCCAGCTCCAGAAGGTATCCTCCTGTGATATCCAGAAACCCCTCATGAGCCACGTAGCCCTTCTCTATAATCACATCCTGTCCGCCCCGGACGCCTTCCCTTGCGTAGGGATACTTCTTCAGCGCGCTTTGCGGCATTTTTTCAAGAGTCAGGCTCTCCAAATCGGTAATGTTTACTTTTTCAGGGGAAATTCCAATTTTTTCACCCAGAAAATAAATTCCCTCAAACTCCCCGTCAACATACAGGTTTACAAGCTCTCCGGCGGGCACGTATGCCATCTCCAGCGTTCTGGCCATATCAAAAGTAAGATATTCTCTCAGATGGGTATCGTCGTAATAATGAGCCAACAGCACCCACTCCCGACCGGCCGGCATGTCCAGAAGCCCCGCATTCTCCTCCAGCTTTACGGTATAGCTCTTTTTATATTTTGGTGCGTGAAAAGATGCGTTTCCTCTTGCCTTTATGGTGCCTGCAAGCTTCTTTTTCTCTGCGCCCCCTTCGTCTGTAAACAGAGAAAGGCTTATCTTTTCCCGTACCTCCTTTGACGCTTTCACCGCATCAAAGGTTCCCGTCTCAAGCTCGATATAGACCGTAGGAATGTCCGACAGGGAAATATATTCCGCCTCTGCTTTCTTTTCAGGTTCCATGCCCCTTTTCATGTACTCCGGCAGAAAAAAGTAATACCTGTTATCTTCTTCATTATGCCAGGCCCTGACAGAAATTGTCTCTCCGTCAATTTCCGCCATCCGCATTAATATCTCTGTGTCGTCCTCCCGGGAATTTTCCGTCGGGTTCTGCGGTTTTGAAATTTCCTCAGAGTTGCTGTTAAAATCCTTTCCATATAGAGGGCTGTTAAAATATATTACCCCCAAAAGCAGAGACAAACCAAGAAGCATTAATCCCCGCTTTTTATTCTTACTTCTCATTGGAGACCCTTTCTTTGCTTCTATGTGTTATCCAGATTCCTGCCAGGGCATACCCGGCAGTATATCCCAGCACAAGGCCGGCAATATTATCTCTTACCCTTTCCATCACAACAATATTACCGCCGAAATACTCTATTTCCTCTCCCTGTTCAAAGGGATGCATCCTTCTGTAGAATAGATATTCAGGGTTATTCACATCATAATAATTCCTCTCCTGCGGAATGCCTGAGCAGTCCGTCCTGTAAACCACATAGCCATCAGGATAGGAGGTAAACCTGTTCACCAAAAGCACGCAAGCTACCCCGAATAAAAGCCCGGCTGCCGCCTTTCGCCAGTCCATGCGAAGCAGCGTCCGAAGTTTATCAGCCATGATTTTTATTTTATCCGTTTTGATTGAAATTTCTTTATCCGGTATATGGATGCCCGCCTTTTCCCAGGGAATGATGCACCGCTCCGTCTTTTGCTTTTTATTTTCAAATAAAAGAGCCCCCATAAAAAGAAAACTTAAGTTTTTAAAGGAAGTATTGTATAGAAACGGCTCCGTCATTCCTCCCACGATAATACTGACAATAATCAACGCCTCCATATATTTATCTTCTCTTAAATACCTGTACAGCATATACATAGTTGCAATACATAAAACGGCAAAGGGAATTATCCCATAGGTAATAAATGCAAACAGGTAGGCATTATCCATGGTCTTTGAGCTGTTGGTTATCTCTGAAAGCCGCTTCCCCCAGAGGCTGATGTTTTCCGGGATTAAATACAGCCAGCCAAGTTCCAGGCGCTGGCTGAACACCTTATTCAGCAGCTTAAACCATTTGCCGTTTACATCGATGGTAACCGGTACAATCAGCGACAGGAGTACACACGCCGGAAATACCAGCTGCAGCAGAAGTTTTTCAAAAAAGCAGAGTTTTTTTCTGAAAAGCAGATAGATTCTTCCGAAAAGCAGGCACAGAAAGACAATCAGGCCGGTATAGCTGACCGAATACAGAAAAACCAGCATATTTCCGGCAAACAGCCAGAAAGCGTGCTTTAATTTAAAAGCATCTCCCAGAAGATAAATGATAAATACAGCCAGTATCAGATAGGAAACCTGCAGCACATTGGGATGGGGATACCCAAGGCTCCACCTGAAAATATGCCCCAGCCCCAATTTTGAATGAACCTTATATATGGTTTCATCCATACGGAACAGGGAAAAAAACGTTATCCCTAAAAACGCGGCTGTCCACAGCACGCAGCCCACCAGAAACACCTTCCTGATATCCACATACTTAAGCCCTGCCATCATCATACCGTACAGGAGCATTCCCTTTTCCCCCGACATCAGATAGGTCGCCGCCGTCAGGGAAATTACCGCCAGAATCTTCAGCATTTCCGCCGTAGTGTATTTATCTGTCGCTATTTTCAGTCCGAGGCAGGCCGCCGCAAAAACCAGCACCAGTTTAAAAACCGCCTGTCCGTCATAAAGCCCTATTCCCTTGGCAAATAAAAGGGCGCCGAAAAAAAACCAATATAAAATTTCCCCCATGCTGGCGCTTAACCTGTTGGTACTTTCCATCTTCATCCCCGCAAATTAAATATCTTTAATAAACTGATTTTCTTTCAGGCTGTATTTTCCGCCCTTCAAAAACTTATGCTTCACCACCCACCATCCGGGCACCCAAATGTATTTATGCATCGCCGGTGAAGCGCTTCCTATCATCCAGCAGTTTCTGTCGCACTTTCTCGTGCACTCTCTGACATGTTTCGCCTGCTCCGAATTCCACAGCTCGTCCCAGCTCTGGTTCCTCAAATTCCCCATCACTGCTTTCTTTTCCATTCCGTTACAGGGAATCACGTCGCAGAACGGGTCGATAAAAAACGCGTTTCTGGACATATCGCAGGGGAGCAGCCTTTTATTCCCGTAAATATAGTTAATCAGACCGTGGTTAAAGTAGGCCCGAAACCACTTCTTGGGCGAATTGCTTTTTAGAAGCTCGTTAATCAGCTTTTCAAAATTCCTTGCCACTTTCAGTTTATCATCTATTTTGTTGTCTGTCTTTCTAAAATAAAAGGAGTTATGGAGCGTCGCAGTTGCAAACTCCATTCCCATATCGTTGGCAATATTATAAAGGGGCACCAAATCCTCGCAGTTCATATCCTGCACCGTCATGCCGAAGCCCACGTCGGGATGTCCCATTTCCACCAGTGTTTTCAAGGTCTGATATCCCCTGTTAAAGCCGTCGGGGATTCCTCTGATTTTATCGTTGGTCTCCTTTAAGCCCTCGATACTGATTCTGATACCTACTTTGGGAAATTCCCTGCACAGCGCAATAATCCTGTCCGTAAAATATCCATTGGTGGAAATCACAATCCTGTCGGATTTTTTATACAGCTCCCGGACGATATCAGGAATATCCTGCCGTACAAAGGGCTCGCCTCCCGTAATGTTGGTAAACGCCATTTCCGGCAGCTTTTTGATATCCTCCAGCGTGATTTCCTCGCTAGGTTTTGTGGGGTCCTTAAAGCAGTCGCACATATTACAGCGCGCATTACATCTATAAGTTACGATTACCGTCCCGTAAAGAGTCCGTTTACTCATACTGACAGTCCTCCTGCATCAATTCTTTTATTTTACTTTGCAGTATATCACAATAACCGACAACTGTATAGAAAGACACCTTCTTACAATTATCGGTATATCTGTCAAGCCGCTCCTCATCCTCCCACAGCGCCTTTACAGCTCCGGTCCATGCATCCGCATCCCCGGCCGTAAGAAGCTGCCCAGTTACATCTTCCTGTATCAGCTCCGGGATTCCCCCAAGCCTGCTTCCAAGCACCGGTGTTCCGTACATCTGCGCCTCCATTACACTGAAAGGGCAGTTCTCATTGCAAATGGAGGGGAAAAGCACAAAACGCGCCCTGGCAATTGCCAGATACAGCTCTTTCCCTGACAGAAAACCTCTTTCTTCTATATTTTCAGTTTGAAGGATTTCATCTCTGAAAGGCCCGCTACCGGCGAAAACAAAAGGGATTTCCGGCAGAGATTTACATATCTGAAGCAGAGTTTTAATTCCCTTTTCTTCGGAATACCTGCCAAAATATAAAACATAATCTTCTTTTTTTACATTCTCCTGCCTGTCGGCAGCCTGAATGAAATTGTGTATTGTAACCGCCTTTTTCGCCAGAAGGGGATTCGTTGACAATTTTTCCTTCAAAAAGTCGCTGGGGCATACCAGCAGGTCAATATAGCGGTAAGCCTTAAGCCACTTGTATAAATACCCCTCCGCTGAAGCCAGAATACTTTTCATCCGGGAATTATGGATACACCTGTTTTTTGTACAGTTACTAAATTTTCCGCCCTCGCAGGCAAAGCAGATTTCACCGCTCCCTGGAATCACCATCAGATGGTTAGGGCATACAAGCTGGCTGTCATGAGCCGTCATTATAATGGGAAGTTTTTTCCTTTTCTTATTTCTGTAGTTTTTCACCGCATACAGTATAGACGGGGTCAGCTGAAAGTTAAAATTATTTACATGAACCGCGTCGGGGTCAAACTTTTCAAGCACATAAGTAATTTTCTTATATGCTTCCCTTGAATAGATAATCCGAAACGGATATCCCGCCTGCTCTATAAGCTTTCTCAGCCTGCCCCCCGCCGGGCCGTCAGCCTTATCCCCTCCTCCGGCGCCACGAAAGTCCATGCTGCCGGTGTAGCAGTCCCAGTCGTTTCCCACCACTCTGTCGGGATGCTCCATGCCAAAATACTGGACCTGATGTCCCAGCTTTTCAAAACCCTTTCCAATATTAAAAATATATGTCTCAGAGCCTCCATTGGCATGTAGAAATTTATTTACAATCAGTATTTTCATATAACATCCTTGTCTGCCTTACCATTTCTTCCCAGCTGTATTTATTACAGATAAAGTCCACGCTTTTTCTCCCGTAATCCGCTGTAATTTCAGGATTCTCCAACAGAAAAACAAGCTTTTTCTTTAAATCCTCCACGCTGCCTTTCCTGAAGGTTACCGCCTGATTTTCAACCACTTCAATATTTTCGGGAATATCGCTGACCAGACAGCAGTCCCCATAGCTCATGGCTTCCAAAAGGGTAAGCGCCATACCTTCCACATCACTGGGAAGCACAAACACATACGCATTGGAATACAGCTCCTCCAGTACCCTTCCCTGTACAAAATTGGTCATGATGATTCTCTCATCACTGGCCGCCATTTCCTGTACCTGCTTCATATAGTCAAAGGAATGGCTGCTGCCGCCGGCAATCACCAGTTTTTTATCTGTGTCAATTTCTTTATAAGCCTCTATCAGATAATGAAGCCCCTTTTCCGGTACGAGCCTCGCCAGAAAAAGAATGTATCCGTCCTTTTCAAGTCCGTATTTCTCCCTGATTTCCTCCGGTTCCCGGATTTCAGGTCTGGAAACTCCGTTGGGAATATAGTGGGTTTTCCTTCCGTAGGTCTCAAGGAAATACTCCTGCACGTTCTTTGAAAGGACTATCACCTCATCCGCGTATTTTGCCGCCATTTTCTCGCCCAGCTTTAAAACCCTGGATGCAAAATTTCCCCACTTTGCCCTCTGCCAATCCAGTCCGTGAATGGTTGCAATCACCCGTATCCCGAACAGCTTTGGAAGAAACAGGGTAACGCAGGGTCCCTCCGCATGGTAATGAATCACGTCATACCTTCCAAACAGCGCCCGCAACGTTGCCATAACGGAATAAACAATGGCATTCAATTTCCCGTTTTCAAAGGTCGGCGTTATGATGATGCGCACACCTTTATAGTACTTCTTTCTCCCCTCTCCAAAATCCTTGCCGGACACATGATACCCCGAACGGTTATAGGCCTCCACCTCATAGCCCTGGCTGGCGAGCCTTGTGGATAATTCATCCACCACCACCTCCACGCCGCCTTCCCTTGAGGGAATCCTTTTATGACCAATCAGCGCAATCTTCATCTTCTTTTGAGTTTTTTTCCTTTTTTCTTTTCTTAACTGCCTCGATTCCCTTCCGACATTTATCATAAATGTAAAATTTGTTCCCACATATCTGCTGATTAACCGCTTGGGGTCCTGAAAAATCCGATACAGCCATTCAAGGCACAGCTCCTGCATCCATTTGGGCGCCCTCCGCACAGTGCCCGCAATAAAATCAAAGGCAGCCCCCACACCAAGCATCACCCCGTTTACTCTATCCCTGTGGTCGTACATCCACTCCTCCTGCCTGGGGGCTCCTAAGGCAACCCAGATAAAATCAGGATTTGACGCATTGATATTCTGGATAATTTTTTCGTCTTCTTCTTTTGTCAGCGAGCGGAAAGGCGGGGAATACATTCCCGCAATCTGAAGGTAAGGGTATTTTGCAAGAAGCCTTTCCTTCATTTTGTGCAACGTTTCCTTTTTTCCCCCGTAAAAATAATGCCGGTATCCCTTTTCTTCAGATATCTTAAAAATCTCCGGCATTACATCCGGCCCCGGAACTCTCCTTGCCTCCGCAAATCCCCTTCCTCTGCTGACCATGGAAAGCGGCTTGCCGTCCGGCAGAGCCATCGCCGCGCTGTTCTGAATCTTTCTGTATTCTTCATCCCGAAAAGCCATAACCGTTGTATGCACATTAGACACACAAATATATTTTCCCCGTAACTGCTCAATATTATCAGACAGAAATTTTACGGTTTTCTGCATATTGGTGACATTAATATTTGTTTTTAATATCGTACAGTATATCTTTTCCGAATTACCCATTAAATTCCTGCTTCCTCTAAAAATCTGTCTGCAATCCGTGACAGACTGTAGGTTTCCTTAATCTTTGCGCCGTTTTGTGAAAGTATTTCTGCAAACTGCGGACTATCCGCCACCTTCATCATGGCTTTTGTCAGCGCTTCCTTATCCCCGACCGGCGTCAGTATCCCGCTGATACCGTTCTTTATATAAGCCCTGGAGCCGCCCACCGGGCAATCTGTAGAAATCACAGGCACCCCCATGGCAAGCGCCTCTATCATGGAATTGGAAATCCCCTCATAATCCGAAGACAGCACAAACATGGCGCTGTCCCGTATTTCCTGTTTCACATTGGAGGAAAATCCCCTGAATATCACCTTATCTTCTATCCCGAGCCTTGCGGCCTGCCTGCGAAGCTCCTCCTCAAGTTCGCCGACCCCGAATATATGAAGCTCGTAATCCTGATACAGCCTTACAAAATCTGCAAAGGCGTCTATCAGCAGCTTCTGGTTTTTTTGAGGCTGAAGTCTGGCCACGGAAACCACTCTCTTTTTTCTCTCGCCCCTGAAGGGCTTCGGTATGTCCGAAGATACCGGATTGGGAATCACCACTGCTCTTTTCTGCAGTTTATCGGGAAAAAGGCGCCGCATCTCCTCTGTCTGTAAAATCAGCTTTTCCGCTTTTAAGTACGCCAGATTGCGGACCGTCCCATGCTCGTAGCGGGAAGGGTCGTTTCGCTCGGACACCAGCATCCTGTGAGGAATTCCAAACGCTGCCAGAGCCGAAAAAACAGCTCCCATGGCGCTGAATGCAAAAATATAGCAGCCTTTGTTTTCTTTATAGAACCGGCGCATCGCCTTAAGTCTTTTCAGTCGTACGGAAATTTTACCGCCGGAGGTTTCCCCGGCCACAATAACTTCCACCCGTTTATCCAGCGGATATTCTGTATGGCTTCCCGCAAACAGCAGAATAGTTACCGGAAAACCTCTTTTTACAAACTCATTGGAAAGAAGGGCAACCACTCTTTCCGTACCGCCCCCTGCCATATCGGGCAGGACAAATACTATCTTTATCATTTGCAAAGCGCTCCTCCCGCCTGATTAAACAGCCCTGCCAGATAACTGTTGCTTAACTTTTCCCTGTAATTAATACAATTTGCAACATACTCCTCATTACCTTCGCAAATTTCATTTAACTCCTTTTCGTTCCATCCATCCTTTACTATACCCAGTTTTTCACTTTTAATATAGGCGGAATTAAAAGGAACCGATGTGGTTACTATGGGAGTGCCCGCCGCAATGCTTTCCACTATGGAAACCATGCTGTTGTCCTTACAGGTGTTCACTAAAAGCGCGCTGGCCCCGGCCAGCACCGGCATCAATTGTTCATGATTTAACCTGCCCGCAAAGCAGACGCTGTTTTCAAGTCCCAGCGTCCTTACCTGCTGTTCCAGCTTTTCCCTCAGCACGCCCTCTCCGATAATTTCAAGCTGCCAGCCTTCCTGCGCCCTGTTCTTTTGGAAAGTTGCAAAGCTGTCAACTATTCCGTCAATGCGTTTCCTTTCAATTAACTGGGAAAGTACCACAAAGTATTTCCCTTTTTCCCTCTTGTAATCAATTTTATCCAAATCTACTCCATGGTCAATCCGAAGGGACAATACATTCCTGCAAAATTGCCCGATAAACTCTGCCGCTCTTTCAGAGCGGGGAATCACCGGAATATTTCTCATGAATATTCTGGTCACTATGTTATACCAGATTTTTGAGGGTAATTTTTTTAACAGATTATTGTGAGCGCCAAGCTCATGCCAGATTATCAGCTTTTCTCTCGCATAAGCAGCGCCCGAAAGAGTCAGCATGGAAAAAACCTCGCTGCTGATAATATAATCATATTCCTGCTTATGCCTTCTCAGATAGCTGCCAAGCCCTTTCAGCAACGGAAAGCATCTTGGCTTCCATATTGCCGCACAAGCGCAGGGAAACCACAAAATCTGAAAAGGATACTCTTCCCTGCAGACAGGCTTATACGCCTCGGCAGCCGCAAGCACCGGCTCGTCGCCGTTTTTGACAAATCCCATGCAAAGGGCGTAAATCATGGTGTCTTTTATTGATGTCACTTTCGGGATATTGTCGGTTTCAGATGTATATAAAATGGGGTTCATAATCAGTACTTTCATTTTGATTCCTTTAACAGTCCCGGTATCTTCCACCAGTATCCTTCCGAAGGCGACGACAGCCCAAACATATTGCTCCAATACATTCCCAGCAAAAAGAACACATAATTCCTTGCCAGATAATCAGAAAACACATGGGCCTCAATCACACTGTACACGGAAACCGATACTACCATAACCGCCGCCATATAATCCTGCTTCTTATAGCAGTAAATCATCAATATGAAAACTGCCGCCAGGAAAATAACCCCGGGGATAATTCCAAACCAGTAAAACAGGCGAATCCACCCCATATCAAAAAAGTAATTATTTCCCGGCCTCGAAAACAGGCTCCATGTTCCCGTTGTGCCCTCAAAGCCTTCATTTTCAACCAGTATTCTGATTCTTCCGTTAAGAACATCATTTAACTTAACAAAGAACATTGTTATTTTCGTTCTGTCCCCATGCCAGACATAATTATATATCCTGTAAGCCTGCGCGGCGATTGCAACGGAAATCCCCACGCTGAAAACCGCCACCAGACAGCCGCCAAGCACGCATAATTTCCTGATTATCTGATTTTTGAAAACCGAAAGCAGCATCGCCAGCAAGACCGTAAATGTTGTCACCAGAAAGCTGGTTTTGGAGTCTGTCAGAAGAAAGAAAAAATAATTCACTCCAAACAAGAGCAAAAAATAATACCATTTCATTTTTTCCCCATATAAATAAAGCCCCAGCGTAATCACCGCCCAGCACATACAGTGCAGCGCGTTAGGATGCCCCATGCCAAGCACATATCTGGTTTCCACGCTGCCCCTTCCGTACTCCTGCGTTAATGAAACCGCTCCATATACCCCGGATACGGAAAGAAGAATAATCGCCGCGCATCCGGCCAGTGTTATATAAAATATCAGCTTCAGGCATCTTTGCATATCAATACTCTTACAGGCGGCTATTAAAATTATCAATCGCAGCACTTCGTTTCTGCCTGTGGCAAAATAAGAAGCCAGACCTAATATTCCGAAAAGCACTATTGCTCCATACTCTTTTACCGAATACTTTGTAAAGCAGACCCTGACCAGAAACAGGAGAAACGTTACCCGGAAAAGCTGCCCTTCTATAGGATTCACGTATGCGCTTTTATCAATGATGACAAGCAGCGCTTCTATAATTATCCCTGTATAAAAGCTGATATCTGCAATTTGTCTTATCAATTCCTGTTTTTTACTCATTTACTGTATCTGCCCCTGAGAATTAATAAATCTCCACCCCTGCCACAGTTCTTCCATTTCTTTTTTAATAAATATCTGGCTGTTTTTGTGAATTGCAGGCCGCACCATAATTTTTCCTTCACTTCCGTTCAGTCTTGCCCCCCAGAAGCTGAAAGTAGAGTTTGCGCAAATATTATGTCTGCATTTGCTCATCAGCCACATATCATAAAAGCTGTCCCTGCCGTGGTTAATATCCACTATTGTATATTCCTCTCCCTGGAAATGCTCCTTCACATAAGGAATATCGTCGGAAAACAGGTAAAAATGTGCGTCAGGCACTTCCTCTTTTAGCATTTTCAGAGCGCCTGCATAATAAGCCTCCGTACAAATGCCGCCAAACATACCGGTATTTTCAGGGGTAAGATAGTCCCCCCGCCTTATATGGACGCTGACGGAATCGCAATTTCTCATCTCTTCCGCCATCTGCCTGTTAAGGGGATTGCCGCTCTCGGGAAACCGGATTTTTTCCCGCAAATCATATAAAATATCACTGTAATACTTTTCACATGCAAAATAACCGCTTAAATACATATCCTCAAAGTCAAGCAGCTCGGGATGATACATTTTGCTTTCGTGAAACCACCTGACTGTAGACGGTAAAAGCTTCCGCCGCAGCTTTCCGGTCAGGCCGTCCGAGCCAATCAGCTCCTCCCTCTCCTCTTTCGTGCATTCCTCATACACCAGTCTGTCGAAATAAGCAAGTTCAAGCTTTCTCTTAGTGGTAACAGCTTCATCACATTTCCCTTCCAGTTCCTGAAACCATGAAAAATCCAGTCTCGCTTCCTTTCCTATACGGACAAATTTTCTGTACAGCGCATACTGCTGCATCTGGTTGCCAAGGCCTCCGGCCACCTGTACTATAATCATGCTTCCCCCGTTTCCAAATTGTCTAATCATACACGGACATAAATTCCTGCTGCGAGCGCCATGCCATCCCATTGCTTACGGTCTTTCTCACTCTTCCGTCAGAGCAAACAGTGAAAGCGCCGGACCAAGCGACCAGGGATAAGCCCCATAGCTCTGGGGATATATGGAAAATCCAAGACACTCCGCCAGACAGTTCCCCAGCTTTCCGTCCTTTACGGAATTCCTCAAAGCGTCTCTCCCCCTGAGCATCCTTGACCTGTGAATATCAATCAATATTCCCGTTTCCAGTGACAGAGCGATTGCGTATAGAATCATCGCCGTTGCCGATGTATCGACCGGTCCCTCCTTTGCCATAAGCTGCCAGCTGTAAAGCCCGCTTTCCAGCTGATAAGACTCTACCTTATCCACCAGATGCCTGTAAGCCTGCTTAATAAATTCATACCCCTGACTTTCGGCGTCCATGCAGGCAAGACTTTCCGCCATGCCAATCATCAGCCATCCAACTGCCCTGCCCCACCCGATAATCCCGTACTTTATCCCGCTTTCACACTCATAGCCGTGGTAGGGAAGTCCCGTTTTCCCATCCATTCCGTACTGAATAAAATTCTGTATCTGAACTGCCGCCAAATGAACGGCGTTTTTGTCTCCATAGATACTTCCGTATCTGCATAGAAAGGGGCAGGTAAGACCGATTCCATCCACAAAAATATAGCCGTTCTTTTGTGCCGGACGATAAAAAAAGCTTCCCTCTGTATCTCTTTCATGGCGATAAAGATACTGCGCAATTTCCTCCAGCGCCTTTTTATACCTTTCATCCTTTACAGACTGGTGCAAATCCATCAACGCCATACCGCCAAAAGCGTTGTCCAGATAGTACATCCTGCTGCCCTTCTGAATCCATGCGTCGTAATACCTTTTCAGACAGTCCAGTATTTCCCTGGCCTCATCCGAATTCTTATGCTTTTTATAATAATCGGCAATCCCCTTCGCAAGGAGGCCGTTCGGCCAGTTAAATTTATCATAAGGCTCCACGCTTTTTCCCATAAGCATTTTAATCCTTCGTTTCGCCTTATAGGACGAGCTCCACTCCGGATAACTCAATAGCTCCCGCTCCGCTTCCCTTATCATTTCCAGCATCCCGACTCCCCCTTTCGTTTCCCATTGCCTCTTTTCCATAAATACTGACCCTGACAGCCAGATTCTCACAGATATTCCGTAGAATCACAATCGCTTTTTATTCCCCGCGGCTCTGTTTCTCACAATCCCCCACAAATACCCAAACTCCTCCGTCCTTCCGAACAGCGCCAGAAAACTTGCGTTAAACACCACACAGACTATCACAAACATTACCCCGAAAGAAATCACCGTGACCTCCGGCATCACCACCGTCTTGATTCCGGAAAGCACCGCGAAATTCACAGCCACTGCCGCCAGATACTTCAGAGAATCCACAAAGTACTTTTTCACCGGCTGCTGCAGAATTACCTTATAAATAATCACCGGCTTTGTCACATTGGCAATCAGGCCCGATACAATCGTTCCGATATAAACGCCCATAAGCCCGATTTTCTGTACAAGGACGATGGAAATCACAAGATTCACCCCGCCCTGAATCAGCGCCAGATACTTGTCCTGCTCAAAAACCCCCGCCGCCGTCTTGAAATTGGATAATACAATTCTATCACCTTTGAAATAATAATCAATTAAAATACAGATTACCACGGAAAAAGCAAGGGTTTTCCCCGTATCCCGAAGCCACAGCCCCACGAAAGGCGTCAGCAGCATGGAAAATCCCACAGCAGTAAAGCCGTAAATCCAACAGGCCGCAAAGCGGTACACCTTAAAAATCCGGTACTGCTTTTCTCTGGTTTCCGTGGCGAAAAGGTTGCCGAAGCTGGAGAGCACGGAGTTGAAAATAATGTTCACCACATTGGCAATGGAGTTGAGCACCAGATTATAGTTATCCACAAAGCCGCTTAAGGTGACGTTGATAAAACCGGAAATAATCATGCTGTCGGTCTGGAGTCTTGCCACATCGCCGATTTTGTGGCACATAAGGGCTTTTGTCTTTGTCACGATTTCCCCGGTTTCTTCGGCGGAGAGCCTCTCCGCATCCTTATCCTTCAGATACGGGTACCGTCTGTCCAGATAAAAACTCACGAAAATCTTCTGCAAAAGCTCTACCGCCGCCGCCGTCAGCAGGTATACGTAATAATTCCCGGTGGTAAGAATCACGATAATCTGCAGAATCACCGTAATCATTTTGGTAAGAGTCAGGATGTTGGTCTGAATATAATTTTTCTGCTCCGCGTTTACCAGACTGTATTTAAAGGCAACAAAATAGGTGCTGACCGTATTAAATAAAAAGATAAAATAGTACAGTGTCAAATCCCTTGTGCTGACGCCCTTTGGCTGGTTTACCAGATAAGGCAGAAAGGGGGAAACCAGAAGCCCGATTACCGCAATCACAATGCCAATGACGGCATACGCCTTTTTGTAAAGCCGCATGTAGGATTTTATCTTTCCGATATTGCCCTGGGCCACGGGCTTATAAAGGCTGTAGTTCATGGCCGTCCCGATTCCCAGCTCCGCCATGGAAAGTACGGAAAGGATGTTGGCATACAGCCCGTTTACGCCGTTTAAGGTATCTCCTAAATGGGCGATGAAAATGGTTCTCAGCACAAAATTAAGAAGCTGGGTCACCAGATTCCCCACCTGCCCGAAGGCTATATTTTTTGCCGCCGACTGAACTCGTCCCATAATCTGTCTACTTCTTTCCCTGTCTCAAGCGCCCGCTCTTTATAGCCGGGCATCACTTCCCCGAGCTTTTCCCTGACTTCCTTCTCATGGGATAACAGCCACCGGAAGCCTTTTGTCAAATCATCCTTTTTCTCAAGGCTCTGCACCGGAAGCACATAGTTTTCGTCCGTCCCGAACAAATCCCTGGCAATTCCCCTTGCTTTCACGGAATACCCCGCCACCAGCGTGGGAACGCCCATAGAATAAGCCGCAATGGTGGCGTGGGTTCTTGCCCCCACAAAAAACCGGCAGCGTCCGATAAATCCTTTCAGCTCCTCGCAGCCTCCGTCCCCGATTTCCACCACCCGTCCTGTATCCGCAAAGGCTCTGTACAGCTCATGAAGCGGTCCTCTGTCGTCGTTCCTCTCCCAGACCACATGGGGAATC
Organism: uncultured Lachnospiraceae bacterium; assembly: GCA_947063675.1. Classification (GTDB taxonomy): domain Bacteria; phylum Bacillota; class Clostridia; order Lachnospirales; family Lachnospiraceae; genus Suilimivivens. The sequence continues at coordinate 25,069 of CAMSTM010000005.1, read as the reverse complement.
AACGCAATCTGCATATCCGTATTCTGAATAATAAAGGAAATCAGTTCCTTATAATTTTCCATGGTGACGCCGGATTTCTTTTCGTTGTCCTGAATCATAGGACTGACGTTGATGCCCACGGTATTTCCGAGGGCAAAGCCTTCCGGCAGCGGAAGCTCCTTTGCCATCAGTGTGAAAGCCGGGTCGGGAAAACACAAAACCTCCGGGCAGCCGCCGGATACCGCTTCCGCCATTCCCTTATCTGTCTTTTCAGATATTTCTTTGGAAGTTTTGCCAAACGCCTCTTTAAGCGCCTCATAGGTAATGCTTTCCCTTGCGATTATCGTATGGTATCTCCTCAAATCCTCTGCAATTTCTTTCCTCTTAAGGAGCTCCGGCTCGATGGAGCAGCCAAGGAGTACTGTCCTGGTCCCCCTCCTGTTAAAGGCGGAGTTGGCAAGGCGAAGGTCGCCAAGCATATTTTCATAGCAGTAATTGTCGCCGCCAATAGAGATTGCAAGAGGCGCCGCCTCTTTTTTGAAAATGTCTCCGTAGCGATATCTGATAAAGCTCTCCTTATCGCCTGTAAGCTTCCGGTAGCCGTAATACAGCACGTGGGCCGCCTTATGATTTTCAAACCGCCTCTCGCCCCTGATTTCACACAGCTCTTTGAGAGAATACCTCTCATCTTCCTCCCCGAAATAGCTGACAAGCTTTACCTTTTCCTTAATCATATGGCAGAGGCTGTTTACAATGGCCTCGCACCCGTGGTTGCCGCTGCCTGCATGCATATATACTATCAGTTTATCTGCTTTCATAAAATTTCCCTGTTTTCACTTTCCATAAAAACTTTCCCCACACCGTTTACAGCTCCCGGCTCCTGTATTTCCTGAAGTGATAGAGCCACAGGTAAATCCCCGGCATAGCCAGAAACATCTGGGATTTCAGCTGGTAGCCCTTGGAAAGCCTCTGATAGGCGCCCCAGACCTGCATTTCTTCCTTTAGTTTTTCATGGCAGATACGAATATATTCTTTATTTTTCCTTCTCTCGCCGCCGGGAAGCATTGCCAGCTTGCCAGCCGTCAGCATGATTCCCGTAATCAGCAGCGCGGTCACCTGCGCTTCGAGCCTTTTATCTCTCTTTAGGATTTCCTCTCTTGCCTGCTCCCAGCAGGTAATCTGATCCATGTATCCCGACCGAAACTCCCTGTTCATGGCGCCCGCCGGATTCTGAAAATAACCGTACCCCGGATAGTCCGTCTCCGCAATCCCCTTAAGGCGGGGCAGGAGTTTTAACAAAAACAGCATGTCCTCCCCGATGCTCAGCTCTGTCTGGAACCGGTGGTCTCCCACCGCCGAACGTCTGTAGAGCTTGCTCCAGCATCTGCTGTTTCCTTTCAGAAGCTGTTCGCTTAAGTATTCGGCGGGCTTATATTTTCCGGCCTTGTGAATCCGGTATTTCTCGGAAACAAAGGTCTCCCACTCCTCCTCGCTGCTCCATGCATGAAAGCCGCAGCCGGCCACGTCCGCCTTTGTCGCCAGAATACACCTATACAGGATTTTCAGGGTTTTGGGCCGCAGTCTGTCGTCCGCGTCCACGAAGGTGAGGAACTCTCCCTTCGCCGCCTCTATTCCCGCATTTCTTGCCGCCGAAACGCCCGCGTCCTCGGTGGTAATCACATGGATATTTTCATAAGTCTCCCGAAGCTTTACGCACACGGCGGCGGTATCGTCCGTGGAGCCGTCATTGATGATAATAATCTCCAGATTTTTATAGGTCTGCTTCTCTATGCTTTCAATACATTTTTCCAGATAATCCTGTCCGTTGAAAACCGGAACAATCACGCTGATTAACGGTTTTTCTTCTTCGTTCTGATTCATTCCGGCCTCCTTTCCCCCGCACATAAAGAACACACAGCCGAACCATCATCCGGCTTACTGCCTGCTGCCAAATTCATACAGGCGTATCTATCCCCGCTGCCCGCGGTAATAGACAATCATCGCCAGCCGAAGCAGGCGTACGGTGATTTCCCCCGGGTGCCGGAGCGTCAGATAAAGGAGCTTATTCGCCTTATCCTCCACCTGAACCTCAGTCTCTCTCACCAGCCTTTGAATCTCCGGCGATTTACAAATAGAAAAAATATTTTTCCGATACCCTTGCGGGTTTCCTCTCGCCTCATTTTTTAACGCAAGCAAAAGGAAAAAAATATATTCCTGTTCCACCTGCCTGCGCCTTTCCAGAAGCTCCTCCCCCGCAAATTTATCGGAAACCACCCGAAGAAATATCTCCCGCAAAAGCTGTATGTTGCCATACAATTTCCTGTCATATTTGTGAACCATGGATTCCGTCACATAGCGGTAATGGTAGTGGGCGCTGTCAATGGCCTTAAGCCTGTTACAGTCAATCAGGGCGGGAAGCATCACTGTCATATCCTCCCCCATCACCACTTTGGAATCGCTGTATTTCATGTTTTCCTCAATCAGCTCCCGGCCAATCAGCTTCATGCATCTTGAGACTGTCACGTACCGGCGCTCTCTGCCAAGGAGGTTTGGTATTACTTCCCTTTCAATTGCCGCCCGGTCATATTCCCCCGGGGGGAGCGCCTGCCATACGTACTCCCTGCCGTTTTCTCTTTCAATTACATAGTTTCCCGCAATAATTTCCCCGGGAACTCCCCTCAGCTGCTCCGCCATATCGGCTACCATACAAGGCTCCACCCAGTCGTCGCTGTCCACAAAGCACAGATATTCTCCCGTGCTCTCGCACACGCCTCTTTTCCATGCGGAAACCAGACCGCCGTTTTCCTTGTGAATTACCCGAATCCTCTTATCGCTGCGGGCAAATCCGTCGCACAGCTTCCCGCTTTTGTCCGTGGAGCCGTCGTCCACCAGCAGGATTTCCAGATTGTCATAGTTCTGGCGGATAAGGGTGTCCACACACTGTGCCAGATACTTTTCCGTATTATAAACCGGGACAATCACGCTGACCTTATACTTTTCCATGTATTACCTCATCTGCCTCCGGCTCCCCAAAACCGTGCCTGCCTCATAACCGGATTCCTGCATATTTTCATCATTTTTTCCATTGTACCGGCAATCGGCTTATCTGGAGCCCCGCCCTGCAAGTACCACCCATATGGTCCGCAGCAGAATCTTCATATCCAGGGTCAGCGACCAGCCGTCAATATATTCAAGGTCATACTTAACCACATCGTCAAAATCTTCAATATCGCTGCGCCCGCTGACCTGCCACAGGCCGGTAAGCCCCGGCGTCATACTGATACGCCTTCTGTAATACTGATTATACTTTTCAAACTCATCGGCGGTGGGCGGCCTTGTGCCCACCAGGCTCATGTCGCCTTTTACCACGTTATAAAACTGGGGCAGCTCGTCGATGCTGGTCTTGCGGATAAATTTCCCCACTCTGGTAATCCGGGGGTCGTTTTCTATCTTGAACATCAGCCCCTGAATTTCATTCTGCCCCTCCAGCTCCTTCTTCCGCTCCTCCGCGTCTATATACATGGAGCGGAACTTATAAATCTTAAACCGCCGTCCGTTTCTTCCAATCCTGATTTGGGAAAACATCACCGGCCCCGGAGAATCCAGCTTGATAGCCAGCGCCACAAAAGGGAAAAATACCATCGTAATTAAAAGCCCCACAAGACCCCCGGCAATATCCATCACGCGCTTTATCAGAAGCCTTTTATAGCTGCTCTGAAACCGGGTATAGGTAATCACGGAATAGCTGCCGAAGCTCTCTATCTTGCTTCTTTCAGGCTGCGTGCCGGGAAGCTCGATACAGTAATGACAGTCAACTCCCATCTCGTCAAACCCGTTTAAAATTTTCTGTATCTGCTTTTGTTTCAGCTCCGGCGCATAGATAAATACCTCGTCCAACGCCATGAGCGTCACATTTTCCATAAAATCATCGCCTGCATGCACCACCGGAATACCGTCGATTTTCTCATCACGGTATGCGTCCATGCCGGCCGCCTGCGCGCCTTCCCTCCGTACATCCCCGGCCTCCGGGCAGGCAATCCCCACTATCTGATAATTAATCTCCAGAGTATCCTGCAGACGCTCCAGCACCTCGTCCGCCATCTCTGCGTGAGTAATCACCAGCACCTTGATTCTGGAGAGCTCCGATTTATAATGAATCTGCATCCCCTTTTTTATCATGAGGTGCAGAAGAAGCGTCAACGCCACATTGATAATGGGAAAATAAATCATCACCAGACGGGAAAACACGTCCGCCCATTTCAGGAAGTACATAATCATCTGTACCACCAGCATCATGATGACATGGTATTTTAAGATTTCATACAGCTCCTTCTGGAGCTTTCTCTTTAAAAAATTCCTGTTCCAGTCAATAAAAAAGGTGTAAACGGTACAGAAAAGCAGTAAAACAAGGCATACCTGAAAATGAATGCCCTTATCTCCCATATCCCTGAAATTGCCAAACCGAATATAGGTGGCAAGAACAAAAGAAATTCCTATTGCCACCAAATCGGCAAACCAAAGCCCGTAAACCTCGACAATTTTATTCTTCTGATTCATCTTTCCTACCTTTTCAGCACACGCTTAATCTTCCTTGCAGCCTTCCTGAAAAACCGCCGTAAAACCATGGTCGCTCCCGTGCAGGCTTTCTTCATACCGGAAACCGGCGGCATAATCAGATAGCTATATTCCTCCAGATGGGCAAGGAGATACTCCGGATAGCTCCCGTCCACCTCCACGCGCTCGAACCTGGCCTCGCGCCCGAAAATATCCTGCCCCAGAATCAATCTGTCTCCGGCTTCCCGCAGCAAATCCTCGTCATTATATTCCTGATGGGCCGCCGCAACCACCTTCGTTCCGATTCGCCTGGACACATCGGTCTCCCGGCTGCTTCCCATATATCCGAAATGCCACCCTCCGTCCGCAACCCTCACCGCACCCGGCGCCGTCACGGAAGCCTCCCGCAGTTCAATGATTCCGTTTTCCGGAATGCTTCTTTTGCCGAACACCTTGGTGCCGAGCCACATTCTTCTCTCCACCTTCGGGAACTCCCCGGTAATGGAAAGCAGATTCCCGGAGGTTTCCTCCATATTTAAAAAGCAGTAAAACATCCTCTGGGCAAAATGGTACACCTTCGCCGGGTCAAACTCATCAATAACCCTCTTAAGCGCTTTAGGATTGGGAATTTCATCCACATCGCTTAAAATTATCACATCCTTGTCTCCGGCGTCCTTAAGCCCCCGGACAAGCGCGTTTTTCTGAAACTTGTCCCGCAAATGGGTGGTGGTGTCCACAGGGGAATTGTCCACCACGATATACTCGATTTTCGGCAGAAATTCCCGGAACATCTCCTTGTTCTTTTCAAAGCAAAGCTCCTTGGGCTCTCCCGAAAAGGTCACCGTGGCTTCCTCTATGATAAATTTATCCACCAAAGGCGCCAGAATATGGAGCCGCAGCTTTAAGATATCCAGTTCGTTAAAAAAGGGAATGCAGTCATATACCATTTTTATCCCACCCCTGTATGCCTTTAAAAGGCGCTTTCATCGCTTTCTATGTCTCCAGAACAAAAACGGCCTTACCATATCCTTAAATTTCAACCATCTTCTTGTCCACGGATTTTCAAACACAGGATACGCCGCATTCCTTCCCCACCACTTATGGAAAACAAAGGGCGCGTCCACCCCAAGAACCTCCGGCACGGGATGCTCGTGCCCGAAATACCTGGCCACCTCCACCGGCGCGATTTTCATTCCCGCCTCCTCGATTTTGTGTTTATTCATACAGCACAGAAAAATATCCTCGTTGTAGAATCCGTCCTCATCCATCTCCCATTTAAGGGAGGCCGTAGCAGGAAAATCCAGCAGCCTTTTACTCCTTAAGGACACGCTGTTACCCACCCTGCACAGATTTCCGTAAACATCGTGGTAACAATGCTTTTTCCCCGGCTCTGGTATTGGCCAGGGAGAGCCGATATAGTCATAGCCTAAAAATTCGTCCCGCCATTTTTCGGGATGCACCACGAATCCGTCATAATGTATCAGCAGCACGTAATCCGTTTCAATATACCTGCCCAGTTCATAAACCATCTTATAGTTAAAAGCATCAATATCATCAAGCTTTGAGGTATGCTTATAGGTAATCGTTTTGGGAAGGCTTAAGGGTTTTCTGTGGGTAATCAATACCACCTGCCCGAAATCAATCCCCCGCATACTGTATTCAAGGGCTTTAATCGTCTCATAGATTTTTACACTGGTCATAGCCGCCAGCGTCACATTCGGTAATTGCAGCTTCTCCATATTTTCCTCAGCCCGCCGCGGAATTTTGCGCTTTCATCCGCCTTATCAGGGCGCGCCATACCTTTTTTTGGTAAAACCATCCGTAGACGCACCGTCTCCTGATATTCTGATAAAAGACTCCCGCCCTTCCAGGTCTTTTGTTTTTCTTCGCATATTTACGGGAACGCTTCTTATACTCCGCCAGCTCCCTCCGGCACTCATCCGCCGTAAAAAGCCTTCCTTTCCTGTCCATGTAGTGGAAGAGGCTGTAAATATTCTGCTCCGAAGCCCAGTAGCCGTCGGACACATTATGCCTTGCCCAGTATTTGGGCGCAATGGCAAATTTCAGCGTTTCGCTGGTGTGTGCCGGCAGACAGGCAAAGGAGGAATTGGAAAGCAGCAGATAATAAGCGTTCTTAAGGGTCACGTAATCCTTGCCGATGTCAAAGTGGTGTGCCGGTATCCCGGGAAGCACCTTTCCCGCCGCCTCTACATCGTCCGTGACAATCATAAATTCCATATCCGGCCTGATTTTCCGCATTTCCTTTATGCCGTGAATCCAGTATTTTTTATCGATAAAAAGCTCCGGGCTTCCGGTGTACTCCCCGCCCCGCATATTGATAATGCAGAGGTTCTCTCTGCTGTACTCCTTAGAGTCATACTCCGGCTTCACCTTAAGCCATTGTTTTACCTTGTCGAGATACTTTATAAAATAGGACTCGTCCTGCATGTTCCCGTAAATCAGAGTGTTGTCCGCCACATGGTGAATTCCCTCGTCCGCTCCCGCAATATAGCATCCGTGGGTCATATCATGCCGGGAGTTTCCGATGTACAGGCGCTCCTCCGCATCCTGATATATTTTGAAATTCTTCTTGTCCTCTTCGGAAATGACATGTCCCAAATCCACGTCCATGAAATACATGCCCCGGTTGCTGTGAATGTTCACCGCAAAGCGCTCCTGCCCGGCGGTGCCGAATTCGTATCCGTTTTCCTCCGCCACGGCCCTTGCCGTCACATAGCAGAACAACTGATTTCCCAGCCCCTGTCCGTTGATAAATTCCGTTCCTATCATTTGCTCTCCCTGTCTTTCTCCTTCTTTCCCGAATATCCCTGCCAAAAACTCATCCCGCCGGATTACCGAAAGACCTTCTCTGACAGCTCCGTCTTCTATAAAGCGGTTTCCACCAGCTTCGAATTTTCCACTTTATAAATAATATCGCACTTTTCAATGGTATTTAATCTGTGGGCAATGATAATCATGGTCTTTTTCCCGTGGAAGCTGTTCACGGCCTCCATCACCGCCGCCTCCGTGTCGTTGTCAAGAGCGGAAGTGGCCTCGTCAAACACCAGTATTTCCGGGTCGTTGTAAAGGGCTCTGGCAATGCCAATCCTCTGCCTCTGCCCACCCGAAAGCCGCACGCCCCGGTCGCCGATTGTGGTATCAAGCCCCTCCGGCAATTCCTCGATAAATTCTTTGAGCTGGGCTTCCTCCAACACTTCCCATATCCGCTTATCGTCAATCTTGTCGGCGTCGATTCCAAAAGCGATGTTCTCCCGGATGGACTCGTCAATCAGATAAATCGCCTGGGGAATATAACCCACCTGGGCCAGCCAGGATTCATAATTTTTGAAAATGTTCACCCCGTCGCAGGTGATTTCTCCCTCCTGCGCATGCAAAAGCCCCAAAAGCACGTCCACTATGGTTGACTTCCCGGCCCCTGACGCGCCGATAATCCCCACCGATTTTCCTTTTGGCACCGCCATGTGGGCGTCCTTAAAAATATACTTGTCCGAATCCGGGTAATGAAAACTGATATGGTTTAACTCAATCTTATCCTCCAACTTTAACTTCTCCACCTGGGAATTGGCTTTGCGCTCCGCCAGCATGGCGTCGGTCTTCATGCCCTCCTGCAGATTTTCATACACAAAGTCAAGGCTTGGCTGGGTATAGGCGATTTCCGTAATATACGTATTAATGCGGTTCACGCTGGGAAGCACTCTGATTGCCGCCACTCCGAACGCCGCTATGGTGGTCATAATCTCCCCCACGTTCCCGCCGCTGTTGATGTAAATGGTGATAAACGAAAGAACGCTGACGATAAATACCGTCTCTATGAGCACTCTTGGCATATTGTTCAAAACCGCGTAATTTCTTGCCACGTCCGCGCCCACCTTGCCGGTCTCATAATAATTCCGTACGAAAAACTCCTCCCGGCCCAGCACTTTCACGTCCTTTAAGCCGTAGGTTGCCTGGATTCTCCACTTGGCAATCCGCGACTGAATCGCCTGATTCTTCGCCCCGATTTTATTCAGCCGGGGCTTAAGCACTTTCAGGACAATCAGCGTCATCACGCCGAATATGGCAATGATAAAGAGCGTCATGGCAACATTCTGCCACAACAGCACCACAAAAATGAGAAAGGAAACCACAACCTCGCTGGCGAGCTGCAGCATGGCGAGAATCAGCGCGAAGGTCTGGGGAATATCGCTGTCCGTAATACGAAACACCGTGGGGATATCCGCCCCTAAGTATTTTTCATAGGGCCGGTTTAAAAATTCCGCCATCACCCGGCTTATCATCTTGTTTCTGTTTTGCGTGATAAAGGAATTCTGCCTGTAAATAAGGAACAGAACATACAGGTTTTTAATCACATAAATTGCCATCAGTCCCAAAAGCAGCACCCTGGTAATCTGTCCCGCGCTTTCAATGCTCAGCATATCGCAGATTCTCTGCAGGAACTCATATTTATCAATATACTCCTGCAGTTTTTCCGGCATCAGAAGGGCATTCACCAACGGAATCATGGCTCCCACGCCCAACGTTTCCAGAAGCCCTCCGATAAAAATCATCACTCCCAGAATCCCCAGCTGGATTTTCTGCTTCCGGTCAAATATATAATTAATCTTACCAAGTAAATTTACTTTCTTCATGGAGCTCCTTTGTGTATATGGATGTTTCCGCTTCTGAAACTCAATATTTCAAATATGATAATTGCTTTGTCAGATTATACCATGCATTAGAGATTTGGGCAAATGGGATAAATACATCTTTCTGAGCGTGTCCCCTCACTCTAGCCCACCTACTTCCTCCCCGTCCGCAACGGTATCACAACCCTCTCATACCCTTTTACCAACAGATAATACCCTCCCGGACAGGCCAGCATTGTCCTCATCCTTACCTTATCCCCGAAAGCCGCAAAACTGTTTCCGTAAATTCTCCTGATTTCTCCCTTCTCTCCCTTAAGCAGCGCCGCAAGAGAGGCCGCGGCCTCCTTCATCTTTCTGTCTCTGAAATCCACATAGTAAAACAGCATAGTGCGGTAAAAATGATACGCCGCTTTTTCGGAAAGCTCCCCGTACCCCGCCTCCTTAAGGCAGGTTATCTGCTCCTTCCAGAAGGGAATCTCATCCTTAAACCTCCTCTCCTGCAGCTTGTGGTTCATGATGCTGGTTTCCCGGTTCACCAGATAATGATAGAGCGGCTTATCCACAAACACACAGCGGCTTATCTTAAGAAGCGCCCTTGTGGTATACATAATATCCTCCGATTCCCTCCCCGGCGGAAATCTCAGCCCTTCCGTCACATCCCTGCGGAAAAGCTTACTCCACACGGAATGGTAAATATGCCAGGGCTTATTGTCGCAGATATAAATTTCAAGAGCCTCACCGCCGGTAAGGACATACCTCAGTCCGGTAAATGTCTCCTGCGTCTCTGCGCTTTTCCCTTCCCCGTTCAGGCTCTGCCGGTAGGAACAGACTGCCATCTCGCTGTCCGTTTCCTCACAGGCTCTTAGCATCTCCTCGAACATGGAAGGCTCCGCCTGGTCGTCGCCGTCCACAAACCCTATATAATCGCCGGCAGCAGCGGCAACTCCCGCGTTTCTTGCCTCGGCAACCCCCAGATTGCCCGGCTGGTGAATCACACAGATATGACTGTTTCTTTCCGCGTATCCGTCGCAAATCCTCCCTGTAGCATCAGACGAGCCGTCGTCCACCACAATAATTTCCAGATTGTCATAGCTCTGCCCAAGCAGGCTGTCCAGACATCGGGAAATATAACCTTCTATATTATAAGCCGTCACTATCACGGAAATCAGCTTTCCCATTTTTCCACCAAATCGCCCTTTTCGGTAATCTTAATCATTTTTTCTGTGTAAATATCTGTGTAACACTGGTTCTGCGACCATTTTGACGGGGCGATTATCCTCTTATCCTCCCCGGCGCCAAGCCACGCTCCCCACCAGCTGAAACTGGAGTTTGCAATAATATAATGCCGGCATTTGCTCATCAGAAACATGTCCAGATATCCGGCGTCCTCCATATTGCCTTCCACCACAACGAACCGGCTACTGTCCTCATAATTATCGCAAATCCATTTCCTGACCCACTCAGGCTCGTTGCTGAACAGGAAAAAGACCGCTCCGGGCTCCTTTTCCTCAAAATACGCTATGGCCCTTTTGTAATATTCCTCTGTGCAGATTCCCCCATAGATTTCGTCCTTTTCCAGGTAATCCCCTCTGCGGATATGCACAGCCACGGAAACGGCGCTCTGTATCCTTTTCAGATATCCTTCCATCCGCTCTTTTAATCCGCTGTCTAATCCTTCCCATATTTTCCCGGAAAAGGTGAAGGCTTCCCGCACCTGTTCCTCTATATCCTTAAAGTATTTTTCGCTTTGGAAATAACCGGTAAGATAGGCCGGCTCCCGCACAAGCACCTGCCTGTCAAAGTTACAGCTCCCTTCATAATACTCCCTTGACCTTCTTCCGAAAAGCTTTCTGCGCACCCTGTGCGAAAATTTCAGAAAGCCGTCGGTTATCTCGTTTATTTCATCCTTACTGGCCCGGGGATAATCGATGCCGAAAGCCCACAGCATAATCGGGCGGACACCCGGACGGTCATATTCCGAAATATCATCAAACCTGACCTCCCTTCCCAGAGAGCAAAGCTTTAAATACAACGCATACTGAAACATCTGATTTCCCATGCCGCCTGTCATTCTGATAATATTCATAGAACCTGTCCCTTTCCATTGCCGTTCATCCCCATGCCTTAAAATTCCTGCCCCGGCCGCATCTTTCCTGTTTATGCCGCACTTTTTCATTCCCCGCGCCGCGCCTGAATTCCTACTGCAATATCACAGCCTCTCTCCTGTCATAATAAATCCCGCCTGCCGGAACATCCTTCCGCACAATGCTCCCGGCTCCGATTACCGCGCCGTCGCCAATAGTCACCCCTTTTAAAATCACACAGCCCGCGCCCACCCAGACGCGGTTTCCGATGGTAACCGCCTCTCCGGGGAATTCCTCGCCCGTCCCCTGAAAATCATGGTCATGGTCCACAATCACCAGATTATTGCCGAACTTACAATACTCCCCTATGGTGATTTCCTTCATACAGGTGATGGACGTATTGATATTAAAAAAACAGTGGCCGCCTATCTGCACTTTTCCTTTATTCTTGCAGCCGATATAAAGCGTCCCCCTGTTTTGAATTTTTTCCCCCAGCGAAAGCTTTGCCCCCTTATCGATTTCAATCCGGGTTTTCTCAAGTCCCTGCAAAGCGCCGGACTGAAAACGCCTCCCGAATTTCAGCTTCCACAAAGGTACATAAAAAAGACTTTTTACCGAATTCCAAATCAGACTCATCTTTCCCTCATTTTCCCGGCACAGCCGCGCTTCGCCCGGCGTCCTGTCATCCTTTTCCCGCCGTCTGCGCCTTCTTACTGCTCTGATACCTGCCTGTATATCGCCAGAAGCCTTTCTATATGGGAAGTCATGCTGTATTTCCCTGCCGCTTCCCTGTAAGCCGCCTCGCCGAGGCGCTTTCTTTTCTCCTCATCCGTAAGCAGCTCCGCCAGGGCATCCGATAACTCCTCCACATTGCCCGGCTCGCACAGCCGCCCGGTTACGCCGTCCTTTATCAGTTTGGGAATCCCTCCCGCATTGGTGGTCACGATGGCCAGCTTATGAGCCATAGCCTCCAGCACCGCCATGGGCATTCCCTCATAATAAGAAGGAAACAAAAAGATACCGCTCTCCTTAAGGAGCCTTTCCTTTTCCTCCCCTCTCACCCAGCCGGGAAAAGAAACCTCTTTAGACAAGCCCTTTTCCTCAAAAAGAGCCTTTATCTGCATAAGTTCGCCGTCCCCGCCCATGACAAGGGAAACCTTGCCCGCCTTTTCAATGGTTCTTCTGTAAATCTCCGGAATATCATAGCAGCCTTTTCTTTTGCCAAGCTCTCCCAGAAATAATATCTGCCTTTTCTTTTTCTCCGAATATTCCGCCGGCGACTCCGATGGATGCTCCGCTTGAAATCCTGGCATATTTCCCGCGGAAACCTCCGGCGGCAGCTCTCCCGGCAGCCGGCAGTAATTTTCAAGCACGGTAATCCGCTCCGGCGCGACTATCATTTCAAGATTGCCTCTCCACTCGTCGGAAAGCGCAATCAGCATCCGGCATTTTTCGTAAACCTTCCTCACCAGCTTCTGCTTGCGGGGCGATGCTTTCCGGTAAAAGGCATCAAATTCCGCCCCGTGTATATGATTGATTATGGGAATTTTTTTGAAAGAGGCCATATAAATGAAAGGAATCTTCCGGTAAAAGCTGGGGCCGAAGGAAGAATGAATATGCACCAAATCCGGCTTCCTGCTGCGAAGCACCCTCAAAAAAGCCGCATAGCCTTTCAGCGCCTTGCGAAGCTTTTTCCACCTGCTTCCGTCGCAGTACGACTCCACATAAATGATTTCATACCCGTTCCCGAACCCCTGCTCCCTGTAGCCGTTTACCACGGAGGCAATTCCGCCTTTTACATTTCTGTCGGGAACCACCATACATACCTTCATATCTTTCCTCACTTCCGCACCGCTTACCGCTAATCTATGCGCATAACCTGCCGCCGCGCTATTCTTTCACCGTCCTGTTCACCCGCCCTTTGGCGTTCACCAGAATCATCCCCTTTGTATAAACGTCGGTGCTGTCCTTGTCGTTCATCCACTTGTCGGGCGCCACTACCAGCCTGTCAGGATTATCGTTCAGCCAGGAAGCCCACCAGCTGAAGCTGGAATTGGAAATAATGTTGTGCCTGCATTTGCTCATCAGCAGCATATCCAGATACCCGGTATACTCCGTGTTGGCTTCCACCAGGACAAACCGGCTCTCCAGCTTGCGGATTTCTTCCCTGTCCATGCCCTCCGTTATCTGGCTTTCTATCAAATCGTCCACCCATTTTTTCACCCACTTGGGCTCATTGCTGAAAATATAAAAAAACGCGTCGGGGTATTTCTCCTGAACCAGCCTGACAGCTCCTTCGTAATACTTCTCTGTACAGATACCCTCATAAAGCTCTTCGTCCAGACGGGAATCGCTGCGGTACATGTGCATCCCCACCGCCTCGGTGCTCTCGATGGCGTCCAGGCAGGCTCTGGTATTTTTATAGAGCTTTTCCGGCAGATGCATATTTTCCAGACAGGGAAACTGGTAGTTTGACCGGACCTCCCCGGCAATATCCTCAAAATACTTCTCACTCTTAAAATTTCCCCTTAAGTACATGGAGTCAAAGCTCAGCACCTTAGGGTCAAAAAATCCCTCCTCGCGGTACTCAAGCGCCCGTCTTCCGAAAATCTTCCTTCGGATTCTCTTTAAAGGATTCATGGAGCCGTCCGTAAATTCAATGATTTCGTCCCAGGTTGCCCTGGGATAATCAAGCCCGAACACCGCCAGCATAATCGGCCGGGTATTCTCGCCGCGATATTCGTTGATATCGTCGAATTTTACTTCCTTTCCCATGGAGCGGAGCTTCAAGTACAGAGCGTACTGGAACATCTGGTTCCCCAGCCCCCCTGACATCCTGATGATATTCATGGTTTTCACCTCTTATCTACTGCATAAAGCTGATTTTTTATTTTACCATACATTCCCTGTTACCACAAGTTTTTGTGAAACCGCCCGCATTGACAGAACCGGCAATCATGATTACAATAAAACAATATATATCATGCCCTGCGGCATCGCAAATTACCAGAGAACGGACGCAAAATAAATTTTGCTGTTTCAGAACCGTTCCCAAGGAGAAATCATTCATGAGAAATACGGCTTTATTTTATATGAATTACACCGCGCCTTATCCGGGAAATTTTCTGGCGTCAATGATGACGCTGGCAAAAAGCCTTGAGGCAAAAAATATAAAATCACACTTTATTTTTCCCGAAAGTGCCGGTAAATACAGCTGGGTTCCAACGCTTATAGACGCGGGAATTACCGTTTCTTTCATTCCCGAAGGCTCCGGGGCAAAATTCCGCTTTTTCCGGGAAATATTTAAGGATAAAAAGATTCTGTTTCTGCATCTGCATTTTACGGACAGCATGGCCGAGCGGCTGCTTATCAAGCTTGCCATGCTTCTTGACCATAATAAACGCCCGATTGTGGTGCACTACCACAATCACTACTCCTATCACGCAAACGCCGTAAAACAGCTTGTCAAAAAAGTCTCCATGCACGGCGACTATCTCCTCGGCTGCAGCGCCGGGGTGGCGGAAAGTCTGAAAGATGAAAATCTTCGAAACGACATTGCCTTTATTGAAAACGCCATTGCCTTTGACAGGCTCGACAGCTCCCGCAGCGGATACGGGCAGCGCAATTTTCTGCAGTTCGGATTTGACTATGAGAGAAAAGGGGTGGATATCTCCCTGGAGGCTTTTGAACTGCTCCGCAAAAAATATGACGACCTGACCTTAAGTATCAGCTTATCCTCCAACAGAAAGTACGTGGAGGATAAAATCACTGAAAAGCTGGGCAAAATACCTGCCTGGATAAAACTTCTTGAACCTACGGAAAATATCTCCGCCTACTATGACGAGGCGGCCGCCTTTCTCTCCCCCAGCCGGGAAGAGGGTTTTTGCTACAGCGCCGTGGAGGCGGCCTGGTGCAAATGTCCTGTGATAGCTTCCGACATATCGGGGCAGAATGGAATTAATATCCGGGGAATCATCTGGTGCAAAAGCGAAAGCCCCTCCGATTTGGCGGATAAAATCGATGAATTTCTCCGCCTCACTGAAGAAGAAAAAAGCAGGCTGGGCAGCAGGCTTAGAAAATCGGCTATAAAGTATTATGATTTAAGCCGCTGGGTAGGGCAAATGATTGCTTATTATGAAGAAAGAAAGTTATTAACCTGATTTTGAAAGGATATGCATATGCTGTTTCATTCCTATCTCTTTATTTTTCTGCTGCTTCCGCTGACACTGGTCTGCTATTACGGATTAAACCATATGAACAGGCCGAAGGCCGCCCTTTCCTTTCTGACAGTTGTGTCATTTATATTTTACGGTTATAATAACTTTTTTTCTCTGTGTATTCTGTTTATCAGTATTTTAATAAACTACGGCTTTGTAACCGTGATGCGCAAAGCCGGCGACAGCCGCAAAAAAAGGACTTTCCTTTGGACAGCCCTTTTTCTCAATATCTGTTTCCTGCTTTATTTTAAATATTCTAACTTTTTTATTGAGAACATCAACCGGGCTTTCGGCGCCGATATTCCTCTGCTCAGGCTTCTTCTTCCCCTTGGCATCAGCTTTTACACCTTTCAGCAGATTTCCTATGTAATCGACGCTTACAGGGGGGAGTGCGGGGACTACAGCTTTCTGCAGTACGTTTGCTTTATCTCCTTTTTTCCCAAGCTGACTCAGGGGCCTATCGTCTACCACAAGGACCTGCTTCCCCGGCTTTGCGAAAATGCCCCGCAGAAAATCCGTTATGAGAACCTGTGCAGAGGAATTTACGCCTTCGCCCTTGGTCTTTCCAAAAAGGTGCTTCTGGCAGACAACTTTGCCGGAATCGTCAATATCGGTTACGGGAATATTCCCGGCCTGAACTCGCCCAGCGCCCTTCTTGTGATGGTTTCCTATTCTCTGCAGATTTATTTTGACTTCAGCGGCTACTGTGATATGGCTTACGGAATCTGTTATATGCTGGGCTTAAAACTCCCTCTTAATTTTGACTCTCCCTACAAGGCCGAATCCATCTCCGATTTCTGGGACAGGTGGCATATCACTCTGACAAAATTTTTTACCAGATACCTGTATATTCCTCTGGGCGGCAGCCGGAAAGGGGAGGCAAGGACCTGCGCCAACGTTCTGATTGTGTTTTTTTTAAGCGGGCTGTGGCACGGCGCCAACTGGACCTTCCTGTTATGGGGGCTGATGCACGGAATCGTAAAGGTTATTGAAAGACAGACCAAAATTTCTTCCCTGAAAATACCGAAATTCATAAAAATAGGCGTTACCTTCTTACTGGTGACCTTTGCCTGGAGCCTGTTCCGCGCGGATTCCATCAGCGACGCGGCAAGGCTTTGGACACGGCTCTTTTCAGGTACATTTGGGGGGATTTACCAGCCCATCACGGAAAATTTTCAGGGAATCGTGGAAATCAGCCTTGTGTACCGGACTGTGCGCATGGCCGGCCTCGGCGGTCTTTTAGAACAATGGCCGCATCTTCCGGTAACAGCCTTCACGGTACTTTCCCTTGCGGCCTGCTTTACCATGAGGCATACCCAGGAAAAGACCGAAAGCTTGAAGCTCAACGGCCAAAAGCTCCTGACAACGGTAATCCTTCTGTTCTGGAGCATTATGTCATTGTCGGAAATCAGCGAATTTCTGTATTTTAATTTTTAAAACAGGGAAAGCTTTCAGCAGTTTGTGAATGAAGCATGGAAATGAGGAAAAATATGACGCAAAAGGATTCAAAAAAATGGTTTTTCAAATGTCTGGCAGTACTGGCCGCTCTCCTTGGCCTTACCGCCGTTATTGTGGTAATTGTGGACCCTTATTTTCATTATCACGGCCCGCTTTCCTTTTTATCCTACAAGCTCTACGACGAGCGGTACACCAACGACGGGATTTCCAGACACTTTGACTTTGACGCCCTGATAACGGGAACCTCCATGGCCCAGAACTTCAAGCCCAGTGAAATGGACGCTCTTTTCGGCACAAATTCCGTAAAGGAAGCGTTTTCAGGCGCAGGATATCAGGAAATTGCCGACAATCTTGACAGAGCGCTTACCCGCAACGGGGAGGTTTCCACCGTTTTGTGGACGCTGGATTATAACGGCCTCCTCCGGGATTACGACTGGGCCCAGTATGAGGAATATCCCACCTACCTTTATGACGATAACCCCTTTAACGATGTTTCCTATTTATTTAATAAATCCGTCTTTTACCACAATGTGCTGCCCAATATCGTGCGCACGCTCTCGGGCGGACCCTCCGTTACCATGGACGAATACTCTGCGTTTCAGGCCGAAACCGGCCTTGACCAGATTTTGGCGTCCTATGACAGAAATAATGTAAATAAAGATGTACCCACGGAATTTGGCGAACAGGAAAAGGCCGCCGTCACAAAGACAATCACCGCCAACGTGACCTCGCTGGTAAACAGGTATCCCCACGTCACCTTTTATATTTTTTATTCCCCCTACAGCATCTGCTACTGGGACTCTCTGAACATCAAGAACACGATTTACAGGCAGACGCAGGCGGAGCGGACCGCCACGGAGCTGCTCCTTGCCTGCCCAAATGTCAGGCTTTACAACTTTTTTGACCAGTACGACGTCATCTGCAATCCTGATTTTTACAGTGACAGCGGACACTACAGCGCGGAAATCAATTCCCGGATTCTGGGTTGGATTGCCGGCGGCACCGGGCTTGTCACAGAAGAAAATTATCTGGACAGGCTGGAGGCAGAGTATGAATTTTATACAAACTTTGATTACGGCAGTATCTATAACTGACCAGAGGCTTTTTCCCGCCGCACCCATTCCTGGAACATCAAAATATACCAGATTTGAATGCGCCATTGTCCCCTGTCAATAAAGTCGCTCCAAATCCGCCAGACCACATCGGCGTCTAAAATCCCCTGTTTTTTGAGGGTTTCCCTATCCAGCAGCTCCTCCGCCCACTTGCGGAGCAGAGGCTGGCGGAGCCATTTCTCCACGGGAACGCTGAACCCCTTTTTGGGGCGTTCCATTATTTCCCCTGGAACATAACGGTAAAGCACTTCCCGGAGCACTGTTTTTCCCAAAAACTCCTGACCCGCCTTAGCCTTACCTTCTCCGGCCCCATACGGAGACACTCTCTTATAATCGACGGGAAGGCTAAAGGCAAACTCCACCACATCCTTATCCAGCATGGGCACTCTCGTTTCCAGCGATACCGCCATGGCCGTCCTGTCAACCTTTACCAGAATATCATCGGGATGATACATCAGCATATCCATGAGCATAATATTGTGGCAGGGCTCCGCCAGATAGTTCGGCTCATATTCGCTGTACTTGTAGCTGCATTCTCCCCTGGCAAGGCTGATTTGCCTGGCAAGGGGCTCACACTCACAGGAACAGATATATAAATCGGACGGCCCCTTTGCGCCAAGCAGCTTTCCCTTTATCTGATAAACGGGCTTCCCCGCAAGAGGGCTGTGCAGCGCCAAAGCGCTGACCGGCTTCCTGATAAAATAGGGAATCCCTTTCATTTTATTCCAGATGCGCTCCACGGAGGCATAGGAGGTATAACCGCAGAAAAGCTCGTCTCCCCCGTCCCCGCTTAATGAAACTGTCACATGCTCTCTGGTCATTTTACTTACCAGATAGGTTGGAATCTGGGAGGAATCTGCAAAAGGCTCCCCGAACATATCCGCCAGCTCCGGAATCACCGCCTTGGCATCCTCCTCCGTAATGTAAAGCTCTGTATGCTCCGTGCCCAAATGCCTTGCAATTTCCTTCGCGTAAACCGCCTCGTCGTAGTCCTTTTCCGCCATTCCGATGGTAAAGCTCCTTACCTTTCCCCGGTTTAAGGACTGCATCAGGGCGACTACCGTGGAGGAATCAATCCCCGCCGATAAAAAAGCGCCCACCGGCACGTCCGCCATCATCTGTTCGGAAATGGATTCCTTCAAAAGGCGCTCCAGCTCGTCCGCCGCTTCCTGCCTTGTGCCGGTAAAGAGATTGGACTGGCCGCGTTTTGCAGCCTCCTTTACCGACCAGTAAACCTCCGTCTCCGCGCTTTTTATGTTATGAAACGGCAGCCTGACCTTCAAAATCGTACCCGGCTCCAGCTTATAAATCCCCTCATAAATCGAGTAGGGCGCAGGGATATAGCCATGGGTAAAGTAAAGCCCCAGAACCTCCCTGTTAATGGGATTTTGAAAGCCGTCGAGGACTCTGATTGCGCCTACGTTGGAAGCAAAGACAAAGCTTTCCCCCACCTGCCCGTAATACAGCGGCTTCTCCCCTATCCTGTCTCTGACAAGGTAAAGATACTGCTCCTTTTTGTCATATAAAGCCAGGGCGAACATCCCCTTGCAGAGGGTAATCGCTTCCTTTACCCCGTAAGCCTCCACAGCTTCCAAAAGAACCTCCGTATCCGAGGTTCCCCGAAAGCCGTCCGTCTTCTTTTCCCTTAAAAGCCTGTTCGCCAGCTTTCTGTAATTGTAGATTTCTCCGTTAAAGACAATCTCAAATCTGCCGCTGTGGGAAGCCATGGGCTGAGCGCCGTTTTCCGACAGATCTACAATTGCGAGCCGCCTGTGGCCTAATACCACCTGTCCGTCCTCAGAGATATAGGCGCCCTCCGCGTCCGGTCCCCGGTGATAAATTCTGCGCTTCATGCGCTCGATATTACTCTCCTTGTTTCCCTTAAAGTTGCAAAATCCGGCTATCCCGCACATAATCCTCCCCGTTTCCGCGCACCGCCATGCGCTTTGTGTTTACAGACGCATTACCTTTTCAAGATAATCTTCCCAGCTCCTATATACCGTCTCGCTCCTGTAAAGCTCCTGCTGCTTTGCCGCTTCTCTCCCCAGCTTATCCGCCCGGGGCAAATCCTCAAGCACCGCCCGCAGAGCCGCCTCCATTTTATCCACGTCGCCCACCGGCGTGAGCAGACCGTTCACCCCGTGGGAAATCAGCTCCGCCGGGCCGCCGCAGGGACAGTCCGTAGAGATTACCGTAAGCCCCAGAAGCATTGCTTCAATCAATGTATTGGGCATTCCCTCCGTGTTGGAGGATAATACAAACACCCGGGACTTGTAAATACGTTCCGCCACGTTGTCCACATTGCCCGGCCACAAAACCCTGTCCCCCAGC
This sequence comes from uncultured Lachnospiraceae bacterium, assembly GCA_947063675.1. Classification (GTDB taxonomy): domain Bacteria; phylum Bacillota; class Clostridia; order Lachnospirales; family Lachnospiraceae; genus Suilimivivens. Next base: position 4,688 of record CAMSTM010000005.1, on the reverse strand, counting down.
CCAAGCTGCCCGGACAATTCCTGCATTTCCTTCCATTTCCGTCCCTCGCCGTAAATGATGAGCCGGTATTCCGGGAAATCCCCGGTAATTTTACGAAAGGCCCTGAGCAAAATCTCATGGTTTTTATTTTCATCAACACGCCCCACGGCTACAATGGTCTTCTCCCGCTCGCCCTCATATCTTTCCTGAAAGAACACGGAACGGACGGGATTCCGAAGCGTCACGGCCTTTTTTCTCACCGCCTTCGGGAAAAAGGAATAGCTCCTTCCTGTCTGAAGTACCACGCCGTCCGCCAGAGCAAAAAGGCTCTTTGCCATAAGCCGCATCCACTTGCTGTAGTATTCTTCCGTGGGCTCTCCCCGCACGGAAATCACCACCGGGATTTTAAGCCCAAAGGTTGTCAGTATGGCCATCATATTATTTTTCCCGATAAAAGAAAGAATGATATCCGGCCGCTCCCGCTTCCACAGCGCCCGCAGCCTGCAAAATCTGGCGGAAAAATTGGAAATGCGCCCACCCGTAAGCCGGTCGGGCTCCGGCTCCGTTATCAGTCTGGTTACGCCCTCCGGTATCGGGTATTCTTCCTCGTCCACCCGGGCGGTGAGCAAAAGCACCCGATATCCCCGACGGTAAAAATAATCTGCAAGATTAATGATAACCCTCTCGGCCCCGCCTTTACTGACGCTTCCGATATACAGTGCAATTGTCTTTTTTTTCTGCTCTGCTGCCTTTTCTGCCATTTGCTCCTCTTTTTGCTCTGCAGTCTGCTTAATTTCCTGCAAGCTCCTCCGCGTAGCTTCTCCATTCCTCATAAATTTTCAGCGGCTTTACTTTTTCCGAAAGCCTTCCCGCATTCTCTGAAAGCTTCTCCGCCAGTTTTTTATCCGACAGCACCCGCTCCATAGCCTCCGCCAGCGCCACGTCGTCTCCTGTGGGAACCAGAAAACCGGAAATCCCCTCCTTAATGAGCGTGGCGCATCCGCCGCAGGGACAATCCGTGGCAATCACCGGAAGCCCCATCACCATAGCCTCCATCAGGGCGTTTGACATTCCTTCGTAATTTGACGGAAGCACGAACAGAGCCGCGTTTACGATTTCCTTTTCGAGGCTGCTGCTTGGTCCCATGAACTCCACCCTGTGAGCAATTCCATTCTGACGGATATAGGCGTCCATTTCCTTCCACGCATCGCCGCCGATTCCCTCTCCGTAAACGCGCACCCGTGCGGAGGGAAATTTATCCTTTATTCTGTCAAAGGCCCTAAGGAGCATAAGCTGGTTTTTCTCGGAAGTGATTCGACCTACGGTGATAATACAAATATCCCCTGCACCGCCGCCTCTTTCCTGCCTGTCTGCGCACCCGCCTGCCAGTGCGCCTTTTGCGCTTTCCCTGTTCTCCGGCAGGTACTTTTCATCTATAGGATTCCATATAATCCGGGATTTTTTTCGAAGCCTTTCTCCAAAAAATGCCTGCGCATCCTTCGTCTGGAACACACAGCCCGCCGCCTTGCGCTCCATCCATTTTGTCAAAAACTTATGGGGGGCATAATCAATCTGCGGGTCGCTCCTTACGGAAACCAGAAGAGGAATCCGCATTCCCAGCATACTGAACACGCTTCGAAAATTTGCTTTCATACAAAAAGAAATCACAATATCGGGATTTTCTTTTTTGATAAGTCCCCGCAAGCCTGTAAATCGCCTTACCGCCAGCGCCAGTCTCCCCCCGGAAACTTTCTCATCTCCAAGATTCACCCTTTTTACCCCGGCAGGAACCTCATATTCGTTCTCGGCCCGCCAGAGAGTCACAATGCTGACCCTGTAACCGTCCTGTGCAAAATATCCGGCCAGCACAGTGAGTACCCGCTCGGCGCCGCCCTTTCCAAGGCTGTTGATATGAAATAAAATTTTTCTGTTTTTCATCTGTTATCCCCGTTTCCTCAATGGATATAGCTTTCGTACCATTTCTGGAAAATAAAAAACGCCCAAAGGATTCTGGAATAGTTTTCCCCGCTTCCTGCGCCCTTATCGCCTGTTTTCATATATTTTTCAAGAAATTCCGCCGTAAAATCCGGCCGGAAAATCCCCTGCTTTGCCAGGAAATCTCTGTTCCCATAGGATAAAACCTGTTCCTTTAAAGGCCCCCTGAGCCATTTGTCCAAAGGCACGCTAAAACCGGTTTTCGGCCTCTCCAAAAGCTCCCCCGGCACAAAATCACAGGTGATATCTTTTAAGATTCTCTTTTTATTTCCCTTTTTATACTTATATTCGTGGGGCAGACGGAAAGAATATTCCACCACGGCGGTGTCCAGTATAGGGCACCTTGTTTCCAGTGAATATTTCATGGAAGCCCTGTCCACCTTACAGAGAATATCCCCCGGCAGGTAGGTTTCCATATCCAGCAGCATCCGCCTCTCCTGCCAGTTTTTTTCCTGATAAGCGCTTTCGCCTGCGTAATAACAGGGTATCTTCTCCCCCGCCCCGGCCATCGCCATGCTTTCCGCAAGGCGGATATTGTTTCCGGCAATAAACTGGGTCTTGGCCTCTTTATTTCTGTTTCCCGCAATCACGCGGATTTTAAAGGGATATTTATCCGTAATGTGCAGAATATCCCCCACAGCCTTTGCCGCCCCGCCGGGAATGTCGAGAAGCTGCGCCTGGCGCACTTTCTCATAAACATTATAGCCGCAGAAAAGCTCGTCCCCGCCGTCGCCGGATAATGCTACCGTTACCTTTTCTTTTGCAAGGGCTGCCACCAGCATGGAGGGAATCTGTGAACTGTCCGCAAAGGGCTCGTCGTAATAAGCCGGAATGCTTTCCACCAGAGAAAACATGTCCTTTTCGTCGATATACATCTCCGTATGGTCGCACCCGAGATAAGAAGCTACCTCTTTTGCGTACCCGGCTTCGTCGTACTGCTTTTCATGGAATCCGACAGAAAAGGTTTTTACCGGTTCGCCGGACAGTGACGCGGCCAGAGCCGTAACGAGAGTGGAATCATATCCGCCGCTCAAAAAGGTTCCCACCTGCACGTCCGCAAGCATTCTTTCCCCTACCGCGCCCCTTAAGATTTCCTTCAACTCCTCCTTCGCCTGCCCGTAGCTTTCTACCGGCTGCTTTTTCTTTTCCCTTCTGACTTCCTTTAAATCCCAGTATTTCCACCGCTTTACCGTTCCCTCCGAAAAGGACAGAACTTCCCCCGGACGCACCTTTTTGACGTCCTCAAAAATGGTATCGGGCTCGCACAGATACTGCTGGTAAAGAAAACGGGGAATGACTTCCCTTCGTATTCCGGCCGAAAACCCGGGACACTTAAGAATCGGCTTTAACTCCGACGCAAAAACCAGATTTCCGTCCTTCAGCCAGTAATAGAGCGGCTTTTTCCCCATCCTGTCCCGGACAAGATAAAGCTTTTGCCGCTGCCTGTCAAAAATCCCCATGGCAAACATTCCGTTGAGCCTTTTTATACCGTCAATTCCCCACTTCAGATAAGCCGCCAGAATCACTTCCGTATCGCAGGCAGATATAAAGGGATAATCCGACAGTTCCTCTTTCAGCTTCTTAAAATTGTAGATTTCCCCGTTATAAACAACACTGACTCTCCCGTCCGGCGAATGCATGGGCTGATGTCCCAGAGGCGAAAGGTCGAAAATGGAAAGCCGTCTCTGGGCAAGCCCCACCGTATAGCCTCCTTCGGCAGGATAAAGCTCTACCCCCGCGTCGTCCGGTCCCCTGTGATACATGGTGTTGTTCATCGCTGTAAGCGCATCTTCCGTTATCCGGTTTTTACTAAAAAATCCACATATTCCGCACATTTACAATTTCTCCATACAGGAAAGCAAGCCTTCCATATAATTTTCCGTTGAAAAATCCCCGGCCCTTGCCGGAGCCTTGTCCCGATAGCTTTTATAAAGAGCTTCATCCTGCAAAAGTCTCAGAACCGCGCCCGCAAACTTATCCTCCGCTTCCTCCAGCACAATCCGCTTCTTTTCCCCGCGGCAAGGCGATTTCTCCTCCTCCCCGCAGAGAGCCTCTCCCTCCGGTTCCCAGCGCACGGACAAGTCCTTCTCCGATGAAAGCGGCGGGACAAGAATGCCGTAGTCCCCCAAAAAGACCTCCTCCTGCGCTTCCGCCTCTCTGAAATCCCCATGAAGGATTTCCGCAGGCCCCGACAGACAGTTAGCCGACACTACCGGGAGGGACAGGGCAAGCGCCTCCACCAGCGCATTGGGAAGCCCCTCGCTTAAGGAGGTCAAAAGATAAATATCGCTTTCCCTGAGATAAGGGAAAGGATTCTTTTTAAGTCCTGTAAAAAACACCCGTTTTTCCACTCCCAGCTCCTTTGCAAGCCTTCTGTATTCCTCAAAACCGCCCTCACCGATAACGGCAAGACCGACATTTTCTTCTTCCTCATAAACCCGCCGGAAAATTTTCAGAAGATGCCAGAAGCCCTTCACATCATCCTCCCGGCCCATGGACACCAGAATTTTACCGTTTTCTCTGAAAAATCCAATATCTTTATCCGTCTCTTTGCGGCTTTGCGCAAGGATTCCCTGAATATCGCAGGGATTCCACAAGGCCTTTGCATTGGGAAAGCCGTAGCTTTCCTGTACCAAATCCGCCATCTTCTTTGAACAGCAAAGTACCGTATCCAGAAGCGCTTCTGCCATATAATAGGTATAGCCGTCCACACA
>CAMSTM010000004.1 GCA_947063675.1 uncultured Lachnospiraceae bacterium | reverse complement strand
ATTATGACAATAAAAGTATGCAAATAAAAGTAACAGACCCAAGACTAATCGAAAACACCGTACTCGACTCCACAATAATGACTGTCTCTTAAAAGATAATCCATTTTATCACAGTCCAACTGGCCGCTGATAATATCATCAAAAAATCGATAAGTGGGGTCACTGGAACCTTGGCTGAGAATCATCAGAATATCTTCTACCATACTGCGTTCCGCCGACTTTGGCCAGAACTCTTCGATTATTTTTGACAGTTTTTCCTTGATAATACATCGGGTATAAACTTCGTGGCCAGATACCATTTCTCCACTAACCGGGTCGCTTAAAGCAGGATAAATATTAGTTTCATTTTCTCCAACATGTGAGAAACAACCGTGGCCAATATCATGAAGGAGTGCTGCCATGCGTACTAAGGCCTTTTTCTCAAAAAATATGTTCTCGCTCAAACTTTTTAATGGTTCAAATTTTCTCAAATGCTCCATTACACGCCCGGCAATATGCATCACGCCAATGCTATGCCCAAATCTGGTATGTTCTGCCCCATGGTAAATCAGGTATGTCATGCTAAGTTGATGTATTCGGCGAAGTCTTTGAAATTCTTCCGTATCAATTAATTTTCGTTCCCAGGGATATACGAGAACCAGTCCGTGAATGGGGTCTCTGAATACACTGGTATCGTCTGCATCTATCATTTCATTTAATCCCCTATTTTTCATTTATAGTATTCCATACGCATTTTTTCGTATATACCGGGAAAATGCGCTTGCATTGCAATTCTTAGCCTGCCTGCATAACTGTAAAATGCTTTGCCACTATTTTTCTTTTTCTTATCTTCCTTTTTCTGAATACTTTCCAGCTCACTGGAAAGAAGCTCTTTAAGCTGTCCTACTGTTCTTATATCACAAAAAAACAGTTCATTTAGCAAATCATCAAAAGGTTCCTGCGGTCTTTTATTTTCCCCCTCAAAAACCTCATCTAAAATATGTTCCAGGAGGATGCTATCCAAAAGGATTTCTGACTGCTCATCTTCCCTGCAAGATGTTTCCAACAAATATGACTGATATCCCTCCTTTGCTTTTAAAATGGATTCCAACTCATCATCCACAATTTCCAGAACAGCTGATAAACGATTAATATTACGACGCATCACATAAGGTATGACAGACTCCATCTTATACTGCAAGAGATGTGAAGATGCCGCCCAAATATGCTGGCTGAAAGTCCGGACTTGCAACTCGGCTTCCACACCAGCAAAGCCACGGGTGGTTGGCGCATGAAGCCACTCTCCAGGTAATTTAATTTGAAAATGGACAGATAAATACCCAAATGTATCAGCAGGCTTTCCTTCTGCTTTATCACTTTCCCATACAACCCGGAATACTTTTCGGACAACATCACAAATGGCAGACGCATCACGTTTAAACAACGTAACAATACGAAAACCAATAACATCATAGATTTCCGACATAGATAAGGAATTTCTTTCTGCTTTTTCCAAAATAGAATCCAATGTTTTAATTCGATAACTTAGTTCATAGTAAGAAACATCCATTTCCTTTATAACTTCCCTAAGCTGGCTTTCTAAATAAATGCAAAAGTTTTCATACTTGTTTAAGTTATCTTCATATTGCCTAACATATAACTGCTCTTGTTCTGAATTTTCCATTCCTTCTTCTCCGCTTATCATAGCAAATTATACCACAAAATTCTTACAAATCCATGGTTTTTCTCATATATTTGATAAATATTTACCAATTCTCCCCCCTCGCCGCCACTTCCTTTTTGGCTATTATTACTAATAGCTCTAGTTATATAAACCATTAATTCCTATTCCTGTTTTTCTGTCATTATATTTTCAAAACACAGCTTCAGGTAAAACCTTTTTCTACAAACTCCTCCACTCTCATCTCTCCCAAATCCTGTTTCCCTTCTTCCCCGTCACGGCGCCTTACCGTCACCGTGTTATTCTCCTGTTCTTTCTCCCCCACAATCAGCATATAAGGAACCTTTTCAAGCCGCGCCTCTCTGATTTTATATCCCAGCTTTTCATTTCGCCCGTCCATCTCAACCCGAACGTTCCGGCTCTTAAGCTCCGCCATCACCTTTTCCCCGTAATCCAGATATTTATCCGACACCGGGAGAATTTTTACCTGAACCGGCGAGAGCCACACAGGGAACTTACCCGCGTAATGCTCGATTAAAATGCCGATAAACCGTTCGATGGAGCCAAACACCACTCTATGAATCATAATGGGCCGGTGCTTTTCCCCGTCCGCTCCCACATACTCCGCTTCAAAACGCTGTGGAAGCTGAAAATCAAGCTGAATGGTTCCGCACTGCCAGGTACGGCCAATGGAATCCTTCAGATGAAAATCAAGCTTGGGCCCGTAAAAGGCTCCGTCCCCCTCGTTCACCGTGTAGGGAATCCCCATTCCTTTAATGGCGTTCTCCAGCGCCGCCGTTGCCAGCTCCCATTCCTCCTCGCTGCCAATGCTGTCCTCCGGCTTCGTGGACAGCTCCACATAATAAGTAAAACCGAATTTCGTATAAAACTCGTCAATCAGCCTTGCAACGTTTTGTATCTCCCCTACAATCTGCTCCTGTGTCATAAAAATGTGAGCGTCGTCCTGCGTAAAGCTTCTCACACGCATGAGGCCGTGAAGCTGCCCGGACTTTTCATGCCGGTGAACCACGCCCAGCTCCCCCAGCCGCATGGGCAATTCCCTGTAGGAACGGGGTTCCATCTTATACACCAGCATTCCGCCGGGGCAGTTCATGGGCTTGATGGCAAAATCCTCCCCGTCAATCACCGAGGTATACATATTTTCCCGGTAATGCTCCCAGTGCCCGGAAGTCTCCCACAGCTCCCTGCTCAGCATAACGGGCGTGGAAATTTCCATATAGCCTTCCCGCTCATGTATCTTTCTCCAGTAATCAATGAGCAGATTTTTCAGCACCATCCCTTTCGGAAGGAAAAAAGGAAATCCCGGCCCCTCTTCCATAAGCGCAAACAGCCCCAGCTCTTTTCCCAGCTTCCTGTGGTCCCTGGCCTTCGCCTCCGCCAACTGCGTAAGGTATGTTTCCAGTTCTGAAGCTTTCGGAAATGATATCCCGTAAATTCTTGTCAGCATTTTATTGTGTTCGTCTCCCCGCCAGTAAGCCCCGGCAATGGACAGAAGCTTAAATGCCTTAATCAGCGACGTATTCGTGATATGAGGCCCGGCGCAAAATTCCGCATAGTCCCCCTGACGGTAAAAGCTGATGCGCTCGCCCTCCGAAAGACCTTCTATCAGCTCCAGCTTCCAGTTTTCGCCGTTTTCTTTCATATAAGCTATGGCTTCCTCTTTGGAAACCTCGTAAACCTCCAGCGTCAGTGATTCCTTTACGATTTTCCGCATTTCCTTCTCCACGTCCCCTAAATTTTCTTCCGTAAAAGGAAAACCGAAGTCGAAATCATAATAAAAACCGTTTTCAATAGCCGGCCCTATGGCGCACTGCGTATCCGGGTACAGACGCTTTACCGCCTGCGCCAACACGTGGGCGCTGGTATGCCAGAACGCCTCCCTGACTTCCTTTTGCTCAAAATTTCCTTCAATTGCCTGTCCGTTTCTCTGTAACACTTTCATAAACAATCCCTCCTGATTTTAGTTCCGCTTCGGCTCTCAGTTCTCATCGCTCGGCTTCGCCTCGCTGCCGCGGCGTTCGCCGGATGCGTGTGCAAGCACCCGCGCCCGGCTCTCTGCCCGCGCAAAAAAGCACCCCAAGATACACTTAAACGTATATCTAAGGGTGCCTTACGCACGGTTCCACCTTAATTTTTCACTTCAGATTCCGCCTGACACTCCGCTTTACCGGCAGCAAACATGCCTGCGCAGCCTATCGGCAAATCCTATCCCTATAACGTGGGCACACGGCGGCGCTTAACAGCTTTTTATGCTCCGGCTCATGTTTTTGCATGAGCCTTTGGCATATGCCTTAGGCGGCGCAGCTACGGAATGGTTTTCACGTATTTTCCGCATAAACGGCTTCCACCAGACGCCGTTCTCTCTGGATGCTTCCCAAACGCTACTTATTTCCGTCACAGCTTTTCTTTTATTTATCTGCATACTAACACTGCTCTGCAAATTTGTCAATTGCAAATTGTCAATTGCCAATTTTACACAAATTTACTCATATTTATTCGACTTTAAAATTACCCGTACCAGTCTCACAATACAGTCTCTGAGTTCTTTCTCCGAAAGGGTTCCTTCCGCCAGCTCCTTGCGGATATTCTCATGGTCGGCGGGCTGTCCCGGCATAACCAAATCGTTTCCTGCTCTCATACAGCCTGCTGCCGTACAGTCCTTATCGTTCTCGGTGGTGGTCCAGTCGGTCATAATCGCGCCGTCGAATCCCCACTCTTTTCTTGCCGCTTTCGTGCAGAGGTCGTAATTGTTCGCGGCATGGACGCCGTTAATCAGGTTGTAGCTTGTCATAATGGACAGCGGATGGGATTCCTTAATCGCGATTTCAAAGCCTTTTAAGTAAATCTCACGCAACGCGCGCTCGGAAAGGATGCTGTTGCTTCCCTTTCTGTTGTCCTCCTGATTGTTGCAGGCAAAATGCTTAATCGTCGTTCCGCATCCGGCCACGCTCTGGACGCCTCTCGTCATGGCCGCCGCAATCTTTCCGCTTACCAGCGGGTCTTCCGAATAATATTCGAAGTTTCTGCCGCAGAGAGGATTTCTGTGGATATTCATTCCCGGCGCCAGCCACAAATCGGTGCTGAAGCGAATCATCTCGTCGCCCATGATTTTTCCCACTTCCTCAATCAGCTCCTCGTCCCAGCTCTGTGCCAGCAAGGCTCCCACGGGAATTGCCGTGCAGTACTGATAATATTTCTCACCCTCATATTCTTTATCCGGCGCGAAAATTCCATGCTCCACGCTTGCCTCAAAAGGCAGCTTCACAATCTGTCCGTCCTTTACGTAGTAGGTGGAGTTCAAACGGAGTCCTGCCGGTCCGTCTGTCAGGACAATACTTGCAATGCCCTGCTCTCTTGCGCAGGAACTGGTTTCCCCCGCCGAGCCCGGAACGGAAATACCCGCAGCTCCCAGGTTGCTTCCCTGTCCCTTCCCCGGGTCGCCAGTGGCAAGCAGAATCATCTGTTCCACGGTCAGCTTATCCACTAATTTAACGGCCTCTTCCTCCGCGTCTTCCGGCGCGTCCGCATAATCAATCACTTCGGTTGTAACCGCCGACAGATTAAGTTCCGTCATAGAAAGCCCTTTTTCTTTTCCTTCCTGTACCCATGCCTCATAGCGGGCTTTGCGTTTCTCCTCCGAAAGGGAAAGTTCTTTCAGTTCGGCCTTCAGCGGGCAGATATTGTCCACCTTTACAAGCGTCTTTCTCTCTGCAAGCTGCAGCATTCCCGAAAGCCTGCTTTCTCCAAGGGAATTGCCCACCCAAACGCCGTAAGCGCCTGCTTCCAATACCCATTCCGCCGTGCTTTCCTCGTAAGAAGCCATCCGGTAGACGGGGAAGCTGACCGTCAGCTCTCCGCTCTCTCCCGGCGCGAGTTCTTTTGTCTTGGCAAAGCCGCAAAGTCTGCGGTATTCCTTTTCCAGTTTTCCTTCCGGAGCAGACACATAAACCTGAACCACTTCCCGGCCGCTGTATTCTTTCCCCGTATTCGTCACTTTAACCAGCACGTTCACTTCCGGTTTTTCCTTGCCTTCCACGGAAACGCTCAATGTTTCCACCTGAAAATCCGTATAGGAAATTCCATAGCCGAAGCCGTAGCGCACCGGCACGTCGAAAGCGTCAAAATAGCGGTAGCCCACGTAAATGCCTTCCTCGTAATATTCGTCGTCCACATTGCCGTTATTATGGGAAAATGTCCCGGAATTGGGATAATCCTCATAGGAAAAAGCCCAACTGTCCGTAAGCTTTCCGCCTGGACTGACCTTTCCGCTTATCACATCGGCAAACGCGTTTCCGCCCTCCATACCCGGCTGCACAATATAAAGAAGTCCGCGGATGTTGTCATACTCGTCCATAAAGGATAAATCCACCAGACCGCCGGTGTTTACCACAACAATAACTTTTTCATAATTCTCACAGATATCCTTCAGCATTTCCTTTTCTTCATCTGTCAGATAATAATCTCCCGCCTTATTGAAGCGGTCGCTGCCTTCTCCGGCAATCCGGCTGATGACATAAATTGCGGTATCCGTATCTGTCTTTTCCGCCTTCGGTCCCGTGGGAGGATAGAAAGGAATCGACGAATAAACGTTGAAAAACTTCATGGCGTTGCCGGCTGCCTTTGCAACTATCTCGTCACGCCATGCAATCCGCGCGTCGTCATAAATTTTATCATATTCTTTTACCCAGTCTGCTGTGGTAATCTGAAATCCCGCGTTCACCATTCCCTGATAAATGGAAACAGCCTCCCTTTCGTTCACATCGCCGGAACCGGTGCCGCCCTTCATGGTCTTTCCCGCGCCCGCGCCGAAAAGAGCCACCCTGCTTCCTTTAAGGGAAGCACATGGCCTTCATTTTTCAGAAGAACAATTCCCTCGCGGGCCGCCTTCCTCGCCAGCTCCCGGTGAGGCGCCTCGTAGGGCTGAGGCTCCGGACTCTTAGTTCCCGTAAAGCTTCTCTCTTTTATTACTCTGCTCATTGCTTTTTCCTCCATTTTTATAACCATGTTTCTTTCTCAAAAGACAACCTTCTCCTGTGTCTTTATAAAATAACATGTACTGTGATATTCTTCTTTCTCATACAGCGCTGCCACAATCTCCCGCATACGCCCGTTCAGTCTGTGGTAGCAGGCTCTTTGCCCCTGAAAAAGCCCGTAAATATAATCTCTTGCCCTCTCGTCAAGAACCTGCACGGTCCTTTCAAACAAGGCCGGCTCTTTTTCCATCTTTAACCCGAAATCGCAGAAAACAAAGGACTTCTCCTCCCCGTTTTCCCCGCACTTTTCCGCAAGATACCCAGCCAGCCTCCCGTCTTTTTTATCATCAAAGGTCCGCTCCCGCCAGAGTATCTTTTCCGGCGTTTCCTCTGATGCCCTTGCCCGCCGGAAGCTGGTTCGGCCGTATTTGTCGTAATCCACCACGTAAACCGAAGACGGGGCATTTCCCCTGCCGCTTCCCGGCTCCTGTGAAAGCAGAACGCCGGTTTCAAGGAGCCGCTCCCGGACCGCTTTCTGTACCCGCCGGTAAGGGGTGGGAAACGAGAGCTGCTCCGTAATCTGTTTTACCGTGTATCCCAAATCCGCCAGATGACGGATTGCGCCGCCGCTGGCCGCCTCAAAGGTAAAGTCGGCCAGCGCGCTTTTAAAATAATCCTGTTCAGACATGTGCTTGCTCTTTCACAAAATTCCTGTCCGTTTCAGACATCCGCAGACATTCTCAGTCTATTTTCAGAATCAGATTGATAATCCTCTTTGCGCAGGCGTGCATTTCCTCTCTGGTAAGGCAGCCCTTCTCAAGAGCCATGAGCAGACGCTCGGGATAACCACACCCCATCTTCACATCATTTCCGGCCTTTACTTCCTTGTAATGCTCGCCGCAGGTCCACCAGTCCGTAGTCACGCAGCCTTCATATCCCCATTCATTTCTGAGAATCCCTTCCAGCAGGTCCACGCTTTCGGAAGCCCTGTGGCCGTTGATAATGTTGTAGGAAGTCATAATCGACCAAGGGTCGGATTCCTTCACAATAATCTCAAAGGCTTTCAGATAAATCTCCCTTGCCGCGCGTTCCGATACTCTGGAATCGCTGTTTTTACGGTTAGTTTCTTTATTGTTGAAAGCAAAATGTTTTACGGTCGCGCCCACATGGTTGGACTGAATGCCCTTTACCATTGCGCTTGCCAGTTTTCCGGCAAGATAAGGGTCTTCCGAATAGTATTCAAAGTTCCTGCCGCACAGAGGGCTTCTGTGAATATTGACTGCCGGAGTCAGCCACATGGCAATGTTGTTTTCCTTCACTTCCGCTCCGCCTGCCGCGCCTACGGCTTCAATCACTTCCGCGTTCCAACTGCACGCAAGAAGGGTGGAGCAGGGCCAGCATGTGGTGTTCACGCCGCACTGGGGCGCGATACGAAGTCCTGCGGGGCCGTCGGCCGTCATAATGGAGGGCACCCCGTACTCGGGCAGATTGCCGTATCCGAAAGTATTGGCAACCCCCATATTGGGCTGGCCGCCCAGAATATGCGCCATTTCCTCATCCGTTAACTGAGCCAGAAATTCATCCACGGAAAGTTTTCCTTCCACAACCTCCATCAAAGTATGTACCCCGGCTTTATAGGGCTCTTTCCAGAGCTGGAAGCGTTCTCTTTCCCTGACAGCCGGCGCGTAGCCTTCCAGCAAATCCTTGGAAATTCTTTCCAGTTCCCCCGAATCGGGGTCGTTTGCCTCAGTCACAGGCAGTTCCTCATAGCTTCCGTCAGAAAGCATTCTCTTTGCAAGGGAAGACGGAACCAGACGGCTTTCAAGCTGCCGCACCACAACGTCTTCCTCCACCGTATAGGTCAAATCCAGCTCCTTTGTATCCCGGACCGAGGTTCCCACATGGAAAAGATACTCTCCCTTTTCCAGTACAAAGGCAGACTTCTGTACCTTGCCCAGGTCGTCGTAGGAGGCCATTTCCTCCACAGGGAAGCTTAAATAAACTCTCTGCGTCTCTCCCGGCGCAAGAAGTCTTGTCTTTGCAAAAGCAATGAGCTGCTTTTTGGGCTTTCCGAGTTTTCCTTGAGGAGCCTCGAAATAAACCTGTACCACTTCTTTTCCCGCAACGCTTCCGGTATTGGTCACATGCACTTCCACACTGATGTTTCCCTTTTTCACTTTGGCGTCTTTTGCCTTTACTTTAAAAGTGGTGTAGGACAGGCCGAAACCAAAGGGATAATTTACCTTTTCCGCAGCGCCGGGTACAGTTTCAAAGTAACGATACCCCACATAAATGTCGTCCGTGTAATCCACGTAGTCTCTGGACTTATGGAAATTGTAGGTGGATGGATAATCCTCCAGCGTCTTTGCAAAGGTATCGGAAAGCTTTCCTGAAGGGTTTCCTTTTCCCACAAGCAGCTCCGCAGCCGCCAGACCGCCTTCCATACCGCCCTGCCATGCCATTAAAACCGCTCCGATAGCGTCCTCGTCCACAAACCATGAGGTGTCAACCATGCCGCCAACGTTCATAACCACAATCACATGTGCAAAATTCTTCTTCACGGCATCTACCATAGCCGCCTCTTCCCTGGAAAGGCAGAAGTCGCCGTCGGCAAAAATCTTTGCGGAAAGCTCCGTCATGCGCCGCTCGTCGTCCCACATGTTCTTGTTTTCCGTGTCGATAACACTCTTTCTGTCCCAGCCTTCCCCGGAAAAACGGCAGATGGAAATGATTGCCGTGTCCGTATAAGCCTTTGCAAGGGCAAGCAAATCCTCCGGCACTTCCGGCTCCACGGTCATACCCGGAACATTCCCTTCAGCATACTGCTTCTCCACATCTTTTCTGTAATAATCGCATAACGGCTCAAATATGCTGATATTATCTTTTTGCAGCTTCAATCCTTCGTACAGATTGCGGATATAAGCCACCGTCACATCGCCGCTTCCGCCGCCGCCCTTTACATAGTCAAAAGTGCCCTTGCCAAAGAGCGCAACCTTCGCTCCCCTCTTAAGAGGCAGAATGTTCCCTCTGTTTTTAAGCAGCACCATACCTTCCTTTGCCGCTTCCTTCGAAAGCTCGATATGCCCCTTTGAGCCTGTGAGCCTTTCCCCGTTTTCCCCTAAAGGAAGTCCCGGCTGATATAAGGCGCGTGTCCATTTCTCCATGTTCTTATCCTCCTGATTTCGTTACGCTTAAGACATTGCCATGCCTCTTCGCATTTTAGTTACTTTCATTGTAACTGTTTCCGCTTTCGGGGGCAATCCTGTTTTTGACTTTCTTATATGTTGATTTTGACCTCTTTATGTAATCTGTGTCTCTTTATCCGACGCCCTTACTTCCCCGCGGCTCCCCGAAATCTATTGTCATGATTACGCAGTTATCTCCGTTTTTGATTTCACAGTTAAATCCGTGCAAATCCATAATTTCCTTTTCAATCGTAAGCCCGATTCCCGTTCCGTTTATTTCCGTTCTTGCGATTTCCCCCTTTATAAAAGGCTCCCACACATAAGGCAGCTTATCTTCCGGAATCATAACACCCGTGTTCTTAATCTCACAGCATTTCATATTTTCCGTTACTATAATTTCATGCCCCTTTGGCGTATATTTTACTGCATTGCCAATCAGATTTTCCAGTGCCCTTTTCATCAAAGACCTGTCCGCCCAGATGCGTAAGCCGTCCTCCTCTCCTTCCAGAGAAACCTTAAGCTCCTTCAACCGGATTTCCACCTGAAACTGTTTCATAACCTCCTTTATCAGCTCTGGCAGGATAATGTTCTCCCTGGCCAGAAGCATTCGCAGATTTTCCAGTCTGGCAAGCTCCAGTATGTTTTCTATAATAGAAAACATCACCGATACACTTTTTAAAATCCCCTCCGCATAATAATTTCGCTTTTCAGAGTACATATCCTCCTGCATAATCTCTGCATATCCTGATATTGCCATCAGCGGCGTTTTCAAATCATGAGCCAGCGCATTCGACGTATTTCTGTAGTACTCCTCCGCCAGAATCCGCTCCTCATAAAGAGACGCCGAATAAATCCACGCCTTCTATCCCCGCTCTCTCCCGACGGTCGGTCATCGGGATTTCTTTCAGCCGGTTTAAAAGAATGCTGTAATTTTCTTTTCCAATATGCCGCCGGTTACCATACCCGCTTATATCCGACTCACCAGTCGATTTCCCTGTTCATCATATAAAACCGCCACCATCTGACTTTTTTCCAGATTAAGAATATCCGAGCATCCCTTAGGGGATGACAACTCTCTCTCCTTTAAGCGCAGGGCAGTCTCATAGGCAACTTCGGATGCCAGAGGCTCCTCCTGTATAAACAGCGCCGTGAGCAGCAGCTCTGACATAATTGCCAGTGCAATTATTGTAAGGGCAACTACCGGAAGGGCGATTGCAATCCAGATTCTTCCAAAGCTTACCTTCTTTTTTCTGTGTTTTCCCATCTTCATATCTCCTCCCTCCGCAATCCGCACAAGCCCCTCGTCTCCGTCTTTTGCACTGATAACGGTAATCTCATCCTCTTCCCCCAGATTTCTGGCTCCTGGAATATTTTTATGGGCCGAAAAGTAATCCTCCACTATCTCTCTTATCCGGTCGTCGTCCTCCACCAGAAGCATTCGATATTTCATCCTTTTGTTCCTCCCCCTTTTGCCCGGCAGTATCGCAGCTGTAAAAGCCGGCTTTTGCTGTATAATATAGCAATTTTGTATATCTTCTTTATATCCTTGCAGCAGAATCTTTCAATTTACTTTCTTCTCCTGTTTCCGCATCCTTATCCATTTATCCGAGAAAATGCATTATCTGAAAAACTGATTGAGAAAATGACAATATTATGGTATAATTTATCCCAAAAGGAAGTTGATATAATGCCACAAATTATACCTGTCAAAGATTTGAAAAATACATCAGAGATTTCTGATATGTGCCATAAAGCCGATGAACCCATTTACATTACAAAAAATGGATATGGAGACATGGTAATCATGAGCATGGAAATATATGAAAATATCATGAAACGGCTTTCTATGTATAGAGATATTGAAATATCTGAAAAACAACTGGAAACTGGACAGATAAAAGATGCCAGAACTGCTCTGACAGAAATGAGGGCAAAATATGGCTTATAAGCTGATTATCACAGAGTATGCTGACAAATTGCTTGACCAGCTTATATATCACCTGTTATTTAGATTGAAAAATGAGCTGGCCGCCCAACATCTGCTGAGTGGAATTGAAAATGTGTATGGGCGTCTGGAAGAAAATCCTCTTCAATTTCCACTCAGCAGCAATACATATTTGGCAAGTAAAGATTGCCATGAGGCAATTGTTCCACAAATGAACTTATCGTTGTTTTCAATGTGAAAGGCAATATTGTTAATGTGACTGGTATATTCCATCAGTCAGAGAATTATCAGCGCAAGATTAAGCAATAACTGGTTCCCCGCCGCCGTTTTGACTATTCCGCAACAGTAATAAAAGCCACCCGCGGAATCCTCACCTCATCCGCTTTTCCGCATATCCCGCCGGCAGAAATATCTCTTTTACACAGAGCCACATTCCCGCTCTCCTGATTGGCAATCAGCACATATCCGTTATCCGGCGTAATACAAAAATTCCTCGGACACCGCCCAAAAGCCTCGTAAACCCCTCTTGTTTCGATGAGACCGCTTTCCTTATCCGCCTCGTACAGCGCAATGCTGTCCATTCCCCGGTTGGAGACATAGAGAAATCTCCCGTCCCTGGAAAAATGAATATCCGCCGCAGTATTCTCTCCCTTATACCCGTCCGGCAGCGTACTCACCGTTTGAATATTTTCATAAGTCTCTCCGCCGTCTTTTGTCTCATACACAAACACCTTATTTCCAAGCTCCGCCGTCAGATATAAAAATCTCCCCTGATTTCTGAAAACCAGATGCCGGGGCCCTTCCCCCGCCGGAAGATGAATCTGCGCTCTCTCTTTTGCCGGCGTCAATGAGGCGTCTTTCCCGATATCGTAGCAAAATACCCTGTCAAGCCCAAGGTCCGCCACATATAGCCTTCTGCCGTTCTCTGACAACTGCGTACAGTGCACGTGAGGCCCGTCCTGTCTGACGGGATTTGCCCCCGCTCCTGTGCTCTCATGCTGGCAGAACGCGCATACTCCGCCAAGGAAACCGTCCTCCCGAATCTTTCCTGTAAAGACGCTTCCGCTCATATAATTTGCCGCGGAAAAATACCGTCCGTCCGGCCACACATTAATATGGCACATGGCAGTCCCCCGGGTAACAATAGAATTGATAAAATGCAGTTCCCCGTTTTCCCGGTTTCTCCGGTAGGCGCTGACCATTCCCTCATTACTGTCCTCACGTTCACTGACCGCATAAAGATAATCCGGCGTTACTGCAAGAAAGGACGGGCTGTCGCATTCCCGGTAAGTCCGAACAATCCGCAGCGTTTCTTTCTCTGTATCCAACTCCAACTGGAAAATACCGTCCTGATTTTCCTTATCCGTATAAGCCCCCGCGTAAACCTGATATCTCATCTGTCTCCTCCTTTTTCCGCCTCCGGCACACAGCCGCCGCTCAATTTATATCCGTCCCTTGCCCACTTATAAATACATCCGAATGCCACCGCCACATAAACAACGCATGCTATTTTAGTACTGCTGAACCAGAAAGGATAAATGCCCGCCATATGGAGCAGCCATCCAATCACGAACACCGGCGCTCCCGCAGTCAGCCCCCAGTAAGCGGCATAACTCACAAGAGCAAACATGGGCCGGAACTTTTTGCAAAATTTGAACCAGAACCAGGAGGGCTTATAATTTTCCCCATAAAACAGCTTCATATAATAATCAAAAACGCTTTTTGAGGGAATCCTGGGATATTCATACCTGTTAAAATTCCACGCCATCAGTACCACCAGCAAAAATCCCAAAAGATTGGCCGTAAACAGCGCTCCCCATCCAAAACCGAATCTGCTCACCAGAATATTTCCCTCCCTCGCCAAATCCGGCGTATTCACAAAGGTCACAAGGCCGTCCATGAGGTGGATTAGCAGATTCCCCGCAGACAGCCTGATAAACCGGTATTTCGTTTTCACGCCAGGTTTCCACAGAACCATCACCGCCGCCAGTATCAGCATGGCTGTCACAAAGATAATGATTCCTGTTTTAAAACCGCCCCCCATCTTTCCCGCCAGAAAAACTGCGGTGGGGCCGTCCGCACCTCCTATAATTGAAACAGACTCCGGGCTTTCGTTCATGCTTGCACCTCCTGAGGTATTTTTTTCTATCTTACCACAGGCTTTGGTGAAATGCTAATTAATATTAAAGGGCTGGTAACATTTCATTAATTATTTACTGTTTCACCATAGACTTCCAATTGTATGGAAAATCCAGATGCTTCAGAGAGATATCTCCTTTATATTTATTTATCATTTTGACCATCGGTTTAAAAAACTCATCGTCCCATTTTTCTTTATCGGGATACATAAATTTAAGCATAAGTATCTGGGAAAATAAACGTCTTGTGTAGACGTGTTTTTCACCTGACGGCATCTTTGGAATTGCCGGAAAAATCCAATAATACAATCGGGAGTAATGGGCGCAGCGATTGCGCAAATCTGTAAGGCACCTTAGCCAGCTATCCATAATCTGATAATTAACCCCATATATACTCTTAGCTATCTGAGCCTTATCACTGTTTTTCATTCCCGCTTCTGCCTCTCCCCCATCGCCATAACCCAAAACACAAAAGGCACATTCAGCACCTGGGCAAAGCTCACCATATTATGCGCCAGATAGCAGAAAATACAGACAATCGCCATGCGGGAAAAGAAAGTTCCTTTCTTTGCGTGCCTTAAAATAAATGAGCCAAAGATTCCCAAATATAAAATAACGCCCGCTATTCCCGTGTTCACAAGACCGGTCAGAAGCTCATTGTGGGCGTTTGTGAGCCTGTCGGCGCCAAAACTTTCCCTCAGGCTCCCTGCTGTCTTAGGCAGCGAATAGGCATAGGCGGAAAAACAGTCCGGCCCTGTGCCGATAACCTTTTTTCCGAAAGGCATTTGGACATACATCTCTGCCCCGGCTTTCAGCGCCGCTCCCCTTCCGTTTCCCCAGTGTTCATCGAAGTAAAAGGCGCCGTCAAAGAACTGGTTAGCGTTTCCCCTTAGTGTAAAAAAACAAATCAATCCCAGCCACAGAAATATACCTGCCGCCAGCGTGACCGCCATTACTCTGCGTACCGTCTTTATTATGCTGGCGTATTCGGCCTCGCCGGCCGCTCTTTTTTCTCCGGCGGCTTCTCTTTTTTTCATCCATGCAAAGCACAAAAACGCCGCCGCTCCCATCAGCAGCGTTATATTGGAGTCGGTCAGATAAGCGCACCAGTTGTCCGTCTCATAGTTATACCGTCCCGGCATCAGAATCCGCATGGCTCTCACAAGCTGCGCCGCAAATCCCCAAAGACCGGCCAGCAGGCACCAGTTTGCAAACCACGCTCTTTTTTCCACTGCCATCCACAACAATATGTAAAACAGTGCGGCAAAAAACACAAAGATACTGCTGCTGCCCTGACAGAATCCCGCCATAAAGGCAATTACCACATAACATGCCGCAAACCACTTTTTTCCTCTCCGTCCGAAAGAGGAACCGCTGCCACCGCTTTCCGCATTTTTTTCCGAAAACAAAAATATGTAAATGCCAATCGGCGCAAGCACCGTTAAATATCCGCAAAACCAGTTGATGTTTCCCAGGGTGGAAATGAATGCCGGCTGTCTGATTTTAAGAGGAATCAGGTGAACGGAAAACCGGTCCAGGATTCCCAGCACAAACACTGTCCCTGACGCCGCCACGCTTACATACCAGACAAGCGCCCTACCGTCAAAAAAACGAGATATTAAAAAGTAAAGGCCGCACAGGGTAAGCAGGGGAACAAGTCCGATATGCCACCCCTCCGTGCCCCAGAGCGCTTCCTCACGATAGCCGGACAGCGCGTAGGAGATAAAAAGTTCCGTGGCGTATAACAGTACAAACAAATCCGTAGCCGTCACATTCTCCCAGCAAAACAGATAGGGCTCACACCTCTTTATCCTTTGTCCCAACACTTTCGCATAACGGCACGCCCCGATGGTTCCCAGGATGGCCAGCGCTGCCAGCGAGCAGTAGATAAAAAACCGGTACTTTGCCTCCCCGATGTCCACGTATCCCTGCTCCATATAAAAAGGATACACGCCGAACATCAGCAACAGATAAGCCGTACAAAACAGCTCTCCCCATGCCTTCAGTCCCGTTTTATTATGAAAAAACTTTCCGGGAAATCCCTTCTTTTCCTGATTATCCACCGCTTATCCTCTTCCCTTAAGCCATTTTATGAAACTACTTTTACAGTATAACAGGGAAATCCTTTACCTGCAAATACCCTGCCTATCGTTTCTCTTTTGTTTTTCTTTCGCCTTTCTTCTTTACCGTTATTATTTTTCCGCTTCCTCCAGCTTTCCCCACCAGTATTTGCTTGTTTCGCAGATAATCACCAGCGATAACGGTCCTTTGATAATTCCCCACACGCCGAAAAGATGGATGCCTGCAAATACCGCAAACAAAATGCCCACAGGCCACACGCCTATCCGCTCTCCTATCAGTTTTGGCTCCAAAAACTCCCGAATCAGCGCGCAGACTGCATACAGGCACAGGCATAAAACCGCCTGCAGGTAACTTCCGTTTATTAAGCGAAACAGTGCCAGCGGAACCAGCATAATGCCCGTACCGATAAAAGGAAGCATATCCATGATTCCCGTCAGAATGCCGTAAAAGATGCCTCCCTGCATACCCATAAGCGCCAGTGCAGCCGCGCACACGGTACTGATAATGCACAATATAATTATCTGAGCCTTTATAAATGTCCTGACATAGAGAATCACCTTTTTTCCGACTTCCCTTACTCCCTGCAGCTCTTCCTCATCCCGCAGCTTTGCCATAACCCTGTCATAATCTTTCATAATGAGCAGTACCGCAATCAGCATCACGACAAAGAAACTCACAAAGCTTATGATATTTTTTGCATAATCCATGGATTTCCCCATAATGGCGGGCAGTACTTTTACCTCCAGATTTTCGATAAATATATTTACCTGCTCCAACACAAACTTTTCAATCTGAACGCCGTCCACTCCGAACTGCCGCTCCATCATATTACAGCAATCCCCCAGCAAAAGACCAAATTCCTCCTGATAATCCGGCAGTTCCCCTGCCAGCCTTCCGCCGTTTGTAAGAAGCGTTACCATCAGCGCCCACACCAGCACTATAAGCAGAATGCTGACAAGAAATAAAATAAGGCCGGCCAGAACCGGCTTGCGGATTTTTATCTTTTTGTGAAGCATCCGAACCAGCGGATTTAAAAGGCCGGCCAATAAAAAGGCCAAAATAAAAGGCGATGCAATCGGGCTGAGGTACTTCATCGCCAGATATACCAGTACGCTCACCACTGCCGCCACAAGATATTTTCTTCCTGTATTTGTTAAATTTACTTTTAACATAATAAAAATCACCCACACTTTGCCAGATTGCTTCAAACGCTATTGCTAGTATGGGTAATTTCACCTGAAATATGAATTGTATTTTTCTAAATTTCCGTGGTAAAGAATGGAAGGAAAATTTCTTCCTCCGGCTTCTTTTCGAAGGAGAGCGCTTTCTTTGTCAAAGGATGCCAAAAGCCGAGCCTGTATGCGCACAGGGCCACGCTTTTACAACCCGTTATCCGGCCAAGCTCCCTTGATATGGGACTTCCGTACTTTCCGTCGCCAAGAATCGGCATTCCCGCATGGGAAAGCTGAACCCTGATTTGGTGGTGGCGTCCTGTAAGCAGAGAAACGTCTATCAGAGAAATCTCCGCTTCCTTCTCCATACTTTCCTCCAGTACCATAAGGGTATTCACCCGTTGATAATCCAAAACCGCTTTTTTGGCTCCCGGCGTGTTTTTATCCGCCACTATGGAGTGATTGGTTTTGCCGTCCTTGTAAAGATAGTTTTCCAGCCTGCCGGACTCTTTTACCGGCCTTCCGCAGACTACCGCATAGTAGTTCTTCTTCAGTTTATCGTTCTGAAGCTGCCTGCCAAGCTCCGAAGCGGCCTGCCTGGTTCTGGCAAACACCAAAAGCCCCGACACCGGCTGGTCCAGTCTGTGCACCACTCCCAGATAGGGTTCTCCCTTTCCCGCACCGGACTTCTGAAACAGGTAGTTTTTCAGCTCGCTCACCATATCCTGCTGGCCGCATCTGGCTGTCTGGGTGGCGATTCCCGCCGGCTTAAAAACCACTATGATATGTTCATCCTCATAAATAATGTTCTTTAACACAGAATATCCCATCCCCGGCCCTTCGGCCGCAATATATTATAAAATATCATCTGTAATTTATTACACCTTAAACCGGTAACCCACTCCCCAAATCGTCTCAATATACTGAGGCTTTGCGGAATCATATTCTATTTTTTCCCGTATCTTTTTGATATGCACCGTCACGGTGGCAATATCGCCAATGGAATCCATGTCCCAGATTTCCCTGAAAAGCTCTTCCTTTGTGTACACATGATTGGGATGCTCCGCAAGGAATGTCAGAAGGTCGAACTCCTTGCCGGTAAACGCTTTCTCCACTCCGTCCACCACAACCCTTCTGGCTGTCTTGTCAATGCGGATTCCACGGATTTCAATAATATCGTTGTTCTTTTGATTGGAGCCCACCAGCCTGTCATATCTTGCCATATGCGCTTTTACTCTGGCAACAAGCTCGCTGGGACTGAAAGGCTTTGTCATATAATCGTCCGCCCCAAGGCCAAGCCCTCTTATTTTATCGATATCATCCTTTTTGGCCGATACCATGATAATCGGAATATTTTTATCCTCGCGAATCCGCTTGCAGATTTCAAACCCGTCCATACCCGGCAGCATCAAATCAAGCACAATCAAATCAAATTTTTCCGACAGAGCGGCCTGAAGTCCCTCGTCCCCCTGATTCCGAATCTGTACCTCGAATCCGCTGAGCTCTAAATAATCTTTCTCCAAATCTGCGATTGCCTCTTCGTCCTCAATAATTAAAATTCTGCTCATCTTCCTTTCCTCCCGCTGTGTTTATTCCGCTTCCTGATATTTTCTTATAACGAAGTGCATACAGGTGCCTTCGCCTTCTTTACTGGTTGCCCAGATATAGCCTCCATGGTCCTCCACAATTTTTTTCACGATGGAAAGACCGATACCGCTTCCTCCCTGCGAAGAATTTCGTGACGCGTCCGTCCGGAAAAAGCGCTCGAATATCTTTGGCAGGTCCTTGGCCGCAATCCCTTTTCCGTTGTCCTCAATCTCAACGCGTATGGCGTCTATCTCATCCAGAATACGGATATCAATTTCCCCTTTGGGTTTATCCAGATATTTGACGCTGTTGCTGATAATATTATTTACCACCCGCTTTAACTGCTCCGGGTCCGCAATAATCACCGTCCCCGGCGCTGCCAGATTGGAATAATCAAGGGATATGTTTTTAGACTCCAAATCAAGTCCCACTTCCTCAATACAATCGCCGAAATACTCCGAAACATTGATTCTGTGGAAATGATAGGGAATCCTGTTGGAATCAATCCCGGAATACACCGTCAGCTCATTAATCAGGCGGTCCATATCGTTAGCTTTATTATAGATGGTTCTGATATATTTGTCCATTTTTTCAGGCGTATCCGCCACACCGTCCATAATTCCTTCCACATAGCCTTTTATCGCGGTGATGGGCGTCTTTAAATCGTGGGAAATGTTGCTGACCAGCTCCTTGTTCTGCTTTTCCGCAAAAATCTTTTCATCCGTCGATTCTTTAAGGCGCAGTCTCATATCCTCATAATTCCGGTAAAGCTCTCCAATCTCCCCCTCTCCATTGTCCGGAAGCATGTATTCCAGATTTCCTTCCGCAATATTCTGCATGGCAATGTTTAGCTGGTTAATCGGGATAAAAACGCCCCGGCTAATCCAGTTCGTCAGAAACATACTGGTAAATATAAGGATAACCATAATGGCAATCGCCATATCAATGAACAGCCTTTTCGACAAAATGGAGTTCATTCGGGAAATCACAAAAAGGCTTCCCTCGTCGCCGTTTGCAAAGTAAAAGTCCATCTGCCTTACCAGCTTTTTCATATCGTCAAAGTACAGGCTTTCTTCCAGCTCCTGATTAATCTCTTTTCCTTCAAATTCCGGAAGTCTGTCAAAAATCTGCTCTGCGGCCAATTCGTTTCCGGTGTAATAAATTTGATTGTTTCTGCGAACAATGATATAAGAAGATTTGTTTTCAATCTTTTCGTTGATGTCCGAAAGAACATCCATGTTTTCCAGTCCTTCCGTATTCTCTCTCAGCAGTTCCTCTGCCTGCTGAAATATTTCACTGGAAATTACCCGGGAAGCGTGCGTAGGGTCAATGAGCATGTTGTAATCCTCATTGCGGAACCCGTATTCCTCCATCTCATGGATAAGCGCTCCTCCGATAACTAAAAACGCGGTACTGGCAAGCACCAGCGGAAGCAGAATTATTGTCAAAAAAGTGATGATTATTCTGGTTTTAAATTTCATGGTAATTCTCCCTGTCAGGGCAGGCAGGGCATGCAGCCCGGCTTTGTCCTTTATGAAGATTATACCACATAGCGTAGAGGGCGGCTTATTAAAGAATCCATGAAACTATAAAAAATTTATAAATTGCCTTGACTTTCCCGCTAAAAGGAATATAATATCAGTAATGATTACTATTTTAAACTAAGGAATAAGTATGAATTTAAAGCATAGCAAACAGCGGGATTCCATAAAAGAATTTTTGTCCACAAGAAAAGACCATCCTACTGCGGATGTCGTCTATATGAATGTGCGCAAATCTTTTCCCAATATCAGTCTGGGAACAGTGTACCGGAATCTGACTTTGCTTGCCGATATCGGTGAGATTGCAAGGCTCAGGATAGGAGACGGCGCGGACCATTTTGATTATGACACTTCGCCCCATTATCACTTTGTCTGCCTGGAATGCGGAGAGGTTTCCGATTTTGACTTTCCTTTTATGGAACATATAATCGAAAATGCCCGCAAGAGTTTTAAAGGCGATATCAAAGGACAGACCACCTATTTTTACGGCCATTGCGAAAGCTGCAGTAAACAACAAATGTCAATCTGCGACGCGGACTGCATTTGATGAAATTATTTTTATAAAGAAAAGGAGAAAAGAATTATGAAATTTGTATGTCAGGTATGTGGCTATGTTCACGAAGGAGACGCGGCACCGGAGAAGTGTCCTGTATGTAACGCTCCCGCTGAGAAATTCACCGCTCAGGGCGGCGAGATGAGCTGGGCTGCCGAGCATGTGGTAGGCGTTGCCAAGGGTGTAAGCGAGGATATTATGGCTGACCTTCGCGCAAACTTCAACGGTGAGTGTACAGAAGTTGGTATGTATCTTGCAATGGCAAGAGTTGCACACAGAGAAGGTTATCCTGAAATCGGACTCTACTGGGAAAAAGCTGCTTACGAAGAGGCAGAACATGCCGCTAAATTTGCAGAGCTGTTAGGCGAAGTTGTTACCGATTCCACAAAGAAGAATCTCGAGATGAGAGTGGAAGCTGAAAACGGTGCAACAGCCGGCAAATTCGACCTTGCAAAGAGAGCTAAAGCAGCAAATCTTGACGCAATCCATGACACCGTACATGAGATGGCTCGTGACGAGGCAAGACACGGCAAGGCATTTGAAGGACTTCTTAAGAGATATTTCAGCTAAGAATATTTTTCTGAATTTTTTCATATATCTTAAATATGCATATACTGAAAGGAGAAATCTGAAATGAAGAAATATTTTTGCAATCCCTGCGGATATACCTATGACCCTGAAAAAGGCGACCCTGAACATGGAATCGCTCCTGGAACCGCTTTTGAAGATATTCCGGACGACTGGTGCTGCCCCCTCTGCGGAGTAAGCAAGGATATGTTCCAGCCCTGCATCGATAATTATAACTAAATTTAATTATTGAAGTAAAGAGGATAAAACGGCGGCCTGCTTATAGCAGGCCGTTTTTTTGTATAACAATGAAGCAAAAACCCCGCATTTTCATGCGGGGTAAAAGTCTTTTAAACTAACTCAAGAACTACTTCCAGTGCTCCGTCGCCTTTGCGCTGTCCGATTTTGATAATTCTTGTGTAACCGCCGTTGCGGTTTGCATATTTAGGACCGTACTCGTCAAAAAGCTTGGCAACCAAATCTACTTTCTTTGTGCCTCTCTTTCTTCCGGCCTTTGTAGCGGGAACTTCCGTCACAGGATATAAAACCTTGAGAAGCTGATGTCTTGCATGCAGTCTGGAAGGCATATCCTTCTTGATTTCCTTCTCTACGATTTCATACTTCGTAACTTTTTTTCCGTCTACTACTTCTTTTACTCTCTTTCCGTCCTTATCTTTTAAGGGAACTTTAGCGGAAACCTTAACCATCTCGTAGTTATCTCTTTCCTTTACGGCAAGGGCGATAAGTCCGTCAGCAATTTTCTGAACTTCCTTTGCTCTGGCCTGTGTGGTAATGATTTTCCCTTTATAAATAAGAGCGGTTACCTGATTTCTGAGTAATGCTTTTCTCTGGGAAGATGTTTTCCCAAGTTTTCTGTATTTTGCCATTTTTCGGCTCCTTTCTCAGTGGAGTGGCTTTTGCCTCTCCTTCATGGTACATTCGGCTACGCTCTTTGGACTTACTTACCGAATGCTGATATAAACCATTTATGAGAACGCAGGACATACTCTTTGGCTTTACTGCCATGCGCTGCACAATGGATTACGCTTCCTCGCTGGGATTTAACTGCAGTCCCAGTTCTTTCAGTTTCGCTAAAACCTCCTCCAATGACTTGCGTCCCAGGTTGCGGACTTTCATCATATCCTCAGAAGTCTTGTTTGTCAATTCTTCAACTGTATTAATACCAGCTCTCTTTAAGCAATTATATGAACGGACTGACAATTCCAACTCGTCAATGCTCATTTCCAGTACCTTTTCTTTTTCATCCTCTTCCTTTTCCACCATGACTTCTGCCGTCTTGGCGTTTTCGGACAAATCAATGAAAAGGCTTAAATGTTCGCTAAGTACTTTTGCAGCCAGACTGACCGCCTCGTCAGGAACCAGCGTTCCGTTTGTAAAGACATCCAGCGTCAGTTTGTCAAAGTCTGTAATCTGACCGACACGCGTGTTTTCGACAGTGACATTCACTCTCTCAACAGGCGTGTAGATGGAATCTACCGCTATAACACCGATAGGTAAATCTTCACCTTTATTCTTATCAGCGCTCACATAGCCTCTGCCTTTTGTGATGGTCAGTTCCATGTAAAGCTTGGTATTTTTGCCATTTAAGGTCGCAATTGTAAGGTCAGGATTAAGGATTTCAATATCCTGGTCGTACTGAATGTCAGATGCCTTGATGACACCTTCCCCTTCATACTCTATATATGCAGTCTTCGGCTCGTTTGTATCACTGTTGTTTTTGATGGCAAGGCTCTTGATGTTCATAATAATCTCAGCCACATCTTCCTTAACGCCTTCAATGGAGCTGAATTCATGAAGCACGCCCTCAATCTTAACCTGGCTAACAGCGGCGCCGGGCAATGATGAAAGCATGATTCTTCTAAGAGAGTTGCCAAGGGTGATACCATAGCCTCTTTCCAGAGGTTCTACGACAAATCTGCCATATTTTTTATCCTCAGATATCTCTGCCACCTCAATATTTGGTCTTTCAAAATCAAACACTGCAAATACCCTCCTTTACGAACAACGAAACTAATTCCTGTGATGGAACGCCGCCAAGCGGCATTTAATGTTTACTTGGAATATAACTCAACGATAAGCATCTCATTTACAGGAACATCAATCATTTCTCTCGTAGGAAGGTTCTTAACTGTTCCCTTTAATGCCTCCTGGTCTACCTCAAGCCACTCAGGAACCAGTCTTCCCCCTGTTACTTCAAGGATATCCTTGTATCTCTGTAAAGACTTGGATTTTTCTCTGATTTCAATCACATCCCCGGCCTTAATCAAATAAGAGGGAATCTGAACTCTCTTTCCGTTTACAAGAATGTGCTGATGGCCGACAATCTGCCTTGCTTCTCTTCTTGTTCTGGCAAATCCCATACGGAAAATAACGCTGTCAAGTCTGCTCTCAAGCATAACCATCAGGTTTTCACCGGTCATGCCTTTCATTCTGTCAGCTTTCTCGTAGTAATTTCTGAAGGGTTTCTCCAGTACGCCGTAAATGAATTTGGCTTTCTGCTTTTCTCTGAGCTGAAGACCATACTCACTTACCTTTTTGCCTGCCCTTGCATTTGTTCTGTTGGACTTTTTGTCATATCCCAAAAATACAGGGTCAAGGCCAAGTGCTCTACATCTTTTTAATACAGGTACTCTGTTTACTGCCATTATTTTTACCTCCATAATGACCGGACAGGAAAGAAAGCAACACATTTTTCTTTCCCCGTGATATTGTTTACAGCGCGCTGCGCCTTCTTCCAACTGTTAATATTGCTTTGATATTTCGCGACTATACGCGGCGGCGCTTCGGCGGACGGCATCCGTTATGAGGAACAGGCGTCACATCCCTGATACTGGTTACTTCCAGTCCGCACGCGGAAAGAGCACGGATTGCCGCTTCACGTCCTGAACCGGGGCCCTTAACCATAACGTCAACTGTCTTTAAACCATGTACCATAGCCGCTTTAGCTGCTGATTCCGCTGCCATCTGCGCTGCATAGGGAGTAGATTTCCTTGAACCTCTAAAACCAAGACCACCGGCACTTGCCCAGCTTAAGGCGTTTCCTTCTGTGTCTGTCAATGTAACAATTGTGTTGTTAAATGAAGACTGGATATGTGCCTGTCCACGTTCAACGTTTTTCTTGACACGTCTTTTTGTCACTTTTTTCGTAACTTTTTTTGCTGCCATTTAAACTAACCTACTTTCTTTAAACTTAATGAATTGTTTCCTGCACTTTGTCCCGGACTATTTCTTCTTGTTAGCAACAGTACGCTTGGGACCTTTTCTTGTTCTTGCGTTTGTCTTTGTGTTCTGTCCACGTACAGGCAGACCTTTCCTGTGACGGATTCCCCTGTAACATCCGATTTCCTGAAGTCTCTTGATGTTCATGGCAACTTCTCTCCGAAGGTCGCCTTCCACCATGTAATCAGCTTCGATAACCTCGCTGATTCTCTTAACTTCATCATCTGTCAGCTCTCTGACACGGGTATCGGGATTAACCTTTGCTTTTTCCAGGATTTTGTTGGAACTGGTTCTTCCAATCCCGTAAACATAGGTAAGCCCAATTTCCACACGTTTTTCTCTCGGTAAATCAACACCTGCAATACGAGCCATTTACGTTTCCTCCATTTTCTTTTACGCATTTTTATGCGTCGATACTAATTGATTGGGGCAGCTTGTGCCCAATCGGATTTTCCGATTTTACGCGAAATTCTTCACGAACCAAGAAGTAATCACTAAGGCTCTTTCGTACAATTATATTGGCTAAACACAATTGGACAAGAACCTCCTGCTTTATTCTTCCGGCGGCAGCTCCGCCAGACCATGCCCTCAGGCAATTTGCAGTGGATTATCCTTGTCTCTGTTTGTGCTTGGGATTCTCACAGATTACTCTGATACGTCCTTTTCTTTTAATAATTTTGCACTTTTCGCAAATCGGTTTTACTGATGATCTAACTTTCATGTTAAACCTCCTTTCAAAAAAGACCGTTTTACATTATAGCATGAAATAACGTTTATTGCAAGAAAATTATTTATCTCTCCAGATAATTCTTCCCTTGCTCAAATCATAGGGCGAAAGCTCTAAGGTAACCTTGTCGCCGGGGAGAATACGGATAAAATTCTGTCTTAATTTTCCGCTAATATGTGCCAGCACCCTGTGTCCGTTTTCCAGTTCTACCTGAAACATGGTATTAGGGAGCTTCTCCACCACAGTTCCTTCAATTTCAATCACATCAGCCTTTGACATTGCAACCTCCTGTCCTTAATTTTACAGCGCGTTTTATTTCTTCATTATATATAATCTGTCCGTTCCTAATCTTTTCCAGAAGGACTTTATCCGTGTCTGTTTTTACTATTTGAAGATGCTTCCTGTTCTTTTTCTTAGGGTTTTCCAGCTTTCTGGTTTTACCGTCTGAAAGATATGCAAAATCCCCGTCTTCCTTTATTACGATATACATCTGCCCTTTGTCATGTCCCGCCCTGGATATGGCAAACAATCCTGTCATAATCTGCACCTTCCATCATACCGCCGTGGGCGGCGTAACTATCGGATTTCAAATTCCGCAGATTTTTTAATCCTCATGCCTGCCCGGCAAAAGCGTAAGAATCTCCGGCTTTCCATCCGTTATCAGTACTGTGTTTTCATAATGTGCAGAGAGCGAGCCGTCGCGTGTAACCACCGTCCAGCCGTCCTCAAGCCATTCAACCTTATAGCTTCCCATATTTACCATAGGCTCTATGGCAAGGGTCATCCCCGGACGCAGCCGGATTCCTCTGCGCCATTGCCGGAAATTGGGTATCTGCGGCTCCTCGTGGAGGCTGGTTCCAATACCATGGCCTACCAGGTCCCTCACCACTCCATAACCGTATCCCCTGCAGCAGGAGTCAATTGCATTGGAAATGCTGTAAAGATAATTGCCGGCCAGGGCATATCTTATTCCCTCAAAAAAGCTCTGCCTTGTCACCCTAATCAATTCTGCCGCCGCCTTGCTTATTCTGCCTACCGGATATGTGCGGGCAGCGTCGGAATGATATCCTTCATAAATAAGCCCTGCATCCAGACTTACGATATCCCCTTCCTTCAAAATCCTCTTTGCAGAAGGAATTCCATGTACCACCTCATCGTTTACGGAAACGCATATGGAAGCCGGGTAATCATTATAATTTAAAAAATTCGGCACACATCCGTAGCTGCGTATCATCGCTTCTCCGAGAGTATCAATATCCAGGGTGGACATTCCCGGCTCTATGGCCTTTCCCAGCCTTGAATGAACCTCCGCCAGAATCCTTCCGGCTTCGCGCATCAACGCTATTTCCCGTTTTGATTTAACCGTTACCGCCATTTCAAAGCTCCCTGCCTTTCCTGTAACAGTTACCTGTCAAGAATATCACAGATTGCCGCAAACACATCCTTCATGTCAATGGTTCCGTCCACTGTCCTTAAAATCCCTTTGGCCTGGTAAAAGTCAATAAGGGGCTGCGTCTGCTCATGATAGACATCCAGCCGTTTACCCACGGTTTTCGGTCTGTCATCGTCCCGCAAAACAATCTCCGCTCCGCAGTCGTCGCAAATTCCTTCCTTCTTCGGAGGAATATTTTCCATATGATAGGTAGCTCCGCAGTTGATGCAGGCGCGTCTCCCGCTCATCCTCTTTATGATATTTTCATCCGGAACGTCAACGTCAATGGCGAAATCAATTTTATCGTCAATCTCACCCAGCGCATTATCTAAAACTTCAGCCTGCGGGATGTTTCTCGGAAAGCCGTCCAGGACATATCCGTCTTTGCAGTCATCCTTTGCAACTCTGTCAAGAAGAATCTTCACGGTCAGTTCGTCCGGCACAAGGAGCCCCTGGTCCATGTATTTTTTTGCTTCCATTCCCAGTTCGGTTCCGTTTTTGATATTGAACCGGAAAATATCGCCTGTGGATATATGAGGAATATTATACTTTTCCGAAATCATTTTTGCCTGCGTGCCTTTTCCGGCGCCAGGCGCACCTAACATAATTATTTTCACTTTTTCCCTCATTTCTGCGCTGCTTTCCTGTTAACCAAATACCCCGCAGCGAAACTGCGGGGCATCTGTTCTCCTCACCGGAAAAGCGCATGCTCACTGTATCTTATATGCATCCGCCTTGCGGAAAGTATTTACAGGCTACAGCCTTGCCAAAGTCTTAATCGTTCAAAAATCCTTTATAGTTGCGCACTAGCATCTGTGACTCAATCTGCTTAATCGTCTCGAGAACCACGCTGACAATAATGATAAGGCTGGTTCCGCCAAAGGATACCTGAGCGCCGAACACTCCGTTGAAAACAAAAGGAATTACGCATACTATGGTAAGACCAACGGCTCCAATGAATACAATATAGTTAAGAATCTTTGTCAGATACTCGCTGGTGGGATGGCCGGGCCTGATACCCGGAATAAATCCGCCCTGTTTTTTCATGTTCTCCGCAATCTCAATCGGGTTAAAGGTAATGGAGGTATAAAAATACGCAAAGAATATAACCAGAGCGATATATACCACCAGCCCAATCGAGTAGACGGGCTCCCTGGGATTGCACCAGTTGCTGGAGCTCAAACCTCTTAAAACATGCGCCCAGAAGCCGGTTCCCTTATATCCGGCAAAGCCGCATACGATTACGGGAAGCTGCATCAGCGAAGATGCAAAGATAATCGGAATAACGCCCGAGGTATTCACCTTCATGGGAATGGAGGAAGTCTGTCCTCCCACCATTTTCCTCCCCTGAACCTTTTTCGCATACTGAACGGGAATCTTACGTGTGGCATCGTTTAAGATGATAACCAATACCACCATCGCCAGAATAATCGCCAGAATAATAAGCGCCGCAACCGCTCCCACCGCAATCGCTTTTCCAAATACAAACTGCTCAAAGAGCTGTGTGATATCCTGAGGAATCCTTGAAATAATGTTAATTACAAGGACAATGGAAATACCGTTTCCGACGCCGCTTTCCGTGATTCTCTCACCAAGCCACATAAGAAAGGCGCTGCCTGCGGTAAGCGCCGCAATAACTGTAATTACGTTAAGGAAGTTATAATTCTCCAAAAGTCCGCCTCTGCCAAAGGTAACCGCCATTGCAGTTGACTCAATCAGCGCCAGGGCTATAGTCACATAACGGGTGATGGAAGCAATCTTCTTTCTTCCGTCTTCCCCTTCTTTCTGCATTTCCTCAAGCTTTGGAATGGCAATCGTCAGAAGCTGCATAATAATCGATGATGTGATATACGGCGTAATGTTCAATGCCAGAATCGACATGTTTAAAAAGGAACCGCCCGTAAACGCGTCAAAGAAATTAAACGCATCTCCTGTCTGCTGTGCGAACCAGTTGGAAAAGTAATGTCTGTCCACGCCCGGAACCGGGAGCTGTGACCCTAAACGAATCACAACAAGCATTCCCAGCGTAAATAATAATTTTTTTCTTATTTCTTTAATTTTAAATGCATTTTTTAGGGTTGTAAACATTAAACCACCTCTGCAGTTCCACCAACAGCTTCAATTTTTTCTTTTGCGGATGCACTGAAAGCATTTACTTTTACTGTAAGCTTCTTGGTAATTTCGCCGTTTCCAAGGATTTTTACACCGTCCTTAGGATTTTTAATAACACGGGATTCAATTAATGCGTTAACATCAACTACTGCACCGTCTTCAAACTTATCGTTCAATACCCCTAAATTAATTGCCACAATTTCTTTATGGTTCGGGCAGGTGAATCCTTTCTTGGGAATTCTCCTGTATAAAGGCATCTGACCGCCTTCAAAACCCGGCCTGGTCCTTCCGGAACGTGCCTTCTGGCCCTTATGTCCCTTGCCGGCAGTCTTGCCGTTTCCTGAACCGTGTCCGCGGCCCCTTCTAAAATCATGATGCGTAGACCCTTTTGCCGGGCTTAAGCTTGATAATTCAATACCCATTGCTGACACCTCCTTATCCTTTATTCTTCAACATCTTCAACCTTGACTAAATGTCTGATTTGCTGAATCTGACCTCTTGTAGCTGCATTGTCAGGCAGTACGATTGTCTTATTCAGCTTTCTAAGTCCCATGGCTTCTACGGTAGCCCTGTGCTTGGGAACTGCCCCGATAGGAGATTTTACCAATGTGATTTTCAACTTCTTTTGCTCTGCCATTATCTTCCCTCCTATGCCATTATCTCTTCCACAGATTTACCGCGCTTTCTTGCCACCTCTTCAGGCGTCTTAAGCGCATTTAATCCTGCAATCGTAGCAAGCACTACGTTCTGTTTATTATTGGAGCCCAGAGATTTTGTACGGATATTCTTGATTCCGGCAAGCTCGCAGACAATACGCGCGGGACCGCCGGCAATAATACCTGTACCTTCGGGTGCCTTCTTTAATAAAACGGAAGCGGAACCAAATCTACCTGTAAAATCATGTGTAATACTCTTATGCTCGTCAATTGCAACAGCAACAAGATGCTTGATTGCATCCTCTTTTCCCTTGCGGATTGCTTCGGGAATTTCCGTTGCCTTTCCAAGGCCGGCGCCAACATGGCCATTCATATCTCCAACTACCACCAGAGCGGTAAAACGCATATTACGTCCACCCTTAACAACCTTGGTTACACGCTTGATGGCAACTACTTTTTCAGTTAATTCCATGCCGCTGACATCGATGATTGTACGTCTCATGTGTTGTGTTTCTCCCTTCCTAGAATTTCAGCCCGGCTTCTCTGGCCGCATCGGCTAAAGCTGCGATTTTTCCGTGATATAAATAACCGCCTCTGTCAAAAACCACGGTTTCGATACCCTTTTCCATGGCTCTCTTGCCGATTACCGTTCCCAGATAAGCTGCCGCATCCACGTTATTAGTCTTTTCAAGCTGCTCCTTCACCTCTTTTTCAAGGGTACAGGCCGCAACCAGAGTGCTGCCAGCCACATCATCAATAATTTGAGCATACATATGATTATTACTTCTATATACTGCAAGACGAGGTCTTTCAGCTGTACCGCTAATACGGTTACGTATTCTCATGTGTTTTTTAACACGAACTTCTTGTCTTGACTTTTTATTAACCATCTTTACACTCTCCTTATCTATTTCTTACCAGTTTTACCAACTTTACGTCTGATTACCTCATCAGCATACTTGATGCCCTTGCCCTTATAAGGCTCAGGTCTTCTCTTGTCTCTGATTTCAGCTGCAAACTGGCCAACTTTTTCTTTGTCAATTCCCTTGACGATAATAACGTTCTGACCTTCCACTGCCGTTTCAACGCCTTCGGGGTCAACCATCTCTACCGGATGTGAATATCCCAGGGATAAGGTTAATTTGCTGCCTGACTTTGCAGCCCTGTAACCAACGCCGTTAACCTCAAGTTTCTTCTGATAGCCTTCAGTAACACCGATAACCATGTTGTTGATAAGTGTTCTTGTAAGGCCGTGCAAAGATTTCATTTTCTTCAAATCATTCGGTCTTGCAACGGTAACCTCCGCTCCTTCAACCTTGATTTCCATCTCACCGGGGAGCACTCTCTCCAGCGTTCCTTTAGGACCTTTTACAGTCACTTTATTATTTTCTGCAACCTCCACGGTAACTCCCGCGGGAATCGCGATTGGCATTCTTCCTATACGTGACATGCCCGTACCTCCTGTTATATTTGCTGTAACAATCTGCTTCATTTTTGAAAACCGTATCTGCCCTGCGCCTGAGCGGTTTTCATGCTTTTACGGGTTCCCCTGCCGGTTAAAACCCGACGCCGTTACCATACGTATGCAAGCACCTCGCCGCCTACCTGCAGCTCTCTTGCCTTCTTGTCGGTAATCACTCCCTTGTTGGTGGAAAGGATTGCGATTCCAAGTCCGCCAAGAACTCTGGGAAGCTCTTCCTTGCCGGCGTACACACGAAGTCCCGGTTTGGATATTCTCTTTAAGCCGCTGATAATCCTGTCGTTTCTGTCAACGCCGTACTTAAGCGCGATACGGATAGTCTTAAAGCTGCCTTCATCAATCACGTCAAATTTCTTTATATAGCCTTCTTCCAGAAGAATTTCAGCGATAGCCAGCTTCATTTTGGAAGAGGGAACGTCTACTGTATCATGTTTTGCAGTATTTGCATTACGGATTCTTGTAAGCATATCTGCAATAGGGTCGCTCATTGTCATTTTCTTTCCTCCTTAAATATATAAATGCCGCTTCGGCCTTTACCACACGAAATTTGCAAAGCAAATTTCCAAACGGCTTCGTGCCTGCACGAAGCTGTTACCAGCTGGCTTTCTTAACGCCGGGAATCTGGCCCTTGTATGCTAATTCACGGAAGCAAATTCTGCAGATACCGTATTTTCTAAGAACAGCATGCGGACGACCACAAATATTACAGCGAGTATACGCCCTTGTGGAAAATTTAGGTTTACGCTGTTGTTTAATCTTCATTGATGTCTTAGCCATGGACTTACCTCCTTTTACTTAGCAAATGGCATATTGAATAATCTTAACAATTCACGTGCTTCTTCGTCTGTCTTCGCTGTTGTGACAAAAATGACATCCATTCCTCTTACTTTATCAATCTTATCGTACTCGATTTCAGGGAAAATGAGCTGCTCCTTAATGCCCAGCGAGTAGTTTCCTCTGCCATCAAAGGAATTGGGGTTCACGCCGCGGAAGTCGCGCACACGGGGGAGCGCCAGGTTTACCAGGCGGTCAAGGAAATTATACATCTTTTCCCCGCGCAGGGTAACCTTACATCCGATGGACATCCCTTCCCTGATTTTGAAGTTTGCAATGGACTTTTTCGCTTTTGTAATTACCGCCTTCTGACCGGAGATAATCTCAAGGTCCTTAACTGCGGATTCCAACACCTTGGCATTTTCCTTTGCTTCGCCAACGCCCATGTTGATTACAATCTTGTCAAGCTTCGGCACTTCCATAATATTCTTATATCCGAACTTTTTAATCATAGCATCTACGATTTCTTCATTATATATCGTTTTAAGTCTGCTCACGCTTTGGGTTCTCCTTTCCAAGAATTAATCAATCACTTCACCCGTTGACTTTGCAAAACGCACCTTCTTGTCGTTCTCAAATTTGAAGCCTACTCTTGTAGGTTTTCCCTTGTGAACATACATCACGTTTGAAATATCAATGGGCGCTTCTTTTTGAATAATTCCACCATTCTGGTTCGCTGCTGAAGGTTTTGCGTGCTTGGTAATCATGCCTGCGCCTTCCACAACGACTTTATGCTTCTTAGCATCAACGGAAACCACTTTTCCCTCTGTTCCTTTATCCTTGCCGGCAATTACCTGAACGGTATCGCCCTTTTTAATCTTTAAAGTTGCCATGCCAAGCACCTCCTATAATACTTCGGGAGCCAGAGAAACAATTTTCATAAACTGTTTATCACGAAGCTCTCTTGCCACCGGTCCAAAAATACGCGTTCCTCTGGGGGTCTTATCATCTTTAATGATAACAGCAGCATTCTCATCGAATTTAATATAAGAACCATCTTTACGGCGGGCGCCCTTAACG
Source organism: uncultured Lachnospiraceae bacterium (assembly GCA_947063675.1). GTDB lineage: Bacteria > Bacillota > Clostridia > Lachnospirales > Lachnospiraceae > Suilimivivens. The sequence continues at coordinate 19,380 of CAMSTM010000004.1, read as the reverse complement.
GTACGGACAACTACTGCTTTAACCACATCGCCTTTTTTTACAACGCCGCCTGGTGTTGCATCTTTAACCGTAGCAACAATCACATCACCGATACTTGCATATCTTCTTGTGGAACCGCCCATAACTCTGATGCAAAGAATTTCTTTTGCACCTGTATTGTCAGCGACCTTCAGTCTGCTTTCCTGTTGAATCATGCTAATTCTCCTTCCGAATTATTTTGAACAATCTTATTTTGCTCTCTCAATGATTTCCACAAGTCTCCATCTCTTTTCTTTGGATAAGGGTCTTGTCTCCATCACTTTAACCGTGTCACCGATATTGCAGTCATTGTTCGCATCATGCGCTTTCAGCTTATATGTTCTCTTTACGAACTTTTTGTAAAGAGGATGCTTTACACGCTCTTCGATTGCGACAACAATTGTCTTATCCATTTTATCACTGACCACCTTACCGGTACGTGTTTTCCTCAAATTTCTATCTTCCACGACGTCTCGTCTCCTTTCTTTGACAATCCAGCAACATAACGGCTTTCCGCCTTAAATCCGTCCCCGGAAACCGCGTCCTTACGCTTCCTTCTGCTTCTGGGTGATGACTGTCTGAATTCTTGCGATATTCTTTCTCACTTCTTTAATTCTTGCGGTATTATTAAGCTGGTTAGTTGCATTCTGGAATCTCAAATTGAAAAGTTCCTTTTTTGCGGCCACTAAATCCTCTGACAGTGCCGCAACAGATTTTGCCTGAAGCTCTTCTACATATTTTTTAGTTTTCATTAGATGCACCACCTTCCAAGTCCGCCTTAGAAACAATCTTACATTTGCAAGGGAGCTTATGTGTTGCAAGACGCAACGCTTCTTTTGCCAGTTCTTCGGAAACTCCTCCGATTTCAAACATTACGCGTCCAGGCTTAACAACCGCTACCCAATATTCCACAGCACCTTTACCGGAACCCATACGTGTTTCAGCGGGCTTTGCCGTTACCGGTTTGTCAGGGAAAATCTTAATCCATACTTTACCGCCACGCTTGATATAACGAGTCATAGCAATACGGGCAGCCTCAATCTGGTTAGACCTTACCCAGCACGGCTCTAATGCAACAATACCGAAGTCTCCATAATTAATCTTATTGCCGCGGGTTGCATTTCCTCTTATGGAGCCACGAAACTGCTTACGACGTTTAACTCTTTTAGGCATTAACATTATTTATCGCTCCCTTCCTGCACTGTCTTTTCTTCGTTCTTTTTGGCAGGCAATACCTCGCCCTTGTAAATCCAAACCTTAACTCCTACCTTGCCGTAGGTTGTGTCTGCTTCTGCAAATCCATAATCGATATCGGCACGCAGTGTCTGAAGGGGAATTGTACCCTCGCTGTAAAACTCTGTACGGGCCATATCAGCGCCGCCAAGACGTCCGGAAACGGAAGTTTTGATACCGAGAGCGCCGCTCTTCATGGTTCTTCCCATACAGGACTTCATAGCACGTCTGAAAGAAATACGGTTTTCAAGCTGCTGGGCAATGTTCTCAGCAACAAGCTGCGCATCCTTATCAGGTCTTTTTACTTCCTTGATATCAACCAGAACTTTCTTTCCGGTCATTTTGGAAAGCTCTTTCTTGGTCACTTCGATTTCAGCGCCGCCCTTGCCGATGACCACGCCGGGCTTTGCCGTATAAATAACAACCTTTACCCTGTCCGAAGCTCTCTCGATTTCGATTCTGGAAATTCCGGCACTGTATAATTTCTTTTTAAGGAATTTTCTGATTTCATAATCTTCCGCAAGAAAATCAGAAAAGTCCGCTTCTGCATACCATTTAGAATCCCAATCCTTAATGATGCCGACCCTTAAGCCGTGAGGATTAACTTTCTGTCCCATAAAATTATTTTTCTCCTTTCCGATTATCTCGCATCCAGTACAATTGTAATATGGCTCATTCTCTTTTCAATTCTGTAAGCCCTGCCCTGTGCCCTGGGTTTAATTCTCTTCATTGTAGGCCCCTTATTTGCATAACATTCCGCAATATAAAGGTTTTCCGGATTCGGATACTTAGTAGGGTCCTGGCTGTACAAATACTCGGCATTTGCACGCGCGGACTCTAATAATTTTTTGATAACGCCGGAAGCATATCTGGGATTGTATTCCAAAATACTCTGAGCGGTTTCCACGTTCTTGCCCCTGATAGCATCTAATACGAAACATGCTTTCTGAACAGACACTCTTGCGTAAGATAGCTTAGCTGAAGGTCTTGTATCTTTCTGCGCGTTTCTCTCTCTCTTAATTTGAGTTCTATGTCCCTTTGCCATGATAAAACCTCCTGTCTTACTTTACTCTGGACTTCTTCTCGTCCTTGCCGTGTCCTCTATAGGTTCTGGTTGCCACAAACTCGCCCAGCTTATGTCCAACCATATCTTCCGTTACATATACCGGCACATGTTTTCTTCCATCGTGTACCGCAAATGTGTGTCCCACAAAAGAAGGGAAGATTGTAGAACGACGGGACCAGGTCTTGATAACCTGTTTCTGTCCTGACGCATTTAACGCATCCACTTTTTTAAGCAGACTTGCATCTGCAAAAGGTCCTTTTTTCAGTGATCTAGCCATTTTCTTCTCTCCTCCTTAACTATTTGATAGCCTTGCCGTCTCTTCTTCTTACGATTAACTTATCAGAAGCTTTTTTCTTCTTACGGGTCTTAAGTCCAAGAGCAGGCTTGCCCCAAGGTGTAGAAGGACCCGGACGTCCGATTCCCGTCTTGCCTTCACCACCGCCGTGAGGATGGTCGTTAGGGTTCATAGCCGAACCGCGTACCGTAGGACGGATGCCCATGTGGCGCTTGCGTCCCGCCTTGCCGACCTTAACCAGGTTATGGTCGCCGTTGCCTACAACTCCAACCGTTGCGCGGCATACGATAGGCACCATTCTCATTTCGCCTGAAGGAAGACGAAGAGTAGCATACTTTCCTTCTTTCGCCATTAACTGCGCGCTGTTTCCCGCGGAACGAACCATCTGGCCGCCCTTTCCGGGATATAATTCAACATTGTGCACCTGAGTACCGACAGGAATAGCGGCTAAAGGAAGGCAGTTGCCGATTCTCACTTCCGCATCGGCGCCGTTCATAACCTTCATTCCGTCTGTCAGCCCTTCAGGAGCAATGATATAGGACTTTTCGCCGTCCTCATAACGGATAAGAGCGATGTTTGCCGAACGGTTAGGGTCGTACTCAATGCCGATTACCGTTGCGGGCATTCCGTCTTTATTTCTCTTAAAATCAACAAGTCTGTATTTTCTTCTGGCACCGCCGCCGCGATGTCTGGTGGTAATTTTTCCCTGATTATTACGACCGGCATTTTTCTTTAAAGACACTACCAGTGATTTTTCGGGTTTTGACTTTGTAATCTCGGCAAAGTCGGAACCGGTCATATTTCTTCTGGAAGGTGTATATGGGTTATATGTCTTGATTCCCATGACTTTATCTCCTTTCAAGCTCTCATTTCATATCGCACTTATGTGTGCATATCCTTTTCTTTTATAAGCCGGCAAAAATTTCAATTTCCTTGCTGTCTTCCGTCAGCCATACCATTGCTTTCTTTGTCTTTGCCGTTCTGCCTTCTACGACGCCGCGCCTTTTTTTCTTTCCCTGGATGTTCATGGTATTAACCTTGCGCACCTTTGCGCCTTCGAACATCTTTTCCACGGCTTCCTTAATCATCGTCTTGTTTGCTTCGGGATGAACAAGGAAGGTATATTTCTTATCCGCCATGCCGGCCATACTTTTTTCGGTGATAACCGGTTTAAGGATTACGTCATAATATTGAATTGCTGCCATTATGCAAACACCTCCTCAATCTTGGCTACCGCGCCCTTTGTAAGAACCAGCGTGTCGCCTTTCAGGATATCGTAAACATTCATCGTCTGAACTATTGTCGTGTCAATGGCGGGAAGGTTTCTTGCGGACAGAACCACTTTTTCGTCAACCTCGGGAAGAACAACCAGCGCCTTGCTTACTTTCAGGTTATCCATAACCGCTTTGAACTTTTTGGTCTTAATCTCGTCCATCTTAAGCTCATCGACAACAATCAGCTTGCCGCCCGCCACTCTGCTTGTGAGTACGGACTTAAGGGCCGCTCTTTTTTCCTTTTTATTGATTCTGAAAGAATAATCTCTCGGCACGGGCGCAAATACCACGCCGCCGCCTTTCCACTGAGGCGCTCTGATGGAACCCTGTCTTGCATGGCCGGTTCCTTTCTGCCTCCAGGGCTTTCTTCCGCCGCCGGAAACCTCGGAACGGGTTTTCGCTTTCTGCGTTCCCTGACGCTTATTGGCAAGATGCTGCACAACCGCCATGTGTACCAGGTGCTCATTTACTTCCACACCGAATATCGCATCGTTTAATTCCATCGTGCCGACTTCTTTGCCTTCCATATTATAAACAGATACGTTTGCCATCTCTTTATGGTCCTCCTTTCATCTGACTGCTTAATTTGCAGCCTTCACAGCTTCTTTGATTGTAATAAGCCCCTTCTTCGGCCCGGGCACGGAGCCTTTGATGAGAAGCAGATTCTTCTCGGCATCCACCCTTACAACCTCAAGGTTCTGTACTGTCACCTTTACGCATCCCATGTGACCGGGCATCCCTTTTCCCTTGAATACACGGCTCGGTGAGGAGCAGGCGCCGTTAGAACCCTGATGACGATGGAACTTGGAACCATGGGTCATGGGACCTCTGTGCTGTCCATGTCTCTTGATTGCGCCCTGGAATCCTTTACCTTTGGAAATGGCGGACGCGTCAACCATATCGCCGACTGCAAACATATCAGCCTTGATTTCGCTTCCAAGCGTATACTCTTCCGCATTGTCAAACTTGAACTCGCGGAGGAATCTCTTGCAGGAAACGCCGGCTTTGTCATAGTGGCCTTTCAGAGCCTTGCCAACGCCGTGCCTGTGAACGATTTCCTTTCTTCCGCCCTTGTCCTTATTGACAATTCTTTCTTTCTTGTCGGCATATCCGACCTGTACTGCACTGTAGCCGTCGTTCTCAACAGTCTTAATCTGTGTCACAACACAAGGACCGGCTGAAAGCACGGTTACAGGAATCAGACTTCCGTCTTCGTTGAAGATTTGAGTCATTCCGACTTTGGTAGCTAAAATAGCTTTTTTCATTTCTTTACCTCCAATTAATTTCTACAGCGGGCCCATATCGGGCCATTCTAGTGTCAGGGGTTGCACGCGGAAGCTCCGCGTTTTGAAGAACTTATTTTGTCTTCATCTTAATATCAATATACACACCGGCCGGCATCTCCAGTCTCTGCAGGGCATCAACTGTCTTGGGTGTAGGTGTGATGATATCAATCAGCCTCTTGTGGGTTCTCTGCTCGAACTGTTCTCTGGAATCCTTATACTTGTGAACCGCTCTTAAAATAGTAACAACCTCTTTCTTTGTGGGAAGGGGTACCGGTCCGCTCACCTGAGAGCCATTCTTCTTAACAGTTTCGATGATTTTTCTGGCAGACGCATCAACCAGCTGATGGTCATAAGCCTTGAGTGTGATTCTCATTACTTGACTTGCCATAAAAAAAGTCGCCTCCTTTTCGCACTTTTTAAAATTTAAGTACGACAAGCGGTGACTGTACACTCTGCCGTGCGTGTCATGCCTTCCCGTAAACCAAATGCGGTTTCCCGCATACTTATCCGGCACGCTTAACGCCCGCGTTTCTGCTTATCAGGTACTGCGTTTCTGCAGCCCTGCGCAGACAATATGTTTGTACAGTGACTTGCCGTCAGGTTCTTTGGCTCAGCTCATATGACTGCGCCTCTTGACATTCGCTCCACGGAAAACCTGCAGCGCCTTTCGGCATTGCAGCAACCTCTCGCTTCTTCGCTATCATGCCACAGCGTTTATTAGTATACACGATGTTTGGGGAAGATGCAAGGGGTTTTTTATAAAAGTTTTTGATTTACCGGAAATCCCTTTGAATTCAGCATACGGAGAGAATCCTCATGAATTGCTTTCTTTTCTTTGGTATTGCGGCTTAAATACTCATAATAGAGAATATCCACCATAACAAGGACGGGAAACTGCGGCGAAATCGTGTTACCTGCTTCCAGATGCATTGTAGAGGCAATTAAAATAACTTCGTCGCACACCTCCTTAAAAGCCGCTTTGTTATTGGCCGTAATAAGCACTGTTCCGGCGCCTTTCGACCGGGCAACCTGCAATAAAAACAGAACGGACTCCGAGGTTCCGCTCACACTGATACCAAGTATCATATCGGTTTCGTCAATCGACGCGGCTTTCATACGGATTCTGTCATATTCCTGCAGAGAGTCAATGTCCACGCCAATCCGCATGAATCGGTTCTCCATTTCCTGAGCCGCCAGACCGGAGCTTCCCACACCACAGACCACAATCCTTTTCTTTTTGTAGACCGCTTCCACCACCCGGTTAATCTGGGCCTCGTCCACAAGACTGTAAGTCTTGGAAATCAGTTCCTGATACACATTAAGTACAGGCAAAACATTGGCCTTCCTGATTCCCGGCCTGCCTGCAATGGAACGCTCATATAAGTATTTAAATTCCCTGTAGCCGCTGTAGCCGCATTTCCGGGCGAAACGCGACAAAGCGGCTTCCGAAGTGAAAATAATTTTTGAAATATTGCTTGCAGAAAAATCAATTTGCTCCGTATTGTGTATAAAAAAATCCGCCACCGTCTTTTCTGTATTGGTAAAGCTGTCATATTTTGATTCTATAATAGGGATAATTGATTTATTTTCCACTGTTCCTTCTCCCGGCGTTTCCTGAAATGATAAAAAGCCCCCAGCATTCCGGCATCGTTGCGGTGTACCGCCATTTTCAATTCTGTCTGCTGTGCGATAATCGGGATTAAATGGCTGTCCATTGCCGTTCTTATTCTGGGATACAGCAAATCCTCATACTCTTTTCCCATGATACCTCCCCCCAGCACGACGATTTCCGGATTGACGACATAGCATACATTGGCGATTCCCGCTCCTAATACCGCTGTCATATATTCTAACACATCTATACAGTCCCTGTCTCCCCGTTTTGCTTCACAAAGCACACGTTTTCCGTTCCACGCAAAAAGCGGCTCTCCTTTTCTGCGGGCTGCCTCGGCAACGAGCATGCTTACCGTGCCTTCCGGTTCAAAGCTCCCTTTCCCGGACTTCATATATCCCACCTCGCAGGCGCAGTTGTTTCCCCCATGAAAAATATTTCCGTCCACCACAAGGCACCCTCCAATCCCTGTTCCTACAGTAAGGCAAAATGCAATCTTTTTTCCTGCTGCCGCCCCGGAAACGCTCTCCGCCAGTCCCGCACAGTTTACATCGTTTTCCACCTCGCACGGAATGCCATATTTATCTTCAAAATATCCTTTCAGATTTGTTCCTGCATAATTCGGAATATTAGCATTGGCATGAATTATGGTTCCTTCATCAGCATCCACAATTCCGGCAGTGGACAGACAGATGCCTTCCGTTTCCCTGCCCGGTAAATAATTCTGAATAATCCCGTCTACTTTTTCCAATATTGCCGAAGCCCCTTTTTTACTTTCCGTTTCTACAGCGCCCTTGTGAAGGAAGTCCCCTGTCCGGCTGACAAGCCCATGCTTGATGAAGGTTCCGCCAATGTCCACACATATATACTGCTTCCCCATAAAATCCTCCCAACCTTATTTAAAACCTGACAATTTCACGGAATTAACAAGCTGCTTCTGGCAGCACAGATAGGGAATAATAATGATAAAGTTAAATATCGCGGACGCTGCCATGAGCGCCCCCCATTTTACTTCGTGCTCGCTTAAGAACATTGTCATTCCAAGAGACAGTGTCCTTTTTTCCATGGAATTGATATAAAGCAAGGGCCCCATGAAGTCCGACCAGGTATATACGAACACGAAAATTCCGACTGTATCCATAATCCCTTTTGACAACGGAATCATAATATCCCACCAGATTCGAAAATCGGCAGCCCCGTCAATTTTTGACGCGTCCATCAGGGAATCGGGAATTGTGAGGAAAAATTGCCGAAGAAGGAATACGTACAGAGACGGCGCGAAAAAACAGGGCAGAATTAACGGCACATAGGTATCCACCAGCCCGAGCTGGTTCCACGCCATATAAATTGGAATCATGGTAACCTGATAGGGAATCATCATACTGGCAATCACCAGTGTAAAGACCAGTCCTCTTCCCCGCCATTTCAATTTGGATACGGAAAAGGCAACCATAGAGCCGGAAAGCAGTACGCCTGAAATAGACAGTACGCAAATATACACGGTATTCATTGTAAATCTTAAAAAGGGAATCTGGGTGACCGCATCCCTGTAATTCTCAAATCTCAGTGTTTCCGGCAAAAATACAACCGGTGTGGTGAACAGTTCCCGTTCCGTTTTAAAGGAGCATAAAATCATCCAGATAAAGGGAAGAAGGAAGGCAAGACTTACTGCAAAAATTACAAGATACCGGACTATCATTCCTGTATTCCATTTTTTCTTTATCATGACATCAATCTCCTTCCCCGCCATAGACCACCCATTTTGCGGAAGTCTTAAACAACAGCGACGTTATCACGGCGGCAACTACAAACAAAAGCCATGCCATTGCGCTTGCACCGCCCATATCGAAAAAGTAAAAGGCCTTGTAAAAAATCTGCATACCATAAAACAGCATGGAATCCTCCGGACCTGTGGGCGTATTTGCCAGATAGCCGGACATAAGGATATATGCCTGGGTAAAATATTGAAGCGCCGCGATGATTCCCATAACAATCTGATAAAAAATCACATTGGTGATGCTGGGAAGCGTGATATATTTAAATCTCTGCCAGGAATTTGCCCCGTCGATTCTTGACGCGTCATAGTACATTTGCGGAACATCCTTCATCGCCGCCAGGAAAATAATGAACACATTCCCGCTCCCCCACAGCCCCATGATGGTCAGAGCCGGCTTTGTCCACTGAGGGTCCTGCATCCACAACACAGACGGCAGATGAAGCATATTTAAAAGGTTGTTGACAAGGCCATATTCATAATTGTAAATCCATCTCCATAAAATAGTGGCCGCCACCACGGGAAGAATGGAAGGCACATAAAACACCGTCCTGAAAAACCACTGTCCTTTGATATTGAAATTCAGCAATGCAGCGACACAGATGCTGAGAAGAATCTGCATCGGCACAAACATCAGGGTAAAAATCAGGGTATTGTAAACGCTTTTCCAGAACATGCGGTCAGAAAACAGGCTCTTATAATTTACCAGCCCCACAAGTACCGGTTCTGTAAACAAATTGTAGGAACACAGGCTGTAATACATTGACAGGATAATCGGAACCATGCTGAACACAATAAATCCAATAAGCCACGGAGCTGCAAACAATAATCCTGACATTTCTCTGCGAAGTTTCCGTTTCAAGCTTTTCTTTTTTTGTTTTTCCATTTCCTATTCTCCAAATTCCTTTTTTAAAACGGGCGGTAAAAATATGTACTTTACCGCCCGCCAAAAATCCATCCGTATTTTCTTACTTTAACAGAGGGTCAATTTTTGCTTTCAACTGCTTCATTCCGTCTTCAGGCGTCATCGTACCCCTGAATATGGCATCAGTGACAGAACTGAGTTCCTGCATATACATATCAGAATTTTTCACCGAAGGGAAAATCGATACCGGATTCTTTGCATCATTTTCAACAAACTGCCCGTACAAAGGATTCACCGCCTTCAGCTCATCGTTTCCAAGGAGCGTGGTTCTGGACGCCTCATTCTGGAATCTGGAACAAATAAATGTCATACCCTCGTCAGAATGAACCCATTTCATGAAATCCCATGCGCCCTCTTTATTCTTTGCATTCTTCGGCATTATGAAAATACTGGACGTAATACTTGCAACACCCTTCAGTTCCGGATTTTCCTGCCAGTAGGGCAGAGGGAACACGCCGAAGTCATCTATACTATATCCGCTTTTGGTAATAATATTGGTCAGATACATGCCGTCCATTCGCAGCGCCTGCTTACCGGTAAACAGAGGGTCCTCCGAAGTTGCCTTGGCGGAATCATAAGAATCGCTGAATTTCAGAATCTTGTCCGCTCCCCCTACTGCGTCTACATATTCCAACATAAAATGATATGCTGCAATCATGGCTTCCTCGTCGCAGGTGGCGCTGGTTTTATCCTCACTTACCCATGTCGCCCCAAAATGATTTGCCATATGTGCAAATATAACGCCTGAAGTCATATCTAACGGCCAGCCCATCTGTGTGATATTTCCCTCTGCATCAAACTTCGTCAGTTTTATAGCCGCATCCATCAGCTCGTCCATTGTTTCGGGCAGCTCGGTAATTCCTGCTTCCTCCAGAGCAGCCTTATTGTAATAAACCATGTTGGACATTGCGTTCAGCGGAAGCCCATAGGTGCTTCCCTCATAATCACAGAGCCGCATTGCGGCACTGTTAAATGCGGAAAGGTCAAAGCCGTCTCTTTCAATGTAAGGTGTCAAATCTTCCAATGCCCCCTTAGAAGCCAGGCCTGAAACGCTGAGGTCAATGATATCTGTGACATCCGGACCTGAAGAACCTGCCATACCCGCTGCCTGCTTTTGCATATCGCACATAGTTCCCTTCACAAAATATTTGTCCTGGGAGGCATTATATAAATCAATTGCTTCCAGCAGAGCCTTTTCCTCATCTCCGCCCCAGAGATACCAGAATTCAACTGTCTCTTTTTCACCGGAATCATTTGCAGCGTTTTCCTCCGCCTGCATATTTTCCTCTTCTTCCGCGGCGTTTACCGTTTCTGTTCCGCCCCCTTCATCAGCTTTTGCCCCCTTGTCTTCCGGCCCGCTCCCGCATCCGACCAGCCCGGATAACATACAGAGAATCAATCCTGCCGCTATCAATTTTGTTCCTTTTCTCATAGTCTTTCCTCCTTTTGCCGCCTTAAACGGCCTTTCTGCATTTCCTCTTTATTCCGTTTCCAACAGCATGGCCAATCCCTGCATAATGGGAATCGTACACCAGCCCGTATAGGCAGAATATTTACCGCCCTCGTCAATGGGATTATTCTGGTTCGCCCTGCCGTCCCATTCCTTTGTTTTTATATTATAGGAGCCTCTCCATGAGCCGTCTAAAATCGGCCCTTCATTGGAACACTGAACCGACACCAGAAAATCCGCCAGTTTCCCTGCCGCTTCCCGGAATCTGTTTTCTTCAAACGCCCGGGCGGCTTCTGCCAGAGCCATCAATGCAAAGCCCTGAGTGTAAACCATATCGCAAAGCTCCGGTGTGGTCTGAAGGTCCGACCCCTTCCCCACCTCCTCTGGCAGACAGTTCACAATCGCGCCGCCCTCATCCTGCAGTTTAAGCACATAGGACGCCACCTTCTGCGCCGCTTCCTTATAAGAAGCATCTCCGGTTTCCCTGTAGGCAAGGCTGAAAACATACAGCGCAATTGCGCTTTCCGAAGACGCAGGACGCCAGTCTTCCGTTTTGTCCAGCTCGTAGGAGGTTGTCATACGGTTCCTTTCATTAATTAATCCCATTGCATAAGCAAGTCCGCGTTTTGCGGCTTCCGTATAACGGCTCTCGCCGGTGCGTCTCCCGAGCAGCAACAGCCCGACAGCAGGCCAGAGTACAAAACAGGGGCCTTTATAAAATCTGCAGGTTTTACCGTCCTCACGGAAAAAATACCCTTCCTCCAATTGAATGGCTGTCCAGTAATCTGCAAGTTTTTTCGCCATTTCAAGCATTCTCTCGTCCTTATTCCTGTCGTAAATCTGTACCATGTACAGGAGTATTTTTCCGTTATCATTCTGAAAACGCACCTGGCTACTCTCATGACGGTCGTCATAACCGTCTACAAGAAAGAACGGAAAGGAACCGTACCATGCCGACCTTACATTATCGTCCTGGGCTCTCTGTAGCCAGCGTACTGTGGTCTCATATCTTTCAGCAGCTTTCTTTTCATTTCCAAAATACTCTGCAAAGGTAAGGAGCTTTGCCAGTTCGGTGTTTCCATCGGGACGCACCCAATTCGTCCTGATTTTTTTATCAATACGTATCCGCTCATACATGCCGTTATAACCGTCATAAATCGTCAGCATATTTTTCTCTATCCATCCCAGACCCTTTTGGATGGAATCCCGGTACAATTCTTTGTTCATAAGTTATTTTCCCTTTCTATTTCTTCCACAAAAGTCCTCGTTATAAATTGGGGACGTGTAATCACTGAGCCTACCACAACACTGAAGGCGCCCATTTCTATCACCCTTCTCGCTTTTTGTGGGGTATCGATTTTTCCCTCTGCAATCACCCGATGCCGCACACTATTTAGTATTTTCCTCAAAATTGCAAAATCATCCTTACTTAAATCATCCCCCCTGCTCTGCCTGGTATATCCCACCAGAGTCGTTCCGATAAAATCAAAGTCGATTTCGTCCGCATGGATTGCCTCCTCCACAGTGGAGCAATCTGCCATCAACAGTTGTCCGGGATATTTTTCCCTTATCTGCGCCACAAAATTCTCCAGCGTTATCCCCAATGGGCGGGGGCTCTTTGTGGCATCGACCGCAATGATTTCGGGCCTTACCTCCCTCAGCCTGTCCACCTCCGCCATCGTAGGCGTGATATAGACGTCGCTCCCTTCATAGCATTGCTTGATAATCCCTATAATCGGCAAACCAACCCTTAATCTGATTTCTCTGATATCCTCCGGCGTGTTCGCCCTGATTCCCGCCGCACCCCCTTCCTGCGCCGCCTGCGCCATCCGTCCCATAATAAAGGAAGAAAACAGCGGTTCATGGGGAAGCGCCTGGCACGAAACAATTAATTTCCCTCTAAGGCATTCAATATCTTTCATCCGTATACCTCTTATCCGCCTTCAGCGGATACCAATCCAATAGTTTGAAAGCTTTCAACTATAACCATTATAAATTTTTTGTATTTTATTTTCAATAAACACACATTCTATGGAATGTACTTTCAATATATTTTACAAACATGCTGTAATTATCTGCAACTTGTCTTGTGAATTTATTAATTATGCACAATTTAACAATAGCATCCTATAATACTGCAGTCATTTACCCAGAGACAGCACGAGGAATGCTTCCCTGACTTCGTGCGTCCCTTGCGCGCCCCTAATCCCCATACGACACATTCTAAAAATCTGAATCATCTTGTAATATCAATCCCTTCCATATATAATGAAGAAAATCCGCCTGAAAAAGGCAATAATGAAAAACGGAGAAAATGAAAAATGAAGAAACGCCTCAATATTTTTACCATATTCCTTTTATCCCTTTTACTGGCCGGCTGCGCGTCTTCCCGCAATACCGTCCCGCAGACACAGGCAGCAGCAAACGAAGCTTCCGCAGACAGCTCAATTGCCGATGTGGAAAATACCTCGGATGAGGATGACGAAGAAAGTCCTCCCTCTGAATCCGCAGAGACCCCGACAGCGCCTCAGGCAGAGAGTACGGAAACCGGCACAGCAACGGCCCCGGAGAAACCGGAAACTGACGTTTCTGCAAAAGACACGGAAATCAAAGATGAAAAGGGGACGCCGGAAGAGGGCAAGGCAGATGCCTCCGCTCCCCCGGAATCACCGGCAGAGGAAACGCCGGCACTGGACGAAAACGGCACCTACACATCCAAAGACGATGTCGCCTGTTATATTCACCTCTACGGCCATCTGCCTTCCAATTTTATAACCAAAAAGGAAGCGGAAAAGCTGGGATGGCCGGGCGGCTCCCTGGAGCCCTATGCGCCGGGCATGTGTATCGGGGGAAGCCGTTTCGGCAATTATGAAGGACTGCTGCCGGAAAAAGAGGGACGGACCTATACGGAATGCGATATCGACACCTTGGGCGCTGATAAACGGGGAGCCAGGCGCATTGTATTTTCCAACGACGGTCTTATTTACTATACGGAAGACCACTATGAATCCTTTGAGCTCTTATACGGAGAAGACACTGACGATTAAAAACACGTAAAATTTTGAAAATACCGCGGCAAGCCAACGCCGATACAGACAGGTGAAATTATGCGAATTTGTATATTAGATGGGAACAAAATTACAGACAAAGAAGCGCTTCACAAAACTCTGGCGGAAAATCTGAATTTTCCCGGCTGGTACGGCGGCAATCTGGACGCTTTGTACGACTGCCTGACCGATTTTCATGAGGATGCGGAAATCAGGCTTGTGAATGAGGCCGCTTTAAGGGAGCATCTCGGGAATTATGCCCTGCTTCTGGAAAAAGTGATTCAGAGGGCAGCCAATGACAATCCTCTGATAGGATGGGCAGCGGAATAACCCGCCGCTTCTCATCACGCGGCGCTTTCAAGTCCCGCAATTCAGACCCGAAAAAAATGTGTGGAGAATAAAAATGAATGTAAAATGTAATACAGCCATGCCGGCAAAAGGCGGGCGCAATTACGGCATAGACGCTCTGCGGATGCTGGCAATGCTTTTGGTGGTCATCGCCCATATTTTAGGGCCGGGCGGCATTCTGGAAACGGTGGAATTCATGTCCCCGCAGTATAAAGCCGCATGGCTTCTGGAAATTGTCGGCTACTGCTCCGTAAACTGTTATGCCCTCATCTCCGGCTATGTGGGAATCCATTCAAAATACCGGTATCATAATATTATTCTGCTGTGGCTTCGGGTTATTTTCTACACGGCAGGCATCACCCTGATTTTTGCTGTTTTTGTTCCCGGCTCGGTAACTCTCCGGGACTGGGTAAGGGCTTTTCTGCCCACGCTCAGCGGCTACTACTGGTATTTTACGGCTTATTTTGCCTTATTTATGTTTCTCCCCCTGCTGAATCCCGCCATAAACAAACTGAATCAAAAACAGCTTGGCGCCGTTGTAATCTGTCTTGCCGTTACCTTTACCGTTTTGCAGACCCTGCCCGGAAAAGATGTTTTCGGCGTGTCCTCAAACGCATGGTGGCTGATGATATTATATATTATCGGCGGTTATATCGGAAAGTACGGCCTGTTTAAAACATCCGGCTGCGCGAAGCTGTTCCTCGGATACTCAGTGATGATTCTTATCATGTGGCTGTCCAGGCTTGCGGCGGAAACCGGATTCATTCCCGTGCTGTCATCCTTTGGCGGAAATTATCTCATTTACCACACCTCGCCTTTTATGCTGGCCGCCGGAATTTTTCTTCTGCTGTTGTTTGAAAGACTACAAACCTCCGGGAGCGTCAACAAAATTATCAGGCTTTTTGCACCGGCGGCTTTCAGCGTCTATATCATTCACGGCCAGCCGCAGATATGGAATTATCTTTTAGAACAGAATTTTTCCCATTATGCGCTTTTCCCCGTCCCTCTGGAAACGGCCCTCATCG
This sequence comes from uncultured Lachnospiraceae bacterium, assembly GCA_947063675.1. Lineage (GTDB taxonomy): Bacteria > Bacillota > Clostridia > Lachnospirales > Lachnospiraceae > Suilimivivens. The sequence continues at coordinate 4,027 of CAMSTM010000004.1, read as the reverse complement.
TTCTCACCGCAGTTGCCGTATATATCGTCTGCTCTCTTATAGACCTGCTTCGTGAAAGTATCTTCAAGGCCCTTAAGGTAAAGCAGCGTCTTGCCGGGATAGAGGATAAATATCTTGGAAACTTATGGGATTAGCGGGCAGGCTTCTGCAAACCTGTAACAATAAACAATCTGTTGAAAAAGCATAAAATAATCAAAACGGAGGAATCCTCATGCCAAAAGTCACCCCATTTCAAAGTATCCGCCCCGTACCGGAGCTGGCCGGCCGGATTGCCGCCCTTCCCTATGACGTCTACAGCAGGGATGAGGCTCTCATAGAAGTGCAAAAGGAACCCCTGTCCTTCCTTAAAATCGACCGGGCGGAAACTCAGTTTCCTGCCGGTACGGACATTTACGCCCCTGAGGTTTACGCGAAAGCCAGAGAAATTTTAGATAATCTGATATCAGACGGTTCCTTTATTATGGAAGACGTTCCCTGTTATTATATTTACGAGCTCACTATGGACGGCCGTTCCCAGACCGGAATCGTTGCCTGTTCTTCTGTGGAGGATTATGAGAATAATCTGATTAAAAAGCACGAGAATACCCGAGAAGATAAAGAGCTTGACCGCATCCGCCATGTGGACGTCACGAACGCCCATACAGGCCCTGTCTTTCTGGCATACCGTTCCTGTCAGAAGATTAATGAAATTGTAAGTACGGCAAAATTACAGCCCTTATTATATGACTTTGTTTCCCCGGACGGCATCTCCCACAGGGTATGGCGCATATCGGACGCTTCTGTGATTTCCCGGCTGGAAGCCCTCTTTATGGAAATCCCGTGCACCTACATAGCAGACGGCCATCACCGCTGCGCCTCCGCTGTCAGGGTAGGGCAAAAACGCCGTGCGGAAATCCCGGACTGTACAGGCAATGAAGAATATAACCGCTTTCTGTCGGTGCTTTTTCCCGACGACCAGCTCTCCATCATGCCTTATAACAGGGTGGTAAAGGATTTAAACGCTCTTTCGCCGGAGAGTTTCATTGACGCTGTCAGGAAAGCCGGTTTTTCTGTTGAATGCAAAGGAAAAGAGCAGGTTGCCCCGGCCGGAAAGGGTACTTTCGGCATGTACCTTGCCGGAAACTGGTATCTGCTTACCGCCGGGGAGGCTTTGCGCTCCGCCCACCCGGTAGCTGGGCTGGATGTTTCCATTTTACAGGATTATCTGCTCTCTCCCATACTGAACATTGAGGACCCAAGAACCGACAGGCGAATCGACTTCGTAGGAGGTATCCGTGGGCTTGACGAGCTGGAACGCCGGGTAGCCCATGACATGGAAATTGCTTTTTCCATGTATGCCACCTCCATAGATGAGCTCCTCTCCGTTGCCGACGCCGGGCTCCTTATGCCTCCCAAATCTACCTGGTTTGAGCCGAAGCTGCGGAGCGGGCTTTTTATCCACCGGTTATCCTGAATCATGCCGCCTTTGCCGGCGCTGTTTCGGAGGCAGCTTACGGCCTGGTCGGCCTGCACAGATATCCGGCAGGGCGCCGGGCTGTCTTTACGCTTTAAACAGCGTGCCGACCTCTTTTCCTTCCAGAATCCGGCTGATATTTACCACATCGTCGCCGTTGGCGATAACCATATCCACGCCGGCCTCCCCGGCAATCTGAGCCGCCGCAATTTTGGTGGTCATTCCTCCCGTGCCAAAGGAAGTATCTGCTCCCTTGGCATAGGAGGATAATTTTTCGTCTATTTTTTCCACACAGCTGATAAATCCGGCGTCCGCGTTTTTTCTGGGGTCGTCGGTGTAGAGGCCGTCAATATCCGACAGAAGTATCAGCATATCCGCCGAAACCATCCGGGCAACCAGCGCGGAAAGGGTATCATTGTCGCCAAAATTTTCGTCCTGAATCTGGTCTGTGGAAACCGTATCGTTTTCATTTACAATAGGAATCACCCCAAGATTTAAAAGCTCACGAAAAGTATTTTCCGCATTGCATCTGCTGATTTCGTTGGTCATCGTTCTTTTGGTTATCAGAATCTGCGCGATGGTCTGATTATACTCCGCAAAAAGCTTCTGATAAATCATCATAAGCCTTGCCTGTCCCACCGCAGCGCAGGCCTGCTTTTCCGCAAGGCTGCGGGGCCTGTGCTGCATCCCCAGCGCTTTTCTCCCCGCCCCGATTGCCCCGGAGGACACAATGACGATTTCCTTATTCTGATTTCTGATATCCGTTAAGACCCTCGCCAGCTTTTCCATTTTAATCAGGTTCAAATGCCCCGTATCCACATGGGTAATTGTCGTGGTTCCGATTTTTACCACAATTCTTTTTTTTCCCTTCAAAAAACTTCTGTCCATTTCTATCCCCTCTTCCTGTATTTTTATCTGATTTCTCCGAATATCACGTTACTGCCGGAAAAATGTTTCAGCAGTTGAAATTCAGGTGCCTCAGAAATTGTTCCTTAAATTCCTCTTCCTCCGCCAGCTCCACATGCTCAAGCGTTCCGCATTCCTGCTCCATTCGTTCCAGCGCCGGCTTTGAAAGCAGCGCCATGGCGCTTCCCACGCCGGCAAGGTTCCCGGCCTGAACCACCTTTTCCTCCGAAACCTTTGGCAAAAGACCGGCCGAGAGAGCGCTTTCCTTTCTGATATAGCACCCGAAAGCGCCTGCCAGATAAATTCTGTCAAGCTCCTTCGCCTGAATGCCGGCTTTTTTTAATAAAATCTCCATCCCTGAGCGCAGCGCGCTGACAGCCATCTGCAGCTGACGCACGTCCTTTGCCGTCAGATAAACCGGATTGGCTTCCTCTGTCAGGAGAAACTTGCATCCGTCTTCTCCTGACCTGATTCTCCGGCAAATCCTCCCCGGAACGCCTGCAAGCCTTGCCTCGCCGGGACTACGCATATACCCCGTATCGTCCAGAACGCCTGTCTTTAGGAGCACCGCCAGCGCGTCCACCAGGCCGGAACCGCAGATACCTGACGGGGATATCTCCCCCAGCACATGGCAAACAATGTCCTGCATGGGAAAACTGCCGCTTATGGAAACCCTGTCTATGGCTCCATCCGCCGCCCGCATTCCCTGACTGACGGCTCCGCCCTCAAGAGCAGGCCCTGCCGCCGCCGAGCAGGCGAAGCCTCCTTTACGGTTCCCGTTTTCCCCGCCGCACTGTAAAAGAATTTCCCCGTTGGTTCCGATATCCACCGCCAGAATGCGCCCCTCCGGCTCCTGTCTGCTCACACAGCCGTAAACCGCCAATGCATCGGAGCCCACATAACCTCCTATTGGCGGCAACACAATGATATCTGTATTCTCCAGAAAACGAAATCCCAGTTTGCTCCCTTTTATCGCCACTGTCTTTTCATAGTCCGGGACAAAGGGGGCGGTAGCGAGTCCCTCAGGTTTGATTCCCAGCAGGATTTCACACATGGCGGTATTTCCCACAAAGACCGCCCTTTGAATGGCTGCCGCACCAAGCGACTCCGCCATACCGTCCAGCTTCTCCACCAGCAGACTCTGCATTTTTTTCAGAGCCGCCTCCTCGCCTGCTGCCCTGATTCTGCTGATAACGTCCGCACCGAAAACAGCCTGAGGATTCGCCGCCGTTTCCGCACCGAGAAGAATCCCGCCCTTTAAATCCCAGAGCATCCCTGCCAGGGTGGTTGTTCCCACGTCAAAGGAAATTCCAATGCCCTCCCCCGGCTCTATCTCAAAACCCCTGGGAAATTCCTCCCTTATCTGCTTATTCGTATTCAGTTTATTTAGATATATTTCCCCGCTGCCGGGGGCTGTCTTTTTCTGATAAATACCGCAGCCGTCACAGCTAACCCGCCTGCACCCCGGACACCGGTTTCCGAATTTTTCCATAAATATTCCTTTACATCCTTACCTGCCTGCGTATGGCGCAATTCATTGTACCACAAAAGCCTTGCTTTTTTAACTGTCTTTCTTTATATTATTTGTTACAACGTCAAACGCAGCACAGAAAGGAATCGTTATGTGGACAGAATAAAAATCGAAATAAATGTAAAAAAAGGGCAATG
>CAMSTM010000003.1 GCA_947063675.1 uncultured Lachnospiraceae bacterium | reverse complement strand
GCTCGTAACCTCGCTAAGCACCGACGTTTTTATAAGGGCTCCTTAAGAAATATTCCAAGTTGACAGCCTCTTTGGCAGTATTCCTTTCACCGAAATCTGAAAATTGATTTCCGTGCGTAAGGCCATCTAGCCGGTTAATTTCAGTTAATCCGTATACCTGATTCTTTCCACCAGGGAGATTTTGCTCTGCGCCTTCAGGCTGAAAGCGGAAATTATCACCGGCACCGCAATCACCCCGGCGGCATACAGAATGCCCGGAATTAAGGGAAATCTGTAATCCAGATAATCCGCAATTTTCTTTAAGGCAATTACAAAACCGTATCCCGCCGCGCCGCCGGCAGTGAGCGTTAAGAGTATGGCCGGGAAAACGAACTGAATGCTTTCCCAGAACAGCATGCTTCTAATCTGCCTCTCCTCCATGCCCACCGACTCCAACATGGAAAGCTCCCGCTTTTGCGCGGAAATATTTCCAATGGTCATATTTATCAGATTTAAAATGCTAAAGAGGATAAGGAACGCGGAAATTCCGTAAATCTGCATTTTGACTTTGCTCACGCTTGCAGCGTCGTCGATTATCTTCTCCCGCAGAGTCGCAAGCTGCAAATCCTGATACGGCTCTATGAGCCTTCGGATTTCCGCTTCTGTCTCCTCCCCTCTGGTTTCATATTCTGAGACGGAAATTTCCAGAACGCTGATGGTATTCATGTCACCCCAGAGCTTTTCCATGGTTTTATCCGTCATGAAAAAACCGCACTCACTGTTCCTTATACCAGACGGCGTTACCGCCGCTATCTCAATCCTGGCGGAATGCTCCTGCCCGTCAAACCAGTTCAGCGTCAGTTTATCGCCGGGCCTGAAAGCAACGCCGTTTATTCCGGCGGAAAATTCTCTGTTCGTGATAATAATGCCGTCATGCTCTGTCAGGTATTCATAGCTGTTATTTCCGTCCATTTCCATGGCAAAGATTTCGTCGGAATCCTCTGTCAGGCGGCCGAATTTTTCCGTCCAGGTGGCCCCCTGATGTTCAATGCTTCCGAAGACGCCGTGTACTGCCCTTACCGATTTCACATAAGGAATGCTTTGCAGTTCCTCTTTCAGCGCTTCGCTTAAATTTCCTGTAAGCTGCATCCGGCTCGTTCCATAGGTGGAGGGATTATGGGCATTATAGAGATAAGTAATTTTATATTCCGCATCCTCAAATTCCCCTGACCTTGAATAGGCGTACTCGTCCCAGGCATATATATAAGAGGCCGCAATCATAAAAACAATTCCTCCGAAAGTAAGGGACATTGTCATGAGACTTCTCTTTTTGGGGTTCGCCCGGGCTGTCTTTGCCATCACGAAGGTGGTCAGCCTTCTGTGTTTAAAAGCTCCTTCCTTTACATTTCCCTCCGCGCCGGCATTCCGCGCCGCCTCTATGGGGGTAACCTTTGCTGCAAGAGCCGCCGGCTTTCCCACAGATATCTGCACGACTATGAATCCAAAAATCCCCGCGATAACCGCCGTCGGAAGGGCTTTAGGGAGGCTCCAGCCGTCCGGCTCCAGAAAATATGCAATCAGGCCGCCCGCAATCAGGCCTGCCGGGATGGAGAAAACGCTTAAGAGAAAGCCCTCCCGGCGCACCATCTTCTTTATTTGTTTCTGCGTCATCCCGATTGTCTGAAGCTGCCCAATCTGCCGGGTCCGCGACGTCACTGAGAGATAAAAGATGCTGTAAACCACAAGCCCGCAGGCCGCCGCTATAAACAGGGACACAAAAGCCATCGCAAGAGCCGCACTGTTTTCGGCATGCAGGGATTCCTCAAATTTTCCGTTAATATTGACGTTTTCCCGCTTTATCCCACAGTCCAGCGCCATCTGGTAAACTGTGGTTTCAAAGACGGAACTTTCCATATAAGAAGCTTCCTTTATCCGCACCAGAGCCGTATACCCGATATCCTTCATCAACGGGCTCTTATCGGCATATTCCGCGGACACATAGACGGGGCTGACGGAGGTTTCATACTGTCTGTCAGTAAAGCCGCAAAGCACAAATTCCTCCTGTCTGTCTTTCACCCGGAGAGATACTCTGCTGCCGATTTGGCACTCCTGTCCTGTTTTCTCCAGAAAGCCTCTGTCTGCGACAATCTCGTTGTATTTTTCCGGTTCCCTCCCTTGCGCCGGCACATAGGTCTGTATTCCCTGCGCCCTGCTTTCCATATAATATAATCCGTATTTAACCCCTTCCCACTGAAAGCTCTCCCCGCAGGTTTTATACGGAACCATCATTTCCGTCATTTCATCCCCTTTGATTTCCTCCATCTGTTCCTTTGACACGTTCGTAAACATAACGTGCTGCATATTGTCCAGCATACGCTTTTCCGCCGTCTGCATTCCCTGCAGGAAAAGAACCATGGCGCTCACAAAGGTAATGGACAATGCGATTGACAGAGCGGAAAAGATGCTGTACATTTTTTTCCCCGTCAGGTTGCTTTTTGCAATGCGGTAAATAATTCTTCCATTGTTATTTGCGTCCAGCTTCATGACTGCCACCTGCTTTCCGCAATCCGGCCGTCCTCGATACGGACGGTTCTGTCTGCCACCTGCGCAATCTCGTCGTTGTGGGTAATCATAACAAGGGTCTGGTGAAATTTCCTGCCGGCAGCCTGTAAAAGCCCGATAACCTCCTGGCTGGTATAGCTGTCAAGGTTTCCCGTCGGCTCGTCCGCCAGTATAATGGCGGGCTTTGTAATCAGCGCTCTGGCAATGGCCGCCCGCTGCTGCTGGCCGCCGGAGAGGCCGGAGGGCTTTCTGCTCAGCTTGTCGCCCAGCCCCAGCGCGTTTACAATATCCTCTAAATACTGCGTATCCACGCTTCTTCCGTCCAGCTCCACCGGCAGGACAATGTTGTCATATATGGTCATGTTCGGCAGCAGATTATAATTCTGAAAAATAAATCCTATCTTTCTTCTGCGGAAAATCGTCAGCTCGTTCCTTCCCATTCCGCTTAATTCCTGCCCGTCCACCATAACGCTCCCGCCTGTGGGCGTGTCCAGGCCGCCCAGCATATGGAGCAGCGTGCTTTTCCCGGAACCGGAGGTGCCGACAATGGCGGTAAAGCGTCCCTTCTCAATCTCCAGGGTAATTCCGTCAAGGGCTTTTACCAGCAGCGGCTCTGCGCCGTAATATTTCGTGAGGTTCTTTGTCTGCAAAATATTCATGTGAGATTTCCCCTTTCCTTTTTATATTTCCATTTTAAAAGGAAATTCTGTCAATCCTGTTTCGATTTGAAAGAGAATTTTATCAAAACCGAAACAATTACGCTGCCTGTCTGTTCGGCAGATATACTGAAAAGGCGGAGCCCTCTCCCACTACAGAATGAACCACAATATAACCGCCCTGGAGGGTGATAATATTTCTGGCAATGTAAAGCCCAAGTCCAAGCCCGTCTCCGGAGGAAGCCGGATTTTCCCTGTAAAACCGCCGGAAAATGTTATTATAATTTTCCGGCGCAATTCCCCTTCCCGTATCCTTTATCCTGATTTCAGCGTACATTTCCCCCAAAGTGACAGTGATGCTGATTTTTCCGTTTTCCTCTGTGTACTTCACCGCATTGTCCAGAATATTCCCAATGGCCTCGGCAGTCCATTTTTCATCATGCAAAAACATGGCGGAAGACGCGCAATCCACTGAAATATCGATATTCTTTCTGTCAGCCTCCCTCACAATTCCGCCTACCGCAAGCTCCAGCGTATGAAAAATCCTCCGGTTTTCCATATGCAGCTTTATCATTTCACTCTCCAGACGCGATGCTTTCATCAGGGAATCCAGAAGAAACTCCAGCTTTTCAAGCTGGCGGCGGATAATTTCCATGAATCCTTGTCTCTCCTCCTCCGTAATATCCGGCTCCGCTATCATGTCATGATACATTCTTATATTGGAAAGCGGAGTTTTCAGCTGATGGGATATTTCGGAAAGGGTCTGCTTCATCCTGTCTTTTCCCTGCTCGCTTTCCGACATACGGTTCCAGGCAATGTCCTCCATCTTCTCCAGCTCCATAACGGTTTTGGAGGTAAGGCTTTCCCGGTTAAGCTGCGAGGGCTCCTTTTCATGCCGCATAATTCTCTCGGCGTTGCGGCAGACTTCCTCAGAATATTCGATAAATCTTTTGCGGAAATAAATGAAGTAGCCCAGATTTAAAATTCCCAGCCCGGTTAAAACAATAAAAAGAGCCGTTCTCTCCCGGCTCTGTGGCACTGACACGATAAGAACAGCATATCCCGCAGTCACTAATAAGATGTTGCCTGCCTGCAGCAAGGCCTTAATAAGTTTCATTTTCCTCCCCTTTCGCCCCAATCCATTGATACCCCATACCGTAAATGGTCTTGATGTAGCCGAACCTGCTGTCCGCTATTTTATTCCGCAGACGGCTGATGTTCAAAGATAATGTATGCTCGTTCACATAATTTCCCCTGCTGTCCCATATATTCTCAAGCAGGGTTTCTTTCGTCAGTATCTGTCTGCGGTTTTTGCAGAAATATTGAAGAAGGTCGAACTCTGTGGGCGTAAGGGATAAAACCTCCCCGTTTTTTCTGACGATGCGGTTTTCAAAATCTATGGCAAGGTTTCCGCATTCATACAGGGCGTTTTCCCTGACTCCCCCGCATCTGCGCAGTACTGCCTGTATTTTTTCCATCACGATTTTGATACTGAAGGGCTTTGTGATATAGTCCTCCGCCCCTAAGCGATACCCCCCGATAACCTCATCGTCCAGATTGTGGGCCGTCAGAAATATAAAAGGCGTATCGTACCGGGCGGCAATCTCCCTGGCAAATTCAAATCCGCTGCCGTCCGGCAGGTTTACGTCTAATAATATCAAATCATAAGTATTCCCCGCCAGGCTTCTACGCGCCTCTTTTATGCTGCCGGCGGAAAAGGGTTCAATTTCTCTTTTCTGCAGATTATAGCACAGCCCCGCGTTCAGGATTTCATCGTCTTCTATTATCAATACTCTGCTCATCTTATACCAGCTCTTCTATCACACAGGCTTCCGTTACTTTTCATGCTTTCTGCCGTCTCACCCGCTGCAGCGGTTACTGCTCCGCCAGTCCCCGGCCGCCCGGTACAGCAAAAGCGCCGCTGACACAGCGGCATTCAACGATTCCAGCTTTCCCTCCATGGGAATTTTCAGCCACATGTCCGCCATCTTGGCAGTTTCCGTTTTCAGGCCGTTTCCCTCGTTTCCCACAAGAAAGGCGCTGCCGCCGCTGTAAGAAATCTCGTCAAAATACCGCTCTCCCTTTAAGTGGGCCGCATATACCTTTATCCCGTTTTCCTTCAGAATCGTAATCGCCTCCGAAAGCTCCTCCACATACAGAAAGGGAACCCGGTACAGCGAGCCCATGGTGGAACGGATGGTTTTGGGATTATAGATATCCGCCGTTTTCCGGCTCATAATCACGCCGCATACTCCCGCTCCCTCGCCTGTCCGCAGCATGGTCCCCAGATTGCCGGGGTCCTGAATATCCTCCAGAATAAGAAAAAGAGGCGGCCTGCCGTCCCTTTGCTGCCTTTCAGGGGCGTTTTGCAGCATTTCCTCAATGGTATACGAAAACTGCTCCATCAGAAAAAGGATTCCCTGAGGGGTCTGTGTGTCGGACGCCTTCCTTAACACCTCGTCGGACACCTGCTCCACATAGATTCCTCTTTCCATACAGGCGCGGAGCTTTTCCCACACCAGAGCATGCGCCGGCGCAGCCTCATGCCCGCCGCTGCTTTCCTCCATCTGCCGCCAGAGGGAACTACTCACATACACCTCTCTTATTCTCTCATAAGGGGCTTCCGCAAACATTTTGATTCCCTCCACGGGAAAAAGACCTTCTTTGTTTCTTGCCCGGCTTTTTTCCCGGAGAAGGACGAGATGTTTTACCTTTGGATTTGATACGCTTTCAATCATTTTGATTCCAGTTCCGCTCCGCCCCTTCCGGCACACCTGCAGTAAATCAATTTCCGGCCGCTTCGCGTCCTGAAATTGATTTGTGCGCTGTGCGGGGCTTCGCTGTTTTTGATACAGGAAACGCCGACATACGCCGGCGCTTAACTGTCTGATTATTTCTTACTGTGATAACAATCTGCTCACCTGATACTGATATTCGGGAATCTGCTTCTGCATATTCAGGGCTTCCTCGATATCAAAGTCCACAAACTGTCCTTTCTGGTATCCTACCACTCTGTTGCTCTTTCCCTCGCAGAGAATATCGGTGGCGTAGGAGCCCATGATAGAGGCATAGAAACGGTCCTTACAGGTGGGCGAGCCGCCCCTTTGCATGTAGCCCAAAATGGTTGCTCTCGTCTCGATACCGGTAGCCGCCTCAATTCTCCTTGCCATGGAAGTGGAATGCCCGATTCCCTCCGCATTGACGATGATGTGGTGGGTCTTTCCTCTTTTACGGTTCGTGATAATATTATTGATGATATTCTGCTCTTTAAAATCGTATTTCTCAGGAAGAAGAATATCCTCCGCGCCGTTTGCCACGCCGCACCATAATGCAATGTAGCCGGCGTTTCTTCCCATAACCTCAATGATATTGCAGCGTTCATGTGAGGAAGATGTATCTCTTACCTTGTCGATGGCCTGCATTGCCGTATTCACGGCAGTGTCAAAGCCGATGGTATATTCCGTGCATGCAATGTCAAGGTCGATGGTTCCGGGAAGACCGATGGTGTTAATCCCGTGCCTTGCCAGCGCCTGCGCCCCGCGGTAGGAGCCGTCGCCGCCGATAACCACCATACCGTCAATTCCATGCTTTCTGCAGATTTCAGCCGCGCGCTCCTGCACCTCCGGCAGCTTGAATTCCGTACAGCGGGCAGTACCCAAAATCGTTCCGCCCCTTTGAATGATATCGGAAACGTCTTTCTTTTCCATATCGACAATTTCTTCGTTTAAAAGGCCCTGATAGCCCTTTTTAATTCCCTTCACTTTCACTCCGTTGCCGATTGCCTTACGCACAACCGCACGGATAGCGGCATTCATACCCGGCGCATCGCCGCCGCTGGTCAGAATTCCAATGGTTTTAATTTCTTTTGCCCCTTGTGCCATAAGTAGATACCATCCTTTCTTTCCTGCTTATTTTACCTCTATTTCCTGATATTTTCAATATTTTTATGCCTCTTTCCTCACATCCCACACAATCCTGATATTGTCATTGCCGTATCTCGCCGCAAGCTTTCCCGACAATTCATCATCGGCGTTTACATTTCTGCCCGGCGGCAGTTTTTTCATCGCCTTCTGGTCTTCTATATAAATAATCACGCTGTCGTTTCCGTCCGAATCCGAGAGCAGGGAAAAAAGCTCTGTGCTTTCCTTCTCATACTCCTCCTTTGTCCGAAACTTAATCCACAGCTTTCTGGGAATTTCATCAAAGGAGGTAATCCGCTCGCAGATAAGCTTTCCGTCCTTATCCTCCTCCAGGGACACTCTGCCCCGCACAAAAACCTTGTTTTCCTCCGTAAGCTTTGCGCTGTATCTCTCGTAATCCCTGGGGAAAACCACCACCTCGATACTGCCCAGCAAATCCTCCACCTGTAAGAATGCCATCACCTTATCGTTTTTCGTGTACTTAATCCTCTTATCCGCAATCATGCCGCCCACCGTGGCCGCCGCATTATCCCTGACCGCAGGTTCGCCGTTTTCGTCGTCAAGCATAAAGTCCGCCGTGGTGTTGGTGATTCCCTTTTTCCACAACTCCTCCCATTCCTCTAAAGGATGGCCGCTGACATAAATGCCCAGCACCTCCTTTTCAAAGGAAAGCATCATCTCCTTGGAGTATTCCCCCACATCCGGGAGCTTAACGTCGTAGGCCTCCTTTTCCTCCTCGTCCACAATATCAAAAAGGCTCATCTGGCCGGCCATGTTGTTTTTCTTATCGTGGACAATACTGTCCATAATCTGCACATAAGCGCTCATGAACTGTTTTCTTGTGCCGGGAAGGCTGTCAAAGGCGCCGGCCTTGATAAAGTTTTCAATGGCCTTTTTGTTGATGTCCTTATCCGCCATTCTTGTGATAAAATCCTTCAGATTGGTGTATGGCCCTCTTTTACTCCGCTCCTCCACCACTGCGTCAATCACAGGGCGTCCGATGCTTTTAATGGCGGTAAGCGCATAGCGGATGGAATTGCCGTCCACGGAAAATCCTCTCTCCCCCTGGTTGATATCCGGCGGCAGAATGGTGATTCCCATATTCCGGCAGACCATGATATACTCCGCCACCTTCCGGGGATTGTCAATCACAGAGGTCATAAGTGCTGCCATAAACTCCACCGGATAATAGTATTTCAGATACGCCGTCTGGTAGGCCACCACTGCATAGCAGGCGGCATGGGACTTGTTGAAAGCGTATTTGGCGAAATCCATCATATCGTCGTAAATCTGGGAAGCAACCTGTTCGGAAATGCCGTTTGCCATACAGCCCGGCACGCCCTCCTCCTCATTTCCGTAAATAAAGTTGGCCCGTTCCTTTTCCATCACGGACTGCTTTTTCTTGCTCATGGCGCGGCGCACCAAATCGCTCCGGCCAAGGGTATAGCCCCCCAAATCCCGGACAATCTGCATTACCTGCTCCTGATAAACGATACAGCCGTAGGTGGCATCAAGAATCGGCTCAAGCTGTGGACAGGAATAGGTAATCGCGCCCGCGTTGCTTTTTCCCTTAATGTATTTCGGGATAAAATCCATGGGGCCGGGACGGTAAAGGGCGATTCCTGCAATGATATCCTCAAGGCTTTCCGGCCGCAGCTCCTTCATAAAGCTCTTCATACCGCCGCTTTCAAGCTGGAATATCCCGTCCGTCCGTCCCGTTCCGATGGAGGCAAGAACCTTTTTATCGTCAAAATTAAGGTGATTAATGTCAAGGGAAATCCCCTTATCCTTTTCGATAAGCGCAGCCGCGTCCTGTAAAACGGTCAGCGTGCGCAGCCCCAGAAAGTCCATCTTAAGAAGCCCCAGCTCCTCGATGGTGGTCATGGTAAACTGAGTGGTTATTGCGCCGTCGGCTCCTCTCGATAAGGGCACCAGCTCCTCAGCGGGACGGGAACAAATCACCACCCCCGCGGCATGCATGGAAGCATGTCTCGGAAGCCCCTCCAGACATTTGCTCATGTCAATCAGCTCTTTCACCTGCCCGTCCGTCTCGTAGAGTTTCCGAAGTTCGGGATTGGCCTTAAGCGCCCTGTCAATGGTAATGTTCAGCTCGTTGGGAATCCTGGGTATCATCTTTGCAAGGGAATCCACATAGGCATAGGGCAAATCCATCACGCGCCCCACGTCCCGAATCACGCCCTTTGCCGCCAGGGTTCCGAAAGTGACTATCTGCACCACCTTTTCCGGCCCATATTTCCGGCTCACATAGTCAATCACCTCCTGCCGTCTTTCGAAGCAGAAGTCAATATCAATATCCGGCATGGAAATACGTTCCGGATTTAAGAAACGCTCAAAGAGCAGACTGTACTTAATGGGGTCGATATCCGTAATCCGCAGGGCATAGGAGACAATACTACCCGCCGCGGAGCCTCTCCCCGGCCCCACCATAATATCGTTGGATTTGGCATAGTTGATAAAATCCCAAACTATCAGGAAATAATCCACATAGCCCATGGTCTTAATGACGTCAAGCTCGTAGTCAAGACGCTCTTTCAGCGTCTGGCCCGTGTCCCCTGCCGGCGCGTTTTCATTGTCGCCGTAGCGGCTCCGCAGCCCGTCATAGCAGAGTTTGTTTAAATACGTCCAGGAATCAAATCCCTCCGGCACCTCGAAATGCGGGAGCTTAATCACGCCGAACTCAATTTCAACGCTGCATCTGTCCGCAATCCTCTGGGTATTTTCCACGGCCTCCCAGGCATAAGGGAAGAGCCCTTTCATTTCCTCCTCGCTCTTTACGTAATACTGGCCCCCTTCATAGCGCATCCTGTCCTCGTCCGCCAGCTTTTTCCCTGTCTGGATACAGAGCAGAATGTCGTGGGGCTTCACGTCCTCCTCATAGGTATAATGAACGTCGTTGGTGACCACCAGCGGGATTCCCAGCTCCCGGCTCATCTGCAAAAGGGTGGTGTTCACCATTTTCTGTTCGGACAGCCCGTGGTCCTGAAGCTCTAAGAAAAAGTTGCCCTCCCCGAAGCAGGCCCGGTAACGGAGAGCCGCCTTTTTCGCCTCGTCCACAAGTCCTTTTGAAATATAACGCTGCACCTCCCCGGCAAGACAGGCGGACAATGCAATCAGCCCCTCGTGACATTCCTGCAAAAGCTCCATGTCTACACGGGGCTTGTAATAGTAGCCTTCCGTAAAGCCCCGGCTTACGATTTTTACCAGATTGTCGTATCCCGTATTATTTTCCGCCAGCAGAACCAGATGGTAATACCTGTCCTCGCCGCCGGTAAGTTCCTTGTCAAAACGGGAATTAGGCGCCACATAAATCTCGCAGCCCAGAATCGGCTTGATGCCCTGTGCCTTACATTCCTTATAAAAATCAATGACTCCGTACATCACGCCGTGGTCGGTGATGGCGGCGCTGTCCATGCCAAGCTCCTTCACCCGCTTTACATATTCTTTTATTTTATTGGAACCGTCCAGCAGACTGTACTCCGTGTGAACGTGAAGATGCGCAAACGCCATAATTTTCCCCGTTTCCGCCGCGCCGGAGACGGTATGCTGCCTTCCGGCGCGGCTTCTCTTTTCGTACCTATAAATAATTTTTGCATTTCTATCATAACAAAAAAGAAATGCTATTACCAGTAGGTAACGCATTTCTTGCGTGCATTTCTTTCTTGCATTTCTTTCTTGCATTTCTTGCGTGCTTTCAGTTTTCGGAGGGGACGCCGGGCAGATGTTCTGGTGGCATCCTGTTCTTCGGTACGCGGCCGGCATGAAAACAGGAATCCATATGACTAAACAGGCTTTACACTTATATCAGTTATTGATATAATAAAACTGTCAAAATAACATGCATTTACAGAAAGCAGGTGACACTATGGGAATGACAAATAAACAATTCCAGGGTTTTGTCCGTCTCACTTTAGCACAGATTGAAAGAGCTTTGGAAGAATCGCCAGACAATAAAGAATTACAGCAATTGAAGGACATCTTTCAAAATATGTTAGAAGATGGAAACTAATTCAAATAATCCCGGCCAAATAAAGTGCAAAGTCTGTTAAATCCTGACTTTGCACTTTTTATTCGGAAAAAACAGCGCTGCCTCATTTCCCTTCCAGATATTTATCAATCTTCTCCGCCGCTCTGTTGCTCAAATACGGTGAAATTTCTTCATACTGAGAAAAGGTGAGCGTATTCCCGTTCTCCAGATACAGCAGAATACAGTCTATGCGGTCATCCTCATCCAGATAAGCCATACACTCGCAAAGCGTCTCCCAGTCCAAATCCCCATCCAGGGCTATCAGCAGGCTGCCACGGCATTCGTCGTCCAGGTAAGGCATAAGCTCGATAACCATTTCCCTGTCGGGCGTGATATCTCCTCTTGCAGTAGCTTCCGTCAGATACTTTGTGGACAGCTTTCTGTCGGAATAAATAAACAAATCGCACATTTCGTCTGAGGTCAGACTCTCCTCCCGCTCAAGCAGTGCGGCAAGCACCTCGCTTACCTCCTCATCCTCCATATAGACCAGAGCCTCAAAAACCTTTTCCTTGTCTATTGCCTTTTCTGATTGTATCTCCTGTAATGTATTATCTGCATACTCTTCGGTTTCCGAATTGTAGACTGCCGCAAAATCTCTCTTATCGAGCTTCGGGAAACTGATGGAAAGTTCTTTCAGCTTTGCACCCTGCCCCACCATTTTAATGGCGTTTCTTCCCTTTTCCAGAGTGACCTCGCAAAGCCCGCCTTCACCTGTGTCGTCTATCACCTCCACGCTTCCGTCGGGCTTTATGCAGACAGTCTTAAATTTTCCGTCCATCAGCTCATAGGAGGTTTCCACCTTCAACGTGATATCTTCAACTGCTTCCACAATCAGAACCGTGGACGAGCCGTTTAAGACAAATCCCCTGGCGGTAACCCCATTGCCCCCGGCATAATGATAGGCTCTCCACTGGTCATGGTCATCCTCGCCCGCAACCAGAATATCATCGTCATACATTCTATAGGCCGTGCCGTGTCTATTCACTATTGACGTACTTAAAATAAATTTTTCGACGTCATTCCCGAAAATCCCGGAAATTTTTTCTGAAACCGAGAGAGACGTTTCCTCCCCGGAAATCCTTACGCTTCCGCAGGCCGTCAGGCATAAAAGCCCCAGAGCCATACACATGGATACCAGAATCCCGATTTTTTTCTGTTTTTTATAATGAAGAATTCCCTGCAGCCTCTCTTTCAAATCGTGCCTCCTCTCCAGCAATGTGGTGTAAGGAATATTTCTCCGAAATGTTCCTGACCATTCCGCTGCATTTATAAGAATATTTCCATATGCCTTTTTGCCTTCCTTTGTCAGGCTGGCCACCACCGCCTCGTCACAGGCAAGCTCACAGTCGGCATTCAGCTTCTGTCCTGCAAGATAGAGCACCGGGTTGAACCAGTGCGCGCAAAGCAGCGCCTGATAAAGCCACTTGTACCACAAATCCTTCCGCTTTATATGAATAAATTCATGATGAAGCACCAGGCAGAGCTGATTTTTGCTGTCCGCTCCTTCTGAAAATCCGGCCACGAACGCCTTCGGCAAAATAACCGCCGGTTTCAACAGCCCAAGAGTAACCGGCCCCGAAACTCTCTCGCTCTCATAAACAGCAGGCATTTTTTTCATACAAAGTCTTGACGCCGTATCCTCTGCCTGAGTAATTATGCCGCTGTCCGAAAGCCTTTCACTATCCTTGACGGCGCCGGCGGCAAACCGCCGGTAATTCCATATTTTCAGAAAAAAGCTGACGCATGCTCCCAAAAGCCAGAGCCCCGCCAAAAAAGCAAGCCAGTTTACCTTGATTTTCCCTGAAAGCAAAGACGGCATTTGAGGGGCGGCTGCCTGACCGTCCTTATCTCCTGTTTCCGTCTGACTGATATCCCCTGCTTTCTCCAGGCCGTAAGCTCCCGCCTGCTCCCCGCTGTCAGCGCCTTTCATTTCTGGCTCTGCCCCGTCTTTGCCATCTGTTTTCTCATTCCCCGGTTCCGCTGTCAGGTATGCCGCCTCCGGCAGCGGTATACGCAGGCCGCCTGTCTCCCCGAAATGAAGCGGCAGAACCAGCCTTGCAATTAGTAACAGCCAGATATAGTAATTCCATCTTCTGGAAAACCACTTTTTTGTCAATGGATGGATGAGCAGCAGTACCGTCCCCGCCAAAGCGCCCGAGAGGGATAAGGATAACACACATAAAAAAATCCGTTCCATATTTTCCCCGTTTCCGCACAGAATGTGCTAACAATTCTGGTTAAAATAGTCGCGAAGCTCTTCGAGCTCCTTTTTCGATAAAGCCTCGCTGTTTACAAGCGCCGCCGCCAGATTCCGGGAGCTTCCCCTGAAAAACTTATCCACAAAATCCTTTGTCTCGTCTTTGATATACTCCTCCCGCTTTACGCAGGGTTCATAGTAATAGACTTCCCGCTTTTCCTGTCTGAGCACACCCTTTTTTAAGAGCCTCTGAATCAGCGTGAGAACCGTCGTCCTCTCCCATTTTCTGCTCTCTCCAAGACCGTTTCGGATATCCGTTGCATTCAGCGGCTTTCCGGCCGACCACAAAACCTCAAGCACCGTCCATTCAGCATCGGAAACTGTTATTTTCTTATCCATCTGTCTTCCTCCCGCAGTCTACTTTTGTAGACAATACAAGTTTACATCTGTAGACAGTGGATGTCAAGCACTTTTGCAAAATTTACTGCCGCATTTTGCGAGTCAATTTATTTTAATAAAAGGCAGCCGCAAGCCTTTCCGGCTTATGACTGCCCTCTCTCATACTGTTTCTCCGAAATCGGATTTATCTCAAAACAATTTCCACCATACGGTTCCCGTCTCAATTCAGAAATCCAAAGGATTTCACCTCGCACTCTCCCTCTCCCGAAAAGCGGAAGTAAACCGCACAGCCGGACAGGGAAACGCCGCATGGTATCTGAATAACCGTCCAACTTTTACAGTCAACGGTCACTGCCTTTTCCCCGATAATATCTTTCCCTTCCTCGTCCTTTGAAACCAGAACCTTTCCCGTAAAAGCGCCTCTCATTTCCAGCAGGATTCCCGAAACGCCGGTTCCCTCAAAATACTTGTACCCCAGCACGCTTCCGTCCGCCACAGACGCAACATAAGGCTGATTCTGCCTCTGCACGATTCTGGTCTGCCTCCTCACGGAAGGATTGTTATAGTCAATAAAGTCCATTGTCTCCGGGCAGGTAATATGACAGGCAATGGCCGCCGGGTAAATTCCGTCTGCCTTAAGAGGCCCTCCGTTTAACCCGCAGCTTGTAATTTCCACCTGTGCAATACTTCCGTCCGGCCTGATTTCTATTTTTTCCGCGCAGCCCTGTCTGGAAAACTCCGTTCCGTTGGTCTGCCTGTGGTAAAAGATATAATACTCCTCCCCGATTTTCTCAATACCGCCGTGGTTGTTGCCAAGCACGTTAACAGGCGCTTTCCGTCCGTTCAGCCCCACGTCTCCGTTTGATACAATAGTTCCCCCATAGGCAAAGCCTTTATCCGGCCGGTCGCTGACCGCATAGCAAAGCTCGTGGCTCTTATGGCTGGAATAGACAAAATAATATTTTCCGTTGATTTTCCGAATGGAGGAAGCCTCAAAAAATCCATGGCCCTCAAATCCCGTCCCCTCCGTGTGATGGCCGCCCGGTGTGCTCACCGAAGGCTCACCTTTCAGGGTAATCATATCCGGCTCCAGCTCCGCTACCATCCCGTTCTCGCCAAACTGAATGCTTCTAATCTTTTCATAGCTTGCCCGATGCTCTGCAGACATTGCCGCCAGCTCCTCCTCGCCAGGCTCGGGGAACTTCATTTCCTTCTCGCAGGCGGGCGCAAAACCATAATACAGATATACCCTTCCGTCGTCATCCGTAAGGACAGCCGGGTCAAAAGGCATGTACTCCCGCAGTACGGCTCCTCCGTGCAGATTGTCAGGATACTTTACATGTCCGTAAAATTCAAACGGGCCTGCCGGGGAATCGCTCACGGCCACGCCGATTTCCGGGTAAAAGCTAAAGCAATAGTAAAGGTAATACCTGCCGTCCGGCCCCCTGGTCACATCAGGCGCCCAGAGCTGCATACGCCCGTCTGCATTTGAGGGATCCTGATTTTTCCGGTAAATCACACCCTCATATCTCCAGTCCTTCAGATTGTCCGCCGGAGCTGACCAGGTCACGTAATCCTGCTCACAGTAAGCGGTTCCCTCGCTCTTGTCATGGGAACCGTATATGTAAACGCGCCCGTCAAACACATGGGGCTCCCCGTCCGGGACATACTCTGTAAGCGGTAAGTAAGGATTGTAAATCTGTTCCATGAAAATATCTCCTCCTGTTCCTTTTCACAGAAGCCTTCCGCCCCATCTCTGCCCGGAAGGTTTCTGCCGTTTCCTTAATTTCAATTATACAGAATACCTTTTTCACAAACAATAAAATATCCGTAAAATTTTAATCCTTTCGCGAAACCTCCTGAATGCTTTTTTCCATGTTCTCCGCGGCATTCACATAAGCCGCATACTTGCCCTCTATCTCCTGCAGCTTTGCTTCCAGTTCTTCCGCTCTTTCCCTGACGTCATCATACTTTGCAAATTCCGTAAATTTATCGGAATTTGCCATAGGCAGGGAAAAGGTTCTCTCCTCTGCTTTTCCGGCATACGTCGGGCTGATGCTTTCCGTATTGCTGCCGCCCGCAAACACAGTTACCGACACGCCTGTCAGTATCACCGCGCTCAAAATTCCGAATACTGTTATTTTCTTAAAATTCATAATCGCCACAATCCTTTCTTTGACTGCATTTTTTCCAAAACCGGAGGAAAACACCGAAAAGCGGCGTTGCTTTTCCGCCAGATTCACAAGCGCCATTGCATATTCCTTTTTTGTCTCCCAGCCCGCAAGGAGAATCACTTTTTCATCGCAGGAAAGCTCCATATCCCTGTTAAACAGAAAATACATCATCCACACCAGAGGATTGAACCAGTGAACACACAGCGCCAGCAGCATTACCATTTTCCGCAAATTATCCGCCCTTTTTATATGAACCATTTCATGGATAAGGACATACTTTAACTGACTGTCACCCTCCGGCTGTAAAGTCTTCGGCAGCACGATTTTCGGCCTCACTGCTCCGAAGGCCACAGGTGAAGCAAGCCTGTCGGAAGCCTGCAGCCTTACGATAGCGGGAATGCCTGCCAGAGTCCTTAAATGTTCTTCCCATTCCTTCGGTATCGGTAAGGCTTCCCGGATTTTGCGGTATTCCCTGATATAAAACGCGCTTAAGATAAAGAGCATTGTAAGCGCGCCGGTCAGCCAGATGAAAAATGCGTAATTTTGCCCGGCGCCAGAAATACCGGAGTTTTCCGCTTTATCCGTCCCCATACCGTCATTTCTCAAAGCTTCAGAAACCGGGATTTTACCGGCAATATCCTCCGCCGCTCTCATCACCGGCAAAGCAATCCCCCATGTAAGGGGAAGCTCCGCCGGGACAAGCAGCCGCAAAAGCGCCACTGACCAAAGCAGCATGAACATTCTTTTCGGAAGCTTATTCAGCGCAGCTATCCGCACCAAAGCAATCAACAGTATCAATATCCCGCCCGAAAGGCTCATTTTCAGCAGCATCGCCTTCACCTCACTCCATCCGGTTTATCAGTTCCTTTAATTCATTCAGTTCTTCTTTCGTCAGAGAATTTTCAGACAGCATGGCGGCAAAAAACTGCTTTTTGGAACCGTCGAACATCTTTTCAATCAGTTCCTTTGTCTCATAGGCCTGAATATCCTCTCTCGAAACAATTGCCTGACAGAAAAATTTCGGCTCCGTCCGCCTGATTGCCCCCTTCCCGATACACTTTTTTATGACCGTGTAGGTGGTATTCCGGTTCCATCCTGTCTCCTCCTTTAAAATCTGAGCAATCTGACCGGCGCTTAAGCTGCCCTCCCGCCATAAAATCTCCATTACCTTCAATTCAGAATCAAAAAGCTTAATACTCATATTTCTCACCCTTCTGCCTGCAGCGCCTTATGGCCGGCAAAATCTGTTTTATATAAAAATGACTATCGCAATAGTATTTTACTATTATACTATCACGGTAGTCATTTTCTGTCAACATTTTACTATTGCAGTAGTTATTTTTCTGCAGGCTTTAAAATCTCCCGCACAATCTCTGTCACCTCGATATCCCCGTCCACCAGCATTTCCCTGATTACCGGCTCTCCGGCAGGGTTCGGCTCATTTTCCCAATACCGCCCGGCAAGCAGCAGATTTTCCTCCTCATTTACCGTGGCGTCAAAACAGTTATTGGCGTCGCCCGCAAACATCCTTCCCGTTATTTTAAGCCTGACAATGGCATAAACGGGCCTGTTCCACCGGATAAAAAGATCCGCCCATTTTTCCGCCTCCTCCATGCTTTCCGAGACGTACAGACAAGCCATTCTGGAAGGATAATCAGGATATCTCTCCTTTCTCACCTTTTCCAGCGCCAGTTCCCGCAAAGCCACCCTTGTATGGTGCTCTAATTTTTCAGCATCGTATCTGCCGGGATGACTGTAAATCTCCTCCACCATCGGAATTTTCTCCATTACCCTCCGAAAAACGCCGTTATGCTGCGCCTCGTCAAAAACAATATGCTGCCCGACCAGCATCGGCCTGTCCGTCACCACGTGATAAGCAAATATCTCTTTCATATAAATCCTCCAAAGGTCTTTTCCACTACACGTTCATTATAGCAAATTTTAAGCTCCGCTGATATAAAATCAGTTGACTTTCCGTAAATTATATGCTAATTTATAATCATTCTATATAGAACTATTCTAATTGGATTTGAAAGGGACAGCATTGGAGACAAAAGGCGGATTTTATATTACACAGATTAAACAGCTTCAGGACAGGATTTTCGAAAGACTTCTGATGGAAAACGGCATTGAAATCAGCGGCGGACAGGGACGGATTCTTTTTATTTTGTGGAAAAACGACCATCTCACCATCAGCGAAATCAGCCGGGCCACTTCTCTTGCCAAGAACACCGTCTCTATTGTTGTGGAGGGAATGGTAAATAAAAACATTCTGGAAAGACATACAAATCCGGAAAACCGCCGTCAGACCATCGTCTCCCTGACAGACTACGCCCGCTCCCTGCAGGAAAAGTACGAGGCAGTATCACAGAAGATGAACGGCCTGTTTTATCAGGGCTTTTCCGAAAAAGAGCAGAAGGAGTTTGAAGCCTGTCTGGCGAGAATCCTCGACACATTAACCCTCGCGGAGAAAGCCTGGCCGAATCTGAGCCCGAAGAAAACTTAAGAATATAAGGAGGAAAACTTATGAAAACAAGACAGAAACTTTTTGACTTTATCGCCAGGCAAAAAACAGCCTTCATCGCTTCTGTGGACGAGGACGGCTTTCCCAATATCAAGGCCATGTTTTCTCCCGGCAAGATGGAGGGAAACAGCTTTTACTTTTCCACTAACACATCTTCCATGCGCACACAGCAGTTTATGAAAAATCCAAAGGCAAGCATTTATTTCTATAACAGGGGACGCTTTAAATACGAGGGACTTATGCTCACAGGCGCCGTGGAGGTTCTGACAGATTTGGAAATCAAAAAAGAACTGTGGCACGAAACGGATATTATGTACTACCGCCAGGGCGTCACAGACCCCGATTACTGCGTACTTAAGTTTACAGCCACGAAGGGCAGGTATTACTGCGCTTTGAAGTCGGAGAGCTTTCTGATGGAAACGCTGAAGTAAAAATATCTGTTACCATTAATTTACAGAAACCGTGGGGCGCGGAAAACATGGTCTCTATTATTTTGCCCGCCGTTTTTTCCGCAAAGACAAGCCCTCCTGGCTCAGCCAAACAGCTTTGTATATTCTGTCTGCGTATCTGCAATTTGATATAATTATATCCGTATTCATCTATATCGTAAAGTTTTATGAAAATATTATTCGTTTGAAACCCAAACAGTAACGGAGGACCAACAGAGTGAACACAACTAAGAAAGTTTTATTTATCGGAAACAGCCACACTTACTACAACGATATGCCCCGAATATTCACACAGCTTTGCCGGGAAAAGAATATGGATACGGAAGTTACCATGTTAGCCCACGGCGGAAAGGGATGGGATTTCCATGTAGAAGAGCCGGAGGTGCGGTTCAATATCCTGTACGGCGGATACGATGCAGTCGTTCTGCAGCACACAGCGCACCCTATGGGCGATTTGCAGGTCATGAGCAAGTGCGGGAAACAACTGATTGAATGGGTGCGGGAATCTGGCGCAAGGCCTGTTCTGTATATGACATGGACAACAAAAGCCGACGGGGAGGCCGCTCAGGACGAAATGAGCGGCGCTTACCGCAAATTGCAGGAGGAAACTGGCTGCGAACTGGCTCCCGTGGGCGAGCGCTGGTGGAAATACCATAAGGAGCACCCGGAAGTGGAATTATATGCCGATGACGGCCAGCATGCGTCCCCCGCCGGTTCCCGTCTGGCGGCGGAAGTGATTGCGGAGGTTATCTGTTCCTCATATATTGCTTAAGCTGCGCATCGGTATTTACAGGATATATAACCTCACCTCTCCCGTAATCCCGCAGTGATTGGCGGGCGGCGGAATCACTGCTCCCGGAACTCTCGTGACGGTGGGCACCGCCCGCTCCAGTGTAGTCGCCACCTCAATTGCAAGCGTATTACTCCCCTCTTTTACCAGACCGGCAATGTCATAGCGAAATGCCGGAACTATCTGAATACCTGCACTGACGCCGTTTACAAAAACCTCCACAGCCTCCGCCGCGTCTGTGATTTCCAGTATAATATTATCTGATGCCGTTTCCGACGCCGTCAAATCAAATACCTTCTCATATCTCACGTAACCGCCGAAATCGGGCTTCTCACGCTCCACAAAATCGGGCAGTGACACTTCTTTTTTCTCAGAAAAAGAAGGATATTCAATGGCTCTGCACAGGCTTCGCCTCCACCCGTCTGCCAGAAGTCTTTCCTTTTCCCCTTCAGTCCGCAAACTGCAGGCAGGCTGCGCAGATTCTCCATGCGCTTTCTCAAGCCTGCAGGCAGGCTGCGCCGGCTCCCTGTCTGCTTTATCAAACATTACAATCAGGCTTTTTCCCGCTTCAATACGAACCTTTAATCTTGTACCTGTTTTGCCGCCGTCCTGTCTGCTTCCGTCCTCTGCTGTTTCCTCCGGCTTACAACGGCCTTTTTCCCGGCAATATATTTCCATGCTAAGCTTTTCCAGCCTGTTGTCCCACGCGTTATAAGCATAGCATTCCCCCTCACAGTTGAAAGCAATAATACCCTCGTAGGTTTTTGCCCCCTCATTTACAAAATAAAACATATCGTTTCCGTTTTCGTAATGAAACACCCGAATCAGCGGTTCTGCGGGAGAAAGCCAAATATCCGCCATCTCCAGAAGCTTCATTTTTTCGGAAAGCTCCTCTATAGGCACCGTCTGACAGTTCTTTAAAGCCTCCAGACATTTCCGGTCTTCTTCCTCACAGATGCCTTCCGCCAGCGTGCCGTTCCCATGGCAGATACCCGCAGGAAGGCTGTTGATAAAAAACACAGGGCATCCTGCCCTGGCAAGTTGAGCTGCGGCCTTTGCGGTCTGTGCCGTCACGTAAGTGGTCTCAGGGACGATAAGCACCCTGTATTCCTGCCGGTATACCTTCAGGGTCTTGCCCAAAACCGTGCGGTATTTTTCCTCCGTAAAGACGTCCGCCGGAATAAAGTCATACTGTATCTGGCAGTCGGCAAGCTCCCTTGCCGGAACCTGACTGAACATGCACTTTCCTCCCGCCCAGTCGGCGTCTCCATGGTACAAAATCGCAACATGGCTTATCTGTCTGCCATCGCTTAAAAGCTCGCAGATTCTGTTCATGTACCGCATAAGCATTCCGAAATGCCGGTACTGCGGATTATTTCCGTGGGCGTAAAAATGCGGCGGACAGTCCGTATCGGGAAACGCCTTCGGGGAAAAGGCATGAGGCACAAAACGGTTGACTCCCCGCACCATAAAATGGTCGGCCAGATACTTTTCCAACCGCACGCCCTCCGCCCATCCGTAATCTCCGAATATCTCGCACATAGCCCTGCCCTTTTTCAGCGGCTCTATGGCTGCCGCGCTGGCCGCCAGCCGTCCCAGAGCATAATGGTAAAATACGCTGTCTCTGATACGGTTTTTATAACAGTATTCACAGTCGTCCTCCCTCTGGGGCATCACCTGCCCGCCGATATTGTCAATACCCGCCATATCCTGTCCGGCAAGCCCCCGGAAGAAATGGCCCAGACTGGAACCGCTTCTGGAATGCTGGTTATTGTCCTCAATCATGTGGCCGATGTAGGCCACGCCGCGTTCCCGGCACCAGTCCCCGAGCTGATAAGAAAAATCCCTTTCCACGCATCTTGTCACGGTATCCATAAAATCATAGCGTATCCTTGCTTTCAGCCCGCCCTCAAATTCTTTATCCCACAATAGAGGAAGATAATTCCTGTAACCGCTCCCCCACCTTCTTTTAAGCTCCGCCTCCACTTCCCTGCTCCAGGGCTGGTCCGAAATCTCCTCCATCGTCTTTCCCGTCTCATAAATGTGGCCGTTTCCGATTTCCGGCTCATCCGAAAAAAATCCGGCGATTGTCCCGCCAAACTCTTCCTTATAACGGGCGTAATGAGGCTCATAAACGGCTTCTATCAGCTTGTGGACAGACTCCGCATCACACATATTCATATAATCTCTGTGGGGACCTCTGTTTCTGGTAAGATGACAGGCATAAAGCGTCCATTCTCCTTCCGGCGCGCGGAAAGAAATACGGCCGTTCCTTTCCCCGAAATCCTCTTCCTCATATAATGCCACAATATCCTCCGCGCTTTTTCCTCCCTTTTTTACCGCCGTGACGCCCAGAAACACATCGTCGTCAAAGATTTCCGGATCGGGAAGCATTGCGGCTTCGTAGGCGTTGGGCACAAAAGGCTCCGGCTTTTCGCAAATGGTTTTATCCAGTATGATTTCCTCTCCGCCTTTCGCCTCCCCCACAATCTTATAAGTTACGCTCTGTCTGCGTAGGGTAACTGGCTCCTGTGCCATTTTCCCGTTACAGTAGCCGGTGGGGAAATGGCTGTCATCCAGTATCCAAACCTTCATTCCCCGCTTTTTTGCCTCATCTAAAATGACATCCATGTCATTCCACCACTTAGGGCCGCAGAAATCCGGGTGGGGTCTGCTCTCCACGCACACCGCCCCGATTCCGCAGTTGTAAATCGCCTCCATATACTCCCGAAGAACCGATTCTTCCTCTCCGTGCTGCCAGAAGAAGGGAAAAATATAATTGCCGCCTCTGTTTTCCAATAATTTCTTAATCTTATCGTTCATATCTCTCCTCTTATCATCCTGCGGTACTCGCTGGGTTTGCACCCCTCCGCCTTTTCAAACACTTTGCTGAAATATGCGGTATCGCTGTACCCTACCATCTCGCAGACCTCGTATACCTTGTAATCCTTTTCCCGGAAAAGCTGCTTTGCCCTCTCCACCCGAAGGGATGTGACATAGCTCTGATAGGTCATTCCTGTCTTTTTCTTGAACATCTGGCTTAAATAATAGGGATTTAGGAAAAACTTTCCTGCAAGCTCGTTTAAGCTGATTTCCTTTGTGTAATGAGCCTTTATATAATCCTTAATCTGCCGGATTACATCCTGACGCTTATTGGCGTCCTGACTTTGCCGGATTTCCATAATCCCCGTCATAATATTGGTCATCCAGTTTTCCAACTGCTCTATGGTGTGGAAACGGGATATACTCTCCAGAGACAAAATATTCCGGCCCACATATTCGTTTAACTGAAACTGCATAAAAGGCATGGTGCGCATACCTGCCAGAATCAGGTTCATGCTCTGCATCTGCAAATCAAATAAGGTAAGCCCTTCCTGCTGCCGTATCTTCTGAAACATTTTCCGTACAATCCTTTTGCACGCCGCATCGTTCCCCTCGTCCAGCGCACGCTCCAGCTCTGTGATTTCCTCCTCTGTCATCATCACCCTGCTGCACGCGCCTTTTGCCATCTGAGAATAGCAGATGATGGAGCCGATTCCCTGTATCACTTTATTGTTTAAGGCAATAGCCGCGTTTTCATAAGAGTCTGCTATTTCTTTATAAGAATCCTTTGCGTTTCCGATTCCAATACTGACAGGAGTGTCATATTTTTCCTCCATATACTCTTTTAAGACGGAAAGCTTTCCCGCAAGCTGTTCTTCCTGCAGCATGTCATATTCCGCAATAACAACAGCCGCCCGGATGCCGGAAATTCTCACGATTTCCACACAGGTATATTCCCTCAGCCGTATCGCAGCCTCTTTTTTCAGTTCTTCAAAATACTCCCGTGAAAGGAAATCCCTGCCGTTACATTCCCACAAGGCAACGAAAAAGGAGACGGCGTCCGTGGGAATCATATATTCCACAAGAACGGTTTTTGCTTCCTCCGCTCTCATCTCCCCTGTCAGAAGCCTGAAAAGCTGAATCTCCTTTTTGCTTTTTTCAAAATCCGCCACCTGATGCTTCAGGTTCATAAGCTGCTGCCTTTCGTTTCTCTCCTCCGCAATTTCCGCGCAGATTTTATCCATAGCCTCAAACAGTTCTTCCTCCTCCACAGGTTTGCAGATATAAAATTTCACCCCGAGCCGGATTCCCTGACGGGCATATTCAAAATCCGAATAACCGCTGAGCAGAATAAATTTCGCACTGCTGCCCGCGCTTTGCAGCTTTTCAATCATGGCAAGACCGTCCATAATAGGCATCCTCACATCGGATATGATGATATCAGGATTTTTTTCCGCTGCCATCTCAAAGCCTTCCTGCCCGTCCTCGGCAATTCCGGCAATTTCCCAGTCCTTTCCCGCAGACTGTAAAATAAACCGAAGCCCCTCCGAAATTCCCCGTTCGTCATCTACCAGTAAAATTGTGAACATTATCTTTTCCCCTCCTGCATGGGAAGCCGCATCTCAATCACAGTCCCTTCTTCTCCGCTTTCCAGTATCTTCACAAAATATTCCCTGCCAAAACGCAGAGAAATTCTCTTCGCAATATTTTTCAGCCCGATACTCTTATCCTGCCCGTCAGCCCCGTCCTCAAGGCTGATACGGTTATTCTCCGAAAACGTCAGCTCGCTTTGCAGCTTTTTCTGTTTCTCCTTTGGCATTCCTCTGCCGTTGTCCTTAAAAATCACGGAAATGGTATTCTCGTTCAGCCTTGTGAGTTTCAGCTCGATTTTCAGCTTTTCGTGATGCCCCCGGTAACCGTGTTCAATGCAGTTTTCCACGATGGGCTGAAACACCAGCGGCATGACGGGAACGTCAAGAATCGCATCCTCCGCTTCATATCTATACTCAAAAATCCCCTGGAAACGGACATTCTGCAGCTTCACATAGTTTTCCACGTATTCCAGCTCCGTCCGGACAGTGTTTTGGCTGTCATCCTTTCCAAGGCTTGCCCGGAACATTTTCGCCAGAATCTTAATCATTTCCGCCACTTCCGTATCGCCCCTGACCAGCGCTTTCATGCGGATGGATTCCAGCGTGTTATAGAGCATATGGGGATTGATTTGCGTTCGCAGGGCCATAATCTTTGCGTCCTTCTGCCTGATTTCCGCCACATACACATCGTTTATCAGGTTCTGTATTTTCTCCACCATATGGTTGTAATGCTGAATCAATATCCCGATTTCGTCAGAAGTAATTTCCGCTTCCACTCTGGCGTATTCTCCATCCCCCATGCGCTCAATTTTCCTCTGCAGTTCCGTAATCGGCCTTAAAATCGTCCGGCTTAAAATCACGGACAGCCCGATAATCATCGAGACGGAAATGCCGATGGCAATCAGCGATACCGCCGTAATCCGGGACGCCTTCGCCATAAGATGGGTCCTTGGAATCACTGCCTCCACCGTGATTTCCCCGTTATGGGTATCCTCCCGCAGCACAATATATTCCTTTTCGTCCGCGGAAATCTCCTCCAGAACGCTTATGACCTCCTGCCATGTCCTTTCTCCGCTAATCACATCCGAATCATAAAGTACCGCCCCGTCGGATTTTCTGGCCGCCCTGATACGGATGCGGTAATTATTTCTGGTTGTCTGAAAGGTCTCGTTCATTTCCACCAGCTTTTCCGGATTCACATCAATGAGCAAAAGCCCCGTTTCCCGGCCGGTATAGTCAAAAATCCTCCGCCCCACTGTTACCGCAATATCCTCGTGCTCCGTTTCATAATAATTTTTCAGATGCGCCGGCGTCACCATCAGCACGCTTTTTGCCTGCAAAAGTTCCGTCACCCAATCCTGCTGCCGGAGGAGGCCCTGATTCACAATCTCGCCCCTGCTGTTGTACTGGTAAAAAGAGTCGTTTGCCGCCAGAAACATAATGTTGTCCACATCCGGGCTCATCAGGGAAACCCGCATAAGGAGCCTTCTCACCTGCATCCGGTTCTCCACCTCCTCATAAATTGAGGGTGCCTCCATCCTGCTGATATCTGCCAGCATGTCGTTGTCCACCAGAAACGCCTTAGTGATTCTTCCGTATTCGTCCATGAATCTGTCAATATTCGTCACAATCTGGGAACTGTATAAACGTGCCAGTTCCATGGATTCCTCTTCCATATTTTTTACGGAAAACCGAAAAATAAAAACCGTGGTAATCAAAAGCGGAATCAGACACGCCGCAAGATAACTGAGCAGCAACTTGTTCCGCAGCTTTGTATTTTTCAAAAAATCCATGATTTTCTTCATACACAGCTCCTTTCGCAACGGATAACACGGCAGTCTTTGCCGTGCAAAGTCCAGTCCAACACATCTTTTTTCCACTATTGAACCGACCAAAGACGCCTGCGGGAAAAAGTCCCGGAAAAGAAACCCCACAGTGTTTCTCCCCGGGACAATATACCTGGTTTTACTTCGCTACGGATGCGTACCACTGTCTCGCAAGCTTCGTCACTTCTTCACCGCCGGTTGCATACCATTTTTCTACAAACTCGTCGAATTTGTCAATGGAATATTCTCCGGTAATAATTTTCGTCGCATATTCAACGAAAAGCGTTCTGTTATTGATATCAGGATAATCCGCATAGACGGAGGATGGGATTCCGTCTCCCGCCATGGGCCTTACATACTTCTGGCTCTCCTTAAGATTGCTGACAGCCTGGGAAATCGCCCATTCTCTTTCGGGGGTCTTCTGCCCCTCCAGAAGGTCTACCTGGAAATCAACGGTTGCAATCACATTCCAAGGCTCAAGCACCAGCTTCTGCATGGTGGCCTTGTCGTCCGGCTTGCGGGTCAGAACTCCGTCAACCATTTCGCTGTGCATACCCTCCACTCCGGTGTACATAGTGTTCCACAGCTCTGTATCCGCATATGCATTTAAAACCTTCATAATGTTCTGGATTTTCTTCTCATCATCCGTGTTGGCAACCACAAAACCAACGCCGTTAATTCTTCTTGCCGTATAAAAGCCCTCATACCCCGGTGCTGAAATGGCAGGCAGAATTGCAATTTCAGGCTCTGTTCCCGTTGCGTCCTTAATTGTCTCCGCCGTGTTGTAACACTCCTGCGGAATGTGCTCCCAAATTCCTACCCTGTCGGAGTTAATCTTACCGTCCCATGCCGCCTTATCGTTCAGCAGAGTCTCCGGGTCAAGCAGACCTTCCGCATACAGCGCCGCAATCCATTCCAGCGCATCCCGCATATTCCGGGTAACCCCTGCATAGGTCAGTTCGCCGTCGTAAATATCCCACTGAGGATATCCCTCCCACATGGCAAGTCCGTACATGCCAAAGAGCTGGTTCATCCATCTTGCCTCGGCCCGTCCTCCGGTAGGAATTTCGTCCGCCATACCGTTTCCGTTAGGGTCGTCGTTTTTAAACGCCCGCAGTACCTCCACAAATTCCTCCTGGGTTGTTGGCATGGAAAGTCCCAGATTATCCAGCCAGTCCTTGCGAATCATAGGGCAGTTTCTTCCATAATTAATCACCTGCGGAATGGTATAGATTCTCCCTTCCCCGCTGGGGTCATTTGCCCGCATGGCGTCCCAGATTTCCTCCGGAACAGCATTCCAGTAATTGGGCGCGTATTCGGGGAGTAAGTCTGTCAAATCAAGCAGCGCGCCGCTGGCAATCAGGTCCGCTTCCATTCCGTTTACGGGATTAAACATATCCGGCATCTCTCCAGCCGCAATCCGTAAGTTTAACTGCTCCTGATAGGTTGTCCCACCGTTCCACTCCACATAGGGCTGAATAATGCCGACGCCGATTAAGTCTTTGTAAAACTGGTAGGTTTCACTTCCTTTTTCCACCGCCAGATAGCCTTCGTTGACTCCCCAGATTTCCACGTCGCCGTCGTCCGCCGCGCTGCCCGCCTCCTCAGTCCGGCTCTCCCCGTCCTGCGAACCCGCCGCCTGATTTTCTCCTTTTGCATCATTTTTTGCACCGCAGCCGAAAAGCGTGGACGCCATCAGCACCCCTGCGCATAAACCTGCAATTAACTGTTTCCTTTTCATGTTGATTCCTCCTTACGTTTGATTTAATATTCTTCAAGCAGACACATGCCCCGCAGTTCCATCCTGCCGAAGCCTGCGTTTACACTCAGCCCTTTACGCTGCCAAGCATGGCTCCCTTTTCAAAATACTTCTGGATAAAGGGATAAATCGCAATAATGGGCAGAATCGCAAAAACTACAATCGCCGCCTTCAGGGAACGGTCCGTATAATTCACGTTTGCCTTCACCGACAAAGTCTGCAGCTCAGTTCCCTCATTGATAAACTGCCGCACCTTCATCTGCAGCGGGTAAAGATTGGTATCCTGAATAAAGTAAAGCGGATGCTGATACTGATTCCAGAATACCACACCGTAGAACAGCCCAATGGTGGCAATAATTGCCTTTGAGGACGGCAGAACGATTTTAAACAGAGTGCGGAAAGGGCCGCAGCCGTCAATCATTGCCGATTCCTCGATTTCCTTTGAAAACTGCATAAAAAATGTTCTCATAACCGCCAGATTATACGCGCTTAAAATATGGGGAAGTACCAGCACCAGCGGATTATTGTAAAGTCCAATGGAACGCATTGTCAGGAAATAAGGAACAATGGGCGCTTTAAAAATCATGGTGATAATCACTCCTACCATAAGCACATGGGACAGTTTGAACTCCTTTTTGGAAAGAGGATACGCCATGGTGGCGGTAATTAAAAGCGCAAGAACCGTTCCCACTGCCGTGGAGGCAAAAGTAATCCCTGCGGAGCGCCACATATCGCTTCTTCCAAAAATACATTTCCAGGACGCCAGGGTAAATTCAACCGGAAGCAGCGTCACCGCATTCATGTTTACCGCGTTCTTTGAACTGAAGGACACCGCCAGTACGGATAACAGCGGAACAATCGCCACAATAGCTATGATACAAAGCGCTGCCGCAATTACCAGCCCGAAAACCCTGTCCCCCGGAGCCGCTTTTCTTTTTCCTGCTCTCATGCCTACCATAACCCTCCGTCTTCTGAAATTTTTTTGGACATCTTATTGAAAAACACCACCAGCACAAGTCCTATCACCGACTGGAACAGGCCCACCGCTGTGGTAATGCTGTACTGCGCCTGCAGAATGCCCACCCGATAAACATAGGTGTCAAAAATGTCTCCCGTACTGTAAGTCATGGGAGTCAGCAGACTGAATACATGCTCAAATCCCAAATCCATAAAACTTCCGATATTCAGCAAAAGCAATGTGACAACGGTAGGAACCAGAAGCGGAAAAGTGATTTTCGTCATGCGCTGCCATCTGCTGGCGCCGTCAATCTGCGCCGCCTCGTAAAGAGACTGGTCGATTCCGCTGATTGCCGCTATGTATACCACCGTTCCCCAGCCCGCCTCTTTCCAGATAGAGGAAATCACATAAACCAGACGGAAATATTTTGACTGCTGCATGATTAACATGGGCTGCATTCCCAGCATTCCCCTGATTTGGTTGAAAATACCGTTTGAACCAAAAAAGTCAAACACCAGCTCCGCCACAATAATCCATGACAAAAAGTAGGGAATATAAACTGCCGTCTGGATTGATTTTTTTAATTTTTCCTGCCGCACCTCATTCATCATAAGGGCCAGCGCAATGGGAATCGGGAATACAAAAATGATTTTATACGCCCCCAGTATCAGGGTATTTACAAATATTTTTTTGAAATCCGAATAAGTAAACAATTGAATGAAATTTTTAAGCCCTACCCACTTGCTTCCGAATATTCCCTCATATACGGAATAATCCTGAAAAGCAACCACGCTTCCCAGCATGGGGATATACTTAAATATAATCATGTAGATGACCCCAGGAAGAACCATCACGTAATAGGGCCAGTATTTCCGAAAATTTGCCCCAAGACTCCTCTGGCTTGCCGGAAGCGCCATAAGCCGGGCCTTTTTGTCTGCTCTCATTTCCACCTGCCTCCTTTTTCTGTTCTGCAATTATTTTCCCAGATTTCCGGGCGGTTCTCAACGGACGCATTTAAGTCCTTACCGGGTCATTTTATAGATATCTGAGAATTTTAAGCTGTACTTTTTTGCCGTTCTCTTCCCAGATGCCATAATTTCTTGGAATATAAACCGACGGGATTCTCTGTATCTGCCGATTTCCGGGAAACACTTTATTATAAAGACCGGACACCACTATAATTTCCAGTTCGTTGCGGCCTTCACATAACAGCCCCGTCAGCTCCACCCGCTTCATTACCTGGTCTGGAAACGGCGCTTTTTTCCCGTTTACCTTTACCGTAAACGTATCACAGACATTGCCGGACTCCAGAATATATCTGTCCCCTTTACAAATCTTTTCCAGTATTATATAACCGTGGTATGTCCCCCGCCCGGCGAAATGTTCAAGTTCTCTGTCCAGCTTTCGCCACGGAAGCAGCCTGCCGGACCGCGGCTCCTCAAAACTGTAAATTTTTGATTTCTCATGAAAACCGCTTCGCAGAAAAGAAGTCTCTCCCTCTTTGTCAGGGCCAAATTCTTCCAGTGTAAGAGTCTGAAGAACTACCGGGCAGAAAATCTCCCGGAAAGCCTTTCGGGGCCCACTCTGTGAAGCCTCCCGAAAAAACTCCTGTGAAAGCCTCCCAAAAGATTTCCGCTTCATTTCATCCTGCATCCTCCCGGACACCTTATGTGCCGCACCGCTCATCCGCAGAATAACCATTTCATCCTCTTCCAGAAAAACGTTTCCTTTCATATACCCTGTATTGTAATCACAGACAAAGTCCTCCGGCTCCATGCAGCCGCTCCATGGGTTGCACCGGCATACATCCCCTCTGCCCTTTAAGCATACCTGAATTGTCCGTCGGCTGGCCGCCCCCGGCCTTTGATAACTGCCTTTCACTGTTCCCCTGCGGTATACCGCGCTGCATGCTGCCTCCTCAGGATTGGGATTTTGGGGGGAATATTCTACACGATTATAGCCGTAAAGAATGAACCATGTTTCATTCTTTGATTTACGTACGGCCGTTGTAATATCCATATTTCCTTCCAGTAAAATTTCGGGGAAAATGTGCTTTTCCAGCAAAATGTCGGGAACCTCCTGCAGCCGGCTTACATGAAAAATCTCCGTTGACCGCCAGATATGCGCTCTTACCGCATCCCATTCCCGGCGTTTTTCCGGGTTGTTCCACTCTGAATAAAACAATCCACATTCCGGTTCTTCCCCCTGCCAGATAACAGGAAAACCTTTTTCCAGCAGCCTTTTTATCAGCTTCAGAAAAGAAAGGGTAACCGCCTTTTGCCGGGGAACAATCAGACATTTATAGCCAGCGCCCTCAGAATCCATTACAAGAGTTCTTCCCCGACTTTCTTTTTCAAAAAAAACTTCGTGTTCCTCTACTCGCTCCACCAGCCCCTTTAACAGATATTCCGATACAAACTCATAACTATATCCCCGGTTGGACAGCTTCCCCCCGTCATCATACAGACAAAACTCGCTTCCCAGACCATCATTGCTGTAGCTGCACCGGAACACAGCACAATCTACCCTGACAGGTTTTCTGAAAACCATATTTAATCTGGTGACAGTATCCATACAGCCTCTTGCATCTTCCGCCGATAAGGTCCGATTCCAGTAATTAGATACCATCAGGCTAAACGCTTCATACCCCGGCCACTGTACCCCCGGAATATTCCCATTTTCCGATAAAACACCCTGATACCCTCCTGAATAGGAAGCCCCGTGCAGTACCTGGGCGTTCATTCCTGCCATGAGGCTCCGCTTTATCCACCAGAATAAATCTTCATAATCCTGCCCGTAGCTATTTCCAAATTCCGCAGCACATTCAAAAGAATATCTTTCCTTCCGTCCATAATGAACTGCCGCCGCCATGGTTTTCTGATAATCCAGCGAAGGACGTCCCAGAGCCTCATTTTCCGGCACATTTACAAACAGAGGACATCTTTCCACTTCAAAGGGCTTATTATAGCCCACCTGATACCTTACGGTTTTCCCGTGTTTATCTGCCATTTTTTCCAGCATTGACAAATGATTTTCGCAGTAAAGCTGGGTAAGGGTTTCCAGATAATCGTTGTTTATCATATCCGCCAATTCCTTATTTTCCAGAACATATCCCGGCACATCGCACGCCGGATACAGATTATCAAGCCCGATAAACGGCAGATACGGAAGCAGGTTATATCCTCTTCGCCTTAAAAATTCTTCCGGAAATTCCGGCGTCCAATCCAGGGAAACCTCATATTCCATAGAATCACAGAAAATAGATTCCATGGAAGGAAAAATGTATCTTTCAAAGATTTTATCCCAATAGACTTCACTGGCAGCGCTTCCCGCCCTGCTCAAATGGTCCGTCACATAATACTGTCCCGCACTGGTCTTTTGCGCGGCAGGCTGAACGTAAAAGGCAAACAAGACCCATCTTTCCCCGTCTGCACACTCTAAAAACTGATAATTCAGACAGACTCCCTCTTTCCGTTTCTCGATGTAAGGCGTTAAATCAAGGTAGGATGCTTCCAACAGCACCTTATTTTTCTTTTCCAGATAAGTAAACACATGTATAAGCTTTCTTTTCCCTTCCTGACGAATGATTCTTCCCTCCGGCAGAAGTCCTGTATAATATTCTCCCGGCAAAAACCGGCGTTCTCCATAAGTCAGTTCGCACAAAGTTCCCGGGTCATCGGCAGATGCGATTATCGGAGAAGATATCGGCCAGCCTGGCCCGTTT
Source organism: uncultured Lachnospiraceae bacterium (assembly GCA_947063675.1). Taxonomy (GTDB): domain Bacteria; phylum Bacillota; class Clostridia; order Lachnospirales; family Lachnospiraceae; genus Suilimivivens. The sequence goes on along the minus strand of CAMSTM010000003.1, from coordinate 22,215 downwards.
GCAATATCCATCGTCATGCCAAGCCGCCGGGTTTCATCTCCGATAACAGCCACCATCTCATTCCACCGTTCCCTTCCCCAGCCGTCTTCGCTTCGCAGTATCTCCGGTGAAAGCCGTTCCAAAACCACAATTTCCACACCGCCAAATCCCCGCTTATGCAGCGCCCGGAGCTCGTTGCGCAAATCTTCTTCCATAGCTGCCGCCGGCACCCAGAATCTGATTTTGGGCCGTGCAGATAGTTCCGGTTTTTTCCACAGAGGCAGAACTGGCAATGCAGACGAGAAGACAGACATATTTTTTGTACTGTTCATATTTTCTATATTCCTTTCCGTCCGAATCTGAATATTCTGATTATCTCCCATGGAATTGCCCGATACAACGGGGAAAGTGCAGAATATAGTGGGGTATTTTTAACATAATAATAAAACACACCTAAAGCTGTCTTTAAGTGTGTTTAAAATGCGGTAACTATATTTTATATCCGGCTGAATATCTCAGCCTTTGAAATTTTGTGCTCTCTTCCAGTAGGGTTCCAGCAAATTCTCCAGTCTGGAACGCATCTGTAACAGGTACAGCTTCTTTCGATTATAATATAAATATCAACTATCGCCTGCTCCCAGAATCGTTCACATATTCCCTCATACTCTGATAATGGTGCTGTCGAATAAGAAGCACCGCCTGTATTTTGAAGACCTCTGATATTTTTAGGGTATTTGACAAGCCATAATTCACCCTTAAATAAAATTCCTTCCTTGTTGCCTGCCGCACCTCCATAAGTGCCATTCTTTCTGCTGAGAGGACAATCTCCCAAATTAACAATATCAATCATATTAACTACCCTTACCCCTGCGGATATCTCGTTACTATATAATCCCACTGTGCTTCGGTAATAAGACCGTCGGCATAAAAATTTTTCGCATACACGTCTATTGTATCCGCCAGATTATCATAGCTTCCGTCATCTCTTACATTGTAAAACCGGCATTGTTCTTCCGCCCTTTCCTTTTTATTCTCCATTTTCCCCTCATTTCTGTGCTTTTTTTAATCTTGATATCCTGTCCATTGTATGTTTTTGCATATTACAAAACAAAACCCTATACTGACGAGGTATTCAGACAACCGCCTCTATCAGAACTTTATCGCCCAGAATAATGCGTTTTACCCCAATTTCCTTCTTCTTGTTAAAATTGTAACTTAGCATATAGCCTTTTTTCAAATGATAATGCTCCAGATAGTCCGCAAGCTGTCTTTCACCCCGCTCTTTATATGCATTGCCCCGCCATATTTTCATCTCAATTACCATTTGCTCCCCGCGATAATCCACAATCACATCTGTCCGTTCCATATTGCGGGTCCTGGCTTCCACATAATAATTCCCTGTGCCATTAATTATCGGTTTAAGATAAAGCAAAAAATACCGTCTTCCGTCTTCTTCTTTAAACTTATCCGGTAAATCCCCATACAAATCGTTAAAGTGGACCGCAAACCGCTCTAAAAGTAAATCCATATTTAAACGGCCCGCAAAAATAAACTGATTTTTATCCTGAATTGCCGCCTTATAAATATCCGTATTCTGATTTTCCGCAGATGACAGAAAAAAATTATAAAAAACCGTTTCGAAGATTCTGTTGGCAATTATGGCCACGCCGTTTTCATTTTTCACGAATCCCAGCATCTGCGCCATATTGAGTGCCTGATTTAAAGCATTATAAGTAATTTCTCTCCCGACAAATAAAATGGAATAAATCATTTCCTTTAATTCCGCATAATCATATAACCTGTTTACCATTGATTCAAACAGCGTATTCTTTTCTCCCAAAAGCATCCTGTTTGCTTCCAGAAAACCGGCAGAAGTCCATGCCCTTTTCGCTTCGGGAAACTCTTCACTGCCTGTAACCTCTTCATCGATAAGTTTACAAAGTCTTGAAACCAAAAAAGGATAACCTGATGTATATTCATAAATCAATTCGGATATTTGTTTTACATCCATTCCTGTTATATGTTCCTTTTCGTAATCCTCAAGCATGCCGGCAATTTCCCTCGCGGAAAAGCTCATGTCCTCCTTAAATTCCACTGCAATGTTCCACGGACTGTTCATCTTATGGTCTTCTTCCGGGCGAAATTTTCTTTTCAAATTTCTGATATCATATACACCGGCCAGAATTACCGATTGGAACGAAGGCGTATTATCCCTGTCAATATAATAACCACGCAGTTGTGCCAGAAAATCAAGAAACACCTGATTATTTGACGCACTGTCAACCTCGTCAATCAGAAGAACCAGCGGCTTATCCGCCGCCCCGCAGATATCGCTCAGATACTGAAACAGTTCCACCAGTTCAAGCTCCTGTCTGCTTTCCCTGACTGCTCTTTCCAGCCCTTCCACCGCTTCCCGCATTTTCTCCGGAAACATAGTATTCATTTTCTCCAAAATACGAATAAAAGCCTTCGCAAACGCAACAGAAAACGTATTTTCATTGCTGAACTTTGCATTGCTCATCTGAGTCTGAAAATCCATACTGATTATATAGTATTTATCTTTCAAATACGCTTTCAGCGCCCGAAGTGTCGTCGTTTTTCCATACTGTCGGGCACGGTTAATCGCCAGGTATTCACCTCTTTCCACATATCTCTCAATTTGTTTAAGACGAAAGCTGATATCTACCATATAATGTTTATCCGGCTTACAATCCCCTGTTACATTAAATATCCTACCCATACTTCACCATGCACTTTCTTCGCCATACAATATTTTGCTCACTTCTTGAAATCCTTTATTTATATTCTAACCTTTTCCGGCTGCCTGCGTCAATCTATGGTTAAAAACTTATAGTCAACAAACTTTGCCTGCTGTTTTATTGAAATCACGTATGCCTTATGTTAGGATAAACTATAATAAGAACGCTTTGGAAAGGAGTCTTTTTGCCCATGCGTAAATTCTTTAATACAGACGGATACTGTGACCCTGAACTGCATTACATGGTAAATTTATCCAGCCGTCTGAATGAAATAAAATCTATGGTGGACGCCGGAAAATATTTTACGGTTAACAGAGCCAGACAGTATGGAAAAACAACAATTCTCACCGCCCTTTCCGATTTTTTAAGAGATGATTATGAAGTAATCAGTCTGGATTTCCAGACCATCAGTTATGCCGATTTCAACTCAGAGCAAAATTTCGTTGCCGCTTTTTCCGGCGAACTTCTGGCATGTACTGCACAGCTTCCGGAAGAAATAAGGGAAAAACTGCTGATATACTGCAATAGCCAGCCCAGAGAGACTACTTTGTCCGTTTTGTTCAGAACCCTGTCCGAGCTTTGTAAAATATCCCAAAGGAAAATCGTTTTAATTATAGATGAGATAGATACCGCTACAAATAATCAGGTATTTATTGATTTCCTTGCCCAGCTGCGGGCATATTATCTGAAAAGAAGAAGAACGCCGGTCTTCCAGTCCGTTATTTTAGCAGGCGTTTATGATGTGCGAAATGTAAAAAGAAAAATCCGCTCAGAAGATGAACATAAGGAAAACAGCCCCTGGAATATAGCTGCTGATTTTCTTGTAAATATGAGTTTTTCAACTGATGATATCGCCGGAATGTTGTCCGAATATGAGGCTGACTGCCATACCAAAATGGATATTTTAAAGATGGCGGCTCTCCTGTATGATTATACTTCAGGCTATCCGTATCTGGTATCACGGCTCTGTATGTTTATGGATGAAAGAATATCCGGCAATGCATGGACAAAAGAGGGATTATTAACTTCCGTGAAAATGCTGCTGGAAGAAAATAATTCTCTTTTTCAGTCTCTGATGAATAAACTGACAGACTTTCCCGAACTGAATCAGGTGATTTTACGTCTTCTTTTTCAGGGGCAGAGTATTGCATACAATCCAGATGATGTTGCCGTTTTGAATGCACGGATGTTTGGCTTTGTAAAAGTTAAGAACTCTGTGGTTCTGCTTGCAAACAGAATATTTGAAATGCGCTTATACAACAAGTTTTTACTGGATTTTAAAGAACAAAATAACGATATCTATACCAAAAGCTCCTGTCAGAAAAATCAGTTTATTGTTAACGGCCATTTAAATGTGAGGCTTGTACTTGAAAAATTCATAGAGACTTTTGATTATCTATATGGTGACCAAAACGAGGCTTTTTTAGAAGACACCGGCAGAAAATATTTCATGCTGTTTTTACGGCCTATCATTAACGGCACCGGCAACTGCTATGTAGAAGCCCAGACACGCAACCGTGAACGCATGGATTTGGTTATTGATTACTGTGGAGAACAAAGTATTATAGAAATGAAAATCTGGCACGGAAACGCTTACAACGAACGGGGAGAAAAGCAGCTTTCCGACTACCTGGATTATTTTCATTTGAAAAAGGGCTATATGCTCAGCTTTAATTTTAACAGGAAAAAGGAAATTGGTATAAAAGAAATTATGCTTGGCGACAGGCTTCTTATTGAAGCTGTGGTTTAACTGTCGCCATTTGAAAGGTTCCGGCAAAGCACACAAAAGCCCCCTCTCCGTCTCCCGGAGAAGGGGCTCTTTAAGCACATATAATCTGCTGTACCTTTAGTTCATCTTATAAATACTTCTTCAGCGCATCCGCCTTGTCCAGTCTCTCCCAGGGCAAATCCAAATCGTTGCGGCCGAAGTGTCCGTAAGCGGCTGTCTGCTTGTAAAGCGGACGGCGTAAATCCAGCATTTTGATAATGCCTGCCGGACGGAGGTCAAAGTTTTCTCTGATGATTTCCACCAGCTTTTCGTCGGAAAGCTTTCCTGTTCCAAAGGTGTCAACCATGATGGAAGTGGGCTGTGCCACGCCGATTGCATAGGACAGCTGGATTTCACACTTGTCGGCAAGGCCGGCTCCCACGATATTCTTTGCCACGTAACGGGCAGCGTAAGCCGCGCTTCTGTCTACCTTTGTGCAGTCCTTGCCGGAGAAAGCGCCGCCGCCGTGACGGGCGTATCCGCCGTAGGTATCCACGATAATTTTACGTCCCGTAAGACCTGCGTCGCCGTGAGGCCCGCCGATTACGAAGCGTCCTGTGGGATTGATGAAGTATTTTGTATTGTCGTCCAGAAGCTCCTTTGGGAGAATCGGGTCAAAGACATATTTTTTGATATCCTCGTGAATCTGCTCCTGTGTCACATCCGGGTCATGCTGTGTGGACAGAACCACTGCCTCTAAACGGATGGGCTTTCCGGCCTCGTCGTATTCCACGGAAACCTGGCTCTTTCCGTCGGGTCTTAAGTAGGAAAGGGTGCCGTCCTTACGCACCTTTGTGAGCTGCAAAGCCAGCTTATGTGCAAGAGAAATGGAATAAGGCATATATTCCTCTGTCTCATTGGTAGCGTATCCGAACATCATACCCTGGTCGCCTGCGCCGATTGCCTCGATTTCATCGTCTGTCATGCCTTTTTCCCCGGCCTGCTGCTTTGCTTCCAGCGCCTTGTCAACGCCCATTGCAATGTCGGCGGACTGCTCGTCGATGGCAACCAGTACCGCACAGGTGTTTCCGTCAAAGCCGTATTCGGACTTGGTGTAGCCGATTTCTTTAACAGTGTCGCGGACTACCTTCTGAATGTCCACATAAGCCTTGGTCGTGATTTCGCCTGTTACCAGAACGAAGCCCGTACAGGTGGCTGTCTCGCAGGCCACGCGGCTCATAGGGTCTTTTTCCATACATGCGTCCAGTATTGCATCAGAGATAGCGTCGCATACTTTGTCGGGATGTCCTTCGGTTACCGATTCCGAAGTAAATAAATGTTTTTCCATCATTTTCCTCCTGATTTTTAATTTCCGTCTCCGTCTTTTCGGTACACAGCTGTGTATGTCAATTCCCGTTCTCAAAAGAACATGAAGCTGATTTGTGCTCTGCCCGGTCAGAGACCGTTTTCAGTTTCGTAAATCTAATGTGACTTAAGTGCAGTAATACTTCCGTCAAACATAAAAAATCCGCTCACAAGAAGCGGACCTGATACTCAAATCCTCTTATTGTTCGACTCGCCATTCGGCCTCTTGCTCGCTCAGGTAGGCACCTTCCGTCTCCGGGGTTGCCGTGGCTTCTCAGGTCCTCTGTACCTCCACCACTCTGAATAAGAGATTCTACACTATATTTTGTTTTCACATCTGTACTATACACTACACCATATCCGCCCTTTTGTCAACAGATTTTTAACGTTAAGTTTCAACCTGTTTTCAGACGGAATTTTTTCTGCTCCCGCTCGCAGGCAACCTTCTCTATCTGCGCGCCGAGATTTTTCAGCTTAATATGAAAATCCTCATAGCCTCTTTCGATAAACTGAATGTCGTCAACGGTTGTCATTCCCTCCGCTGCAAGTCCGGCAATCACAAGCGCAGCCCCCGCACGCAAATCCGGCGCGCTGATGCTGGCCCCTGTATACTTATTCACGCCGTCGATAATCGCGGTATTGCCTTCCACTTTGATGTTGGCTCCCATTCTGGTAAGCTCATCCACATATTTAAAGCGATTTTCAAAAATGCTTTCCGTCACAATGCTGGTTCCTCTGGAAAGTCCGAGGGCAACCGTAATCTGGGGCTGCATATCCGTGGGAAATCCCGGATAAGGCAGGGTTTTTACGTGGGTATGGGTAAGGGGCTTGGCCGCCACAACGCGCACGGCGTCGTCCGACTCCTCCACCTCGCATCCAACCTCGATAAGCTTGGCGCTGATGGACTCCAGGTGCTTGGGAATCACGTTCTTGACTGTCACATCCCCTTTCGTCACAGCAGCGGCAAACATGAAAGTACCCGCCTCAATCTGGTCGGGAATAATCACATACTCCGTACCGTGAAGCCTGGGAACTCCTTTTATTCTGATAACATCGGTTCCGGCGCCTTTAATTACCGCGCCCATACTGTTTAAAAAGTTGGCAACGTCCACCACGTGAGGCTCTTTTGCCGCATTTTCGATAATTGTCTGGCCCTCCGCCATTACCGCAGCCATCATGATATCAATGGTCGCGCCTACTGTAACCACATCCAGATAAATATGGCTGCCGCGAAGCCGCTCCGCCTCCGCGATAATCAGACCATGCTCAATGCGGACATCCGCCCCCAGGGCGCGAAATCCTTTAATATGCTGGTCGATTGGCCTAAGGCCGATGTTGCAGCCGCCGGGCAGCGTCACCTGAGCCCTTTTATATTTTCCGAGAAGCGCTCCCAGAAGATAGTAGGAAGCGCGTATTTTCTTGATAAAACCATCCTCAATAACTACATCGTTAATTGTCTTTCCTGATATCTTTACCGTATGCCGGTCGATGCCTTCAACAATACCTCCAATACTTTCAATCGCCTTCATCATCACGTTAGTATCACGAACATCCGGCACATTTTCTATAACAACAGTCTCGTCCGTCATAATGGAAGCCGCCAAAATCCCCAGAGCCGCATTCTTGGCTCCACCGATTTCCACCTCTCCCACCAGCGGATTACCACCCTTTATTGCATATTGTTCCATCATATACCTCTATATAAAAGTCAAATTATCAAAATTATCAAATTATTAAAATGAATAAATATCTTCTTTTCTCTTTTGAACACTTCAATAATTATAGCATATTATGAACATTTGTAAATATCAAACATCAGTTCAGATAATCGAAAGGATTTACCTGTGCGCCGTTAATCAAAATCTCAAAATGAAGATGCGGCCCTGTGCTGACGCCGGTATTTCCGCTGAGTGCAATCTTCTGCCCCTGGGTGACCGTCTGACCGGCGGATACCAGTACCTTGCTCAGGTGCCCGTATCTCGTCTGCCTTCCGTCAGGATGGTTGATATAAACTACGTACCCGTAGCCGCTTCCCCATCCGGCGCGCGCCACTGTTCCGCCGCAGGAGGCGTTGACAGCCGTTCCCGTAGGCGTTGCCCAGTCGATACCCTTATGGTAGGAGCTTGCCCCTCTGGTCGGCCTGTTCCTGCGCCCGAAGCCGGAAGAAAGCCTTCCTCCCGCAATGGGTTTAATATAAGTAGGCGGTATTTTGGTTCCCCGCTCCACAATTTTGGGAACTGCCTTGTAGGTTACCTCCTCCTTGATAATCTCCTTTTCGATTTCCTTGTCATTTTCAAAAGTCACCACCGCAATCACTTTCCTGTGTCCGGCAGAAGGCTCCTGAAGGGTTTTTCTCTGATTCGTATACCAGTCGTCGTTATCCACGTAGATAACTTCTTCCTCGTAATCCTCCTCGTAGTACATTTCCTCCTGACGCAATACCGCCAGTTTTGGCTCAGGCACGGTGATGATGAGTTCTTCCCCGGCTCTTATCATGGAATTTTCATCCTCAAGAGAAGCGTTCATTTCAATCAGCTTGTCCATGGGAATATTGGTCTTGATTGCGATTTCCGATAAGGTATCCCCGGAAACCACCTCATAAACGCCGTTCTTTTCCTCGTCCTGGGTCACCTCGCGGATGGCGTCGCTAAGGCCTGTCAGCTCCTCCTCACTAAGGTAAGCCTCCACAACCTCGATGGCATCCCCATATTCCATGGAAATAAGCCCCAGCTCATAATCCTCAAAATCCATTTCCTCCGCAGGTATTTCCTCCTCGAACGAAGCGGCAAGCTCCGCCGCAATTCCGGCTTCCATATTTACCACTTCCTGTGTTTCCTCTACAACTTCCTCTGTGGTGAGAACTTCCGCGGTCAGTGCGGACAGCTCCCTTGAATGGTCAAGAGACAGCGCCGCCTGATATCTGTTTTTTCCGTCATACTTATTGAGAGCTGCCTGCAAAAGCTCATACACATCACTCTGACTGGCAAGGTTAATCATATACTCGTTGATTTTCACCACGTAAGACCTCTGCAGGGTTTCCTTTACGCCGCCGTCAAGAATCTGCGTCATGTTTTCGATGATTTGTTCGGGAGCGTCCACTTTTCCCCAGAGAACCTCTTTTCCCTCTACCTTAAGGTCGCTCTCAACCAGCACCAGCTCCTCGCTTCCTGCCGCGATTCTGCGCCTGGCTTCAATGGCATACTGCTCCGCCTCCTCCGGTGCGGAAACCACGCCTGCGTTCTGGTTATTTAAAATCACCGTAAACATATTATTACCCAATTTCTCAAAGGGTACAAATGAGGGCAGAAAAAATATACTGACAATAATTGCCAACGCCGCAATTCTGATATTTACAATTTTCAGTCGTTTATAATAACAGGTAAATTTTTTCATAAAACAGCAAACTCCGGTATTCTATATACTTTTTTGTAATATTTTTGTAACGAATTAATTCTAACAGTTATTAAATTACTTGTAAAGATGGCAATTTTTGCGGCTGTCCCCCTGCCCCTCTCCATGCGCTTAAGCCAAAAATACTTCCCGCAGCCTGAAAAACCTGATAAAATAGTTTCAGCAGGAGATTTTATTCCAGGTGAAAGGAGACCCGCAAATGGAGCAAATCATATTCCACATCGACGTAAATTCCGCCTATCTGAGCTGGAGCTCTTTAAAAAGGCTTGAAAACGGCGACAGTACCGATTTGCGCACGATTCCCGCCATCGTGGGAGGCGATATGGAACGCCGCCACGGCGTGGTGCTTGCCAAATCCATTCCGGCAAAAAAGTACGGCGTCGTCACAGGCGAGCCCATTGTAAACGCGCTCCGAAAATGCCCTTCCCTTGTAATAGAATCCCCCGACCATGCGCTTTATAACCAGAAAAGCCGGGAGCTTATGCATTTTTTGTCCGATATCTGCCCTGAAATTGAACAGCTCAGCGTAGACGAATGCTTTATGGATTTTACCCCCATAAAAAACCGCTACCCCTCCCCGGAGGAGGCTGCGGAAACCATCAAAAACCAGATACGGGACAGCTTTGGCTTTACGGTAAATATCGGGATATCCGATAAGAAGGTTCTGGCTAAAATGGCCTCCGACTTTAAAAAGCCCGACCTGGTGCATACGTTATATTCCCGGGAAATCGATAAAAAGATGTGGCCTCTGCCTGTTTCTTCCTTATATATGTGCGGCCGTTCAAGCGCAGAGGCGCTGCGGAAGCTGGAAATCAAAACCATAGGAGACCTGGCAAAAACCAGTGAGGAAATTATTGTCTCCCATTTAAAAAGCCACGGGCGGCTTCTCTGGGAATACGCCAACGGAATCGATGATTCCACCGTTGCCGCCGCCCCTTCGGAAGCAAAAGGAATCGGAAACTCCATCACTCTGCCTAAAGACGTCACTGAGGAAACGGAAGCCTTTCATTATCTTTTGGCGCTTTCAGACAGTGTGGCCGGACGGCTTCGGAAAGCGGGACAGCTTGCCGGCATGATAAGCGTGGAAATCAAATACAGCAGCTTCAAAACCGCTTCCCATCAGATGACGCTGACAAATCCCACGAACATCTCGCAGGTGATTTACGACGCTTCCTGCCGATTGTTTCTGGAGCTGTGGAACGGCTCTCCCATCCGGCTTTTAGGCGTGCGTTCCTCAAAGCTTGCGGATCCGTCGGAGCCCTCCCAGCTTTCTTTATTTGACCTTGGGACGGCATCCCTGCTTCCCGCAGATTCGCCCCTCCCGGCGGACAGCGCCGCAGAATCTGTACACGTTCATCGGGCCGAGGGGTCTCACGCCATGCAACGGACCTCCGGTTCTTATACCACGCAACGAACCTCCGGTTCTTATGCGGAAAAAAGCAGCCCCGCTTCTCCCTCCCGGGAAAAACTGGCTGCTCTTGATAAAACCTTAGATGCCATCCGGCAAAAATATGGCAGTTCCGCCGTAGTACGGGGAAGCTTTTTAAAGGATGATTAGGCGTTTCTTCGCTTTTTGACGCTGTAGCCAAAGGTGCCCAGCTTTTCGCCAAGAAGATAGTAGCCGCCGTGGGAATAGGCAATCGGGCATGATTTGTCCAGAAAAAAACGCCCCTTTTCGTCCATATACGCCTCGTCCGCATGAACCTCAACAACGTCCGCAAGATACATATCGTGGCTGCCCAGGCGGAGTGTCTGTTTTACACGGCACTCAATATTCACGGGGCTTTCCACAAGAAGCGGAACCGTCACCGCTTCTCCCGGTAAAAGGTGAAGCTTCATATCTTTAATCTTATCCGTATCCCTTCCGCTTTTTACGCCGCAGTAATCCGCGGCCCGCGCCAGCTTCCGGGTAGTCAGGTTGATAACGAACTCGCCCGTTTCTTCAATCATTCCATGGGAGTATCTCTCAGGGCGCACCGAAATAGAAACCATGGGCGGGTCGCTGCACACAGTCCCCGTCCACGCCACTGTAAATATATTCGGCTTTCCTCCGCTGTCTGCCACTGTGACAAGAACCGCCGGCAGAGGATAAAGCATATTGCCCGGCTTCCAGCTCTGCTTACTCATAAAAATCCCCTTTAAAATAATCCCAAAATTCGCGCAAAGGTAACCGCGATATTTGTGAGCGCAATTACCATGGTTATAATGACACAGACAAACATTGCCTGATTTTTCCGGGCAAGATTATTCTGCCCTTCCTGCAAAAGCGCTGTCTGCTTGTCCAGCTCCTCAATCATGGACGCCTGCACGTTCCTGTAAACCTTTACGTTATCGGTATGCAGATACTCCTCCAGATTCTGGAACAGCTCCGCCACTTTCGTCTGTATATCGGCCAAATCTCTGGTAAGCTTTTCAATATTTTCAGGGTTTTCCTGGATTTCCGCAATTTTGGCAAGTCCCTCGCTCAATGCCTGATTGATACCGGCTATGGAACGCTCCGATGTCTCCTTGATTTTGGAAACGGACACGGATTCCATTGTCTCCAGCGTTTTATCCAGCTTTTCATTTGCCTTGGCAGTCAGCTCCTGTACGCCCTGGGCGCTCTCGATATTTTTCAGATTCAGCTTGCGCATTTCCTGAAGGCAGTCGTCGTATCTGAGCATCTGGTCTTTGAATAAGGTGAGCTGCTTTTCCAGATTTTCAAGCGCCGCCGCGTCCGCCGCCGCATTCGCCCGAATAATTTCCTGTGAATTCAATTTCTGTGAAATTTTGTCCATAAAATTATCCATTGTTTTCCTCCGGGTGTATGATATTGTTTCCTGTTTTTTTCTCTTTGTTTTAATATCATATCACTTCCGGCGTATTTTTACAATAAACGCTTAATTCCAAATCAAAAATAATAAGCCGGTTCAGCCTGATGAGTCAATGTAAATAATGCGGCTCAGGGATTGCATATGCGATAAAAGTGGCATATAATAAGAAGCAAAGGAGGGAAGTGAAATGGTTTTAAAATCAATACGCAATCTTGTTGCTCTGTCTCTTGCAGCAATTCTTTTCATCATACCCGGCACGCCGGTTCACGCTGCACCTGACACGGATGTGACGACAGTTGCCGGCCTGTGCGGACACCACGCGGAACATACTGCAGAATGTCTGGCAGGAACGCCGTGTTCTCATTTACATACAGAAGACTGCTACAACTTTTCTGCAAGCTGTCTCCATGTTCACACGGACGCCTGCCGTAGAAACTGTTCTCATATCTGCACCGAAACAAGCGGATGTATTACCTCGCAGTTAGCCTGCTGCCACGAGCATGACGGCGACTGCATCTACGCCGAGGGCAGCACCTGCACTTATTCCTGCGATTCCTGCCATGCCGCAAACCAGAGCGGTCAGGGCGCGGGCTATTGTGCTCCCGTCAGACGCGGTAATCATCACGGCTCACATCATTCCGGCAGAAGACATCATTGTTAAGCAGCTATGCGGCGGAAGAAATTCTTCCGCCAAATTTTTTTACAAAAAAATCTCGTCCCCGCTGTGGACATACACAAGCTTCTCCCCCATGCATTCCTTCAATATCTGATAGGGAATCTCTCCCGTACAGTGCCCTGTGTAAAATACGGTATTTCTTTTTTGAAGCTCTGTCCCGATATTTCTTATCACCGACAAATCCTCCTGCGTATAGCCGGACTTTTTCTGCATGTGAAATCCGCTTACCACAGCATCCGGCTCCGAACTGAAAATTTCCCGATACCTGTCAAGAATGTTTAAAATCCCGTTGTGGGCGCAGCCTGAAAGCAAAACCCGCTTACCGCCCTCGGACAGGACCAGATACTGCTCGTGTAGAAATTCGTCCTGATAATATCGTCCCTCTCTTTGCACCTTCAGCTCCCTGTTTCCCGAAGGCCATAATTTCCTCCCCCGCACGCCGCCAAAAAGGAAGATTCCGTCATCAATTCTTTTTTCTCCATCCGTCAGCTCTGCCACGGGCAGCTCCGAAATCTGCGGGTCAATTCCTATGTAACGGTAACTGCCCTCCTTTTCATGGTAATACGCCTCTCCCGCCAGACGGTGCATATAGATGACAGCCCCCGGATTTATCCTGTGAAACGCAGGGATTCCTCCTGCATGGTCGTAGTGTCCATGACTTAACACCACCATATCCACCTGTTCCAAATCCACGCCAAGCCGAGCCGCATTTTGGATAAAAGCATCGCCGGCTCCCGTATCCACTAAAAGCCTGTGTTTTCCCGTTTCCGCATAAAAGCTCAATCCATGCTCAAACAGGCAATCCATGCTACCCTTTGTATTTTCAATCAGATTGATAATTCTCATCTCTACCCCGCTTTCTCCGGCCGGCAATTGCCCCCGGCAGGCCACCCTATGCTCCTGCCGTCTTAACTCCCTGATTTTTAAGCCTGCGGACACAGTAATAGTAGCTCACGCCCAGAACCAAATCCGCACCGAGCCACGCCGCAATTTCCGCATAAAAGATTCCCTGCTGCCCCATCAGTCTGGGGAGAAGCAGCGCTGCGGCGGTACGCATACAAAACTCCGCCAGACCGGAAAGCATGGGGAGCACCGTATTTCCCATTCCCTGAATACAGGAGCGGGTCACATGCAGATAATATAAAACCGGCAGACAGACGCTCATGATAAACAGGTAACGGTAGGCGATGGCAAGGGTGGTTTCCACCGTCTTCGCCTCCCCGGAAATGAAGCAGAGCAGTATTGCCCTTCCGCCTAAAACCATCACGGCGGCAATCACAAGAGACGTCACCATGGCAATTGCCATCGCAGAACGATATCCGGTGCGTACCCGCTGCGTCTCGCCTGCCCCCAGATTCTGCCCTGTATAAGTTGTCATGGCAAAGCCGTAGGAGGTAGCCGCCACTTCCAGCATGCCGTACAGCTTATTGGTGGCGGTAAAGCCTGCAATAAATTCCACACCGAATCCGTTAATCACAAACTGGACAATCATACCGCCCACAGAAATCACCGCGTTCTGGAACGCCATGGGCATTCCCAGATTCAACAGCCGCAGCTGCAGCGCCCCCGACAGAGCGCAGTCCTCGCGGTTAAATTTCAGCATTTCAATTCTGATAATTTTAAAAAAGCAAAATACGCCGGAGCAGAGCTGTGCAATTACCGTTGCCGCAGCCGCTCCAAACACGCCCATATGCAGCACAGGGACAAACAGCAAATCCAAAACCACATTTAATATAGAAGCAAAAACCATGGCGTACAAAGGAGTTTTTCCGTCCCCTAAAGAGCGGAGCACCCCTGCAAAGAGATTGTATGCCATGACCACCGGTATCCCCCAGAACATCGTCCGTATATAAAGTGAGGCCTCCGCAAAAACCGCATCCGGCGTATTGAGCACGCCAAGCAGCCACTTTGCCAGAACCTGCCCGGCTACAAGAAGTACAAAGGCGCTTACCGCCGCCAGAAAAGCCGAATTTACAACCACGTTGCGCAGCCTTTTGTAATCCCTGGCGCCGAACTCATGAGCCATCTGTATGGAAAAGCCCTGAGTAAATCCCTGGATAATACCCTGAATCATCCAGATAATCCATTCCGCCGCTCCCACAGCCGCGATTGCGGAAACCCCCAGCACCTGCCCTACAATCGCAGCGTCCGCAATTGTATAGAACTGCTGAAACAAATTTCCTATCATTAACGGCAGCGCAAAAGAAATAATTAATTTCCCCGGCGAGCCGTCCGTCATACTGCGCACTGATGCCATTGTAAAGACCTCCTGTTTTCCATTTATGCATTTTGCATATTTTTCCAGACGTTTAATTTTATATATTGTAATAATTAACGATATATTTACATCGCGTTCATAATTTATTCATATTTGTGTTGTACACTATATTTAAATCAAACAAGAGACAACGTAATGTTTTCATTACACGCATAGATAAATTTTTTCATAATAGCCCAGGTGCAGCGATGTGCCTGGGCACTCCTCATTTTATCGCGAAAATCCCGGATATTGAATGAGAAAACCGGTCAGGCGTTCATCAACTTGCAAACGTCTATCCAGCCCGCAGCCCCGGAATACTTTTCAAGTTCGGGAATCGTAAGCTCTATTGCGCTGTTTGCGCTTCCGCAGGCCGGGAAAACCGTTTCGAACCGTTTCAGCGATTCGTCAAGATATACCTCCACACCTTCGTTTACCGCAAAGGGGCAAACGCCGCCCACTGCATGTCCCACCAGTGTTTCCGCTTCCTGCGGCGACAGCATTTTTGCCTTTTTGCCAAACTGCGCCTTGTATTTGGGATTGTCGATTTTCACGTCCCCGGCAGCCACTATAAGTACTGCGCGGTCTTCCACCATGAAAGAGAGCGTCTTTGCTATCCTCTGCGGTTCGCAGTTAAGCGCGGCGGCGGCAAGCTCCACTGTGGCGCTGGATTCGCCAAGCTCGCGTACACGCTCCTCCATTCCGTATTCTCTGAAATAGGCTCTTACTCTTTCTATTGCCATTTTCTTTTCCTCCTTTGATATCTTCCGCACACGCGCCTGAACCGTTGCCCGCGCGCTCGGCTTTGCCTCGCTGTACGCGACAGTCGCCGGGTACGCGTGCAAGCACGCGCGCCTGACTCATTACTCGCGCCGCTCGGCTTCGCCTCGCTGTACGCGGCAGTCGCCGGGTGCGCGTGCAAGCACACGCGTCCGGCTCATTACTCGCGCCGCTCGGCTTCGCCTCGCTGTACGCGGCAGTCGCCGGGTGCGCGTGCAAGCACGCGCGTCCGGCTCGTTACCTGCGCCGCTCGGCTTTGCCTCGCTGTACGCGGCAGTCGCCGGGTGCGCGTGCAAGCACGCGCGTCCGGCTCGTTGCTCGCGCAAAAAAACAGCCGACAGCCGTCGGCTATTTTTGATTTTCACTGATACTCAATACCTCTTCGTTTAGGGACAGCATCTTCGCGTCCAGTTCAGATACCATTTTGGCGCATTCAATCAGTTCTTTTTCGATATGTACCGGAACCATTCCTTCGAATTTGTAATTGATTTTATGCTCCAGGCTCGCCCAGAAATCCATGGCGACGGTACGTATCTGTATTTCTACCTTTGTTTCCTCAATTCTGTCGGATAAATATACAGGTATTGTCACCAGCATGTGATAACTCTTATATCCGCTGGCTTTGGGATTGATAATGTAATCCTTGACGCCAATTACCTTGATATCATCCTGATTCGTAATCATTTCCGCAATCTGATAAATATCGGAGGTAAAGGAACAGATTACTCTGACGCCCGCAATGTCGTTTACGTACCTGACCATATTTTGAATGGTGGACTCGTGGCCGTGCTTTTTTAACTTTTTGACAATACTTTCAGAGGTTTTGAGCCGGGATTTAATATGCTCAATGGGATTGTACCTGTGTACATGCTGGAATTCGTCGTTCAGGATTTCCATTTTTGTCAGAATCTGCTTCAGCGCAGACCGGTAAATCAGAATGACCTCCTCCCAGCTCCCCACGTCGCTGTCCCGTTCATCGCATAATTCCATTTTGTCACCCGCCTTGCCGCGTCCAGTATATTTTTATCCGCTTTTGAAACAGAAGCCGGAAAAATACTTTTTTCTCTCTCTGCTTCTTTTTATATTCTATCATACTTTTGAGTAATAATGTATATTATTCATGAAATATTTTATATTTCATGGATAACTTTTATCGGACACGGTCCTTAAAAGTCTATGTTAAATATCCGATTTTATTACTGCTTTTTTATTTTCCGTATGATATGATGATTCCATGCCTGAATCTCAAAGATAAGCGCAGGCACACCGGCGCTGCACCTGCCGGGAAAAATAAAGGAAGGCTGGGTCCGATTTATGTTCAGAATGTGGGCAAAAATTTTTAAGGATAACCGTTTAATTAAAGATACCGTCATTTGCAACGACCGGGAGGATACTCGCACGCACAAGGTCTTTCAGGCCCTGGACGAGATTTGTTATGAATTTGATTTGGGAAAGCCAATCTGGCTCGACGCTACCATTGCGGAGTTTAAACGGCATGACAAGGCAAGGTTTACTCAGGACAACTTTATTGAAACCGTTGATTTTGATTATCTGGAAATCCACGTGATTGAGGAGGACTGACCGGGCTGTTTTTATGATTCGCCACAGGCCGCCCGGTCTTTGTCCTGACGCAGGCAGCATATTAACTTCTAAAATTTGTATAAATTCGGTTGACACACGAAACAATACGTAGTAGTATCATAATATGTTACATGTAGTATTAAAAACTACTTATTGCGTATACAACATATTCAGGAGGTGTCATTTATGCAAATTACTATACGGGAACCGGGCAGCGCAATCACACACTTTATCGGAATGATGATGGCCGTCTTTGCGGCAGCTCCCCTTTTAATTAAATCCGCCCTTTCTTCCGGCGGCAAAACTCTGCTGGCTTTAAGCATTTTCTGTATCAGCATGATACTGCTTTACGGCGCCAGCGCAACCTATCACTCGCTGAATATCACGGGAAAAGCCCTGCGTGTTTTCCGCAAGCTGGACCACATGATGATTTTTGTGCTGATTGCCGGCTCCTACACGCCGGTTTGTCTGATTATCCTCGGCGGGCGGACGGGATATGCGCTTCTTGCAACGGTATGGGGAATCGCTCTTCTTGGCATGACTCTGAAAGCCTGCTGGATTACCTGTCCGAAATGGTTTTCCTCCGTAATTTACATTGCCATGGGATGGGCCTGCGTTGCCGTGTTCGGCCCTTTGTGGCAGATTTTGCCCCATGCGGCTTTCGGCTGGCTCCTTGCAGGCGGGGTTATCTATACCGTAGGCGGCGTAATCTACGCGTTAAAACTTCCTCTTTTTAATAAAAAGCATGAATTTTTCGGCTCCCATGAAATTTTCCACCTGTTCGTCATGGGCGGAAGCATCTGTCACTTTATTTTTATGTATCTGTATGTGGCCTGATTCTGTAAGCCGGTCTTTTGCCTATCCGCAAAAGGCCTGAGACCTGAATGTCCGGGAACCTCTCAGGATACGGCGGCCGGAAACCACATGCTTACACAGTGTCCCTCTTCCTGTATTTCAAAAACCCCCTTATGGGCAAGCACGATTTGCTTTACAATGCGAAGTCCCATAATGTGGGGCTTTTCTTTTTTTCTTTTCTGGAAAGCGCCCCCGCTTAAATTCTCATCTCCGCCCTCTTTCTCCTCCGTCAGACATCTGACAATCTCATCTCCGATTCCGCGGCCGTCGTCCCTGACGCGGATAAGGAATCCCTCCTCTTTCCGCCGCGCCGTCAGATATATCCGGCAGCCTCCCGGATTGTGGCGGATACTGTTGTTTAAAAGATTTCTCACGGCCCGGGAAATCAGCCGCTCATCCCCTTTTATCTCAAAACCCTCCAGTTCCGGCTCAATATCCGGTATCAGCTCGTACTGCTCGCCCGGCTCCTCGTTTATCACCTCCGCCGCGAGCTGCCGGAGAAGCGATGCCGGATAAAAGGCATGAATCCGCAGGGGCTGCATATGGTATTCCAGCTTGGAGGTGAGATTCAAATCCTCAATCAACTGCCGGATTTTCAGGCTCTGGCTCCTTATTACCGCCGCCTTTGCCCGCTCCTCCCCGTCAAGATAAACGCTTCTTTCAAGCTCGTCCGCATAGCCCATAATCATGGAAAGGGGAGTGCGGATATCATGGGACACACCCGCTATCCATTCCGTTCTTGCTGTATCCCTCTTTTCAAGCGCGTTTCTCTGCGACTCCAGTACATCGGAGGTCCTGTTAATCTGTGCCGCAAGGCTGGAAGCCGCTCCTTTTTCCGCGAGATGGATTTTCCTGTTTTCGGACAAAGCGCCGATTCCCTCTGAAAGCGGCCGCAGGGACTTGTAATAACGGTATCCCAAAAAAAACGCCACCAGAAACATCACCGCGAAATTAAGCGCTACAAAAATCTGCATGTACGCGATTGCGTCTTTCATGGAATTTTCCGCTATTTCCACCGAATATTTCCATACGCTGTTCTTTTCCCGTCCGGCCACCAAAAGTCCCTTTTTTGTCCGAAGCACCTTTACCGGGTAATCCTCAAGATACCACCTGGTAAAAGCCGCCACCTCTCCCAGGGTATAATGCTCCTTAAGCTCCTTTGGTTTGTTCCATGAACATACCACGTCCCCCTGGTCATCCAGAACCATCAGGAAAATAAAAACCCTGCCTCTTAAGTATTCCTCGATTTTTTCCGTCATAACAAAGGATTCCCCGGCGCTTTCCTCCTCCACTAAAGCCTCCATTCCCTGAATGCCTCTCGGGAACATATTGAAATTCCCCGTCATATGATAAATACCGAACACCATCAGGCCGCTCAGATTTACAATGACCAGAAACACCACAATTATCCAGGTAATTCCGATATATCTGCTGTAAATTTTCAGTAAATCTTTCATTTCATTATACCTTCAGCTTATATCCCAGCCCCCGCACCGTCAAAAGAAACCGGGGCTTTGACGGGTTTTCTTCTATCTTCTCTCTCAGCCGCCTGATATGCACCATTATGGTGTTTTCATATCCGAAATAATTATCCTCCCACACCGCCTGACAGAGCTGGTCGAAAGTTACAATATTTCCCTTGTTTTCCCAGAGCTTGCGCAAAATTAACAGCTCCTTTGCCGTCAGCGGGATTTCCCTGTCCGCCCATCTGGCCACGCCGCTTTTAAAATCAGCCGTGCATTCCCCCAGGCTTAAAACCTCATCCCGGTTCGCCGGACTTCCTTTCGGAAAGTAGGTCCTTTTCAAGATAGCGCTGATACGGAGAATCAGCTCTCTGGGCAAAAAGGGCTTTACCATATAGTCATCGGCTCCAAGCCCGAGCCCTAAAAGCCTGTCGCTGTCCTCATCTCTGGCTGAAAGAAAAAGCACCGGCACCTCCGACACGGTTCTTATTTTCTGCATCAGGGAAAAGCCGTCCCCGTCAGGAAGATTGACGTCTAAAACCACCAGGTCAGGTTCCTTCTTCAAAAAATAGTCCTCCGCCTCTCTTACGCCGGCTGCACAATCTATATGAAGAAAGCCTTCCCTTTTCAAAATTCCTGTTACCATTTTTAAAAATTCACCGTTATCATCCACCAGAAGCAGCGTGCTTTCAAAAATGTATTTCATAACCGTCCCCGTTTCCTCTTTTTCTCTATTATAATATAAAACTTCCTCCCCGTAAGCAATCCGCCGCAGATTTAAGGTAAATGTAAGGCAGCTTTCATTTTCATGTAAGGAACGCCTTGTATACTCCTCTTAAACCTGACAGAAAGGAAAACTACTTATGAACAGACAAAATTTTGTGATTGAAACGAAAGGCCTTACCAAAACCTACAAACAGGGACAGTCTTTTGCCAATGTGGTTGAGAAGGTGAATCTCGCCGTGCCGCAGGGCTGCATTTACGGGTTTTTAGGCCCCAACGGCGCCGGAAAAACCACCACCATGAAGATGCTACTGGGACTGATTAAGCCCACAGGCGGAGATATCTCCGTTCTGGGAACCTCCCTGGCCTCCATGGGGAAACCATCCGCTGAAAAGCACCGGCTGGCAATCCTTCGGCAGACCGGCTCCCTGATTGAATCCCCCTCCTACTACGGCCATCTCACCGGGCGGGAAAATCTGGAAATCATCTGTACCCTGAAAAACATTCCGAAAAAGGAAATCAATGAAGTGCTTTCCATTGTGCGGATGGAACAGCAGCAGGACAAGAAAGCAGGCCATTATTCCCTTGGAATGAAACAGCGCCTCGGGCTTGCGGGAGCGCTTCTCGGCCATCCAAAGCTCCTTCTTCTGGACGAGCCTACCAACGGCCTTGACCCTGCCGGTATTCAGGAAATGCGGGAACTGGTGCGTTCCCTGCCCCGGACTTATCACATGACTGTCATGGTCTCCAGCCACCTTTTAAGCGAAATCGACCAGATGGCGGACTATGCCGGGATTATCAATAAAGGGAAGCTGATTTATCAGGACAGCCTTCTCCACCTCCATGAATACAGCAGACGACAGCTGCGCCTTCGCACCAGCAACAATAACCGGGCGCTGGCCGTATTAAATGAAAATCAGATTGACTGCCGGCTGGAAGAAGATTTTTTAATGTTCCCGGAAACCAGCGACGATAAAGCGGCGTTTTTAATCTCCGAACTTGTGAAACAGGGTATTGGAATTTTACGGATTGAGGAATACCAGAAATCTCTGGAGGATATTTTCCTGAAACTGACCGGAAAGCAGGTGAGCTTATGATACGTTTATTTTTGACGGAACTTAAAAAAACCAGACGCCGCCATATCGGCCTCCTCTATACGGCAGCCCTGTGTCTGATGATGGTATGGTCGCTCTGGGCCATGTCCCGCATGCAGGAAAAAAACGATGTGGTAATGCAGCAGGGGTACTACTATCTCCTTGCCAATTTTCCCATTATGGATTCCTTTTTTCTCCCCGTCATCATTGCCTGTGTGGAAAGCCGGCTCTGTGATATGGAGCTGAAAGGAAACACCTTTAAACTTTTGTGCACCATGCAGCCAAGACGCAGCATTTTCCATATAAAGCTGTTTTTAAGCTTCCTGTACCTGCTTTTCTTCACGCTGGCCCAAACCGCCCTGATATATGTATTATGCCGGAGATTCCATGTGGCGCAGCCGGCTCCTTTAGAAAACATACTGCTTTTCTTTCTGGCAAGCCTTGCCGTGGGAATGGTGCTGATTGTTATACAGCAATCGCTGTCTCTGATTTCAAATAACCAACTGTTTCCCCTGTTTGTAGGAGTGGGCGGAACCTTTGCAGGCATCTTCTCAGGATTTTTCCCGCAGATGCCTGTCAAATATCTGCTGCCCTGGGGGTATTATTCGGTTTTCCTCACCGTCAGCCTCGACTATGAGGAAGCCTCCCGCACCGTCACTTATTATCCGGTTCCGTTTGCCGTTCCGTTTTTTATCGGCTTTGCTGGTCGTCCTTTTTGCTTTGCTGGTTATCCGCCTCTTTTACAGGCTTC
>CAMSTM010000002.1 GCA_947063675.1 uncultured Lachnospiraceae bacterium | reverse complement strand
ATACTCATTCCCATTGCACTTGGAACTGCAAGAAACAGCTCCTGTACTCTGCTCAGTTCTTTGTTTTCATATATTAAATTTTGCTTTAATATTTTAGTTATATAGTAAAAAGCTAGGCAGAGCAGCATTTGAAAGGACAAATTCCAGAAAAACTGGTAGATTTCAAATATCGTCCAATAGTTTTGAAGAAAAAATTCGTTTCCCTCTGCTACCTGCTTCGTCAGTATATCAGACACGCCGCCAAGCAATGCGACAAACAGCGAATGAAGCGTAAACATAATCAGCTCATTGAGCGTATATATTGTAAAAACCGTGTAGCAGATTTTGCTCTTTTTCCCGGAATAAAAATACAGGCAGTAAACCAACAGCAGAGAGATATTCAGAAGCAGCGGCAGAATACTTCTTCTGCTTTCCAGCATCCCTCGTCTGTCTCCGTATAAAAGTAATGTAAAAGCAGACAGATAATTCGCAGCCACATAGAAAGCCATGCTTAAGGCCACATACCCCGCCGCAATCTGCTTTTCTTTTTTGATAAATCTGCCTTTCAACGAAAGTATGCCGCAAGTCACATGAATCATCAGATATCTTCTTAATACGGCACAAAATAAATCCTGAATAAAATAAAGCGGTTCTTTCAAAACGACCCCCGTTATTTTCTGCGCAGGAATTCCATATACGCGGATACGAAAGCGCTGTATTTTTGCTTGGCCATCAGGATAGCCTCGCCGTTTTTCAGCCAGATGCTTCCTGTATCATAGCTCTTAACCTCGTTTAAGTTTACCAGATATCCCCTGTGGCATCTGAAAAACTGCCCGCTCAGTATCTTCTCCAGCTCGCTCATCTTCGCATAATAGGAAATCTGCTCCTCCTTTAAATGCAATACGACTTTTCTTGCGTCATTTTCAGCATAGACAATATTTTCCCGGGGAATACTTCTGTAGGTTCCTTTGATTCTGATAACAAGGGGCTCCGTCCCTTTAGATGAGAGGCACTCGGCCACCGCGTCGTCCAATACCCGGAAAAATTTTTCCTCATTCACCGGCTTTAGCAGATATTGGAACGCCTGCACGTCAAAAGCGTCAAATACATACTCTTTAAGCGCTGTCACAAAAATAATTACCGCCCCGGAGGTTTCCCGAAGCTTCCTTGCCATGTCAATTCCGCTCATATCCTTCAAACCGATATCCAGAAAAAAGATATCGTAGTTTTTTCCACATTCAAGCAGTTCCTGTCCGGCCTCAAACACTTCAACCTTATACTCCATCTGACCTGCAAGTCTCTTTTCTATCAGTTGTTTCAGATAACCGCCCATGGCCTTTTCATCTTCGCAAACTGCAATCTGAAGCATCTTCAAATCATATCCTTTCCTGTAAACTGCCTGTTGCCCTCATCATGTCTTATATACTTATATCGGTAATTTTTCGAAAAGGAATATTTCTGTTGTAATAAAAAGGCTCATTTCTGTCATCAAAGCAAATTCTACTTTACTTTCTTATCCGCCATGAGCATCATCTTCGCTATCGGCAGCATTGGCATGGCTCCCTGGAAATCATACATATTTTCGTAGTCTCCCCTTCGGACTGCCGCCTCCTGATACACATGCTCTAAAATTTTCTTTTCAATTGCCATTTCTTCCTGCAGCTTCATATATTTCTTATGCCGCTTTCTGCGCTTTTCCCAGAAGCTTTCCTCCGCTTCCTTTTCATACACGGAGCGGCCTCTTCCTCCCCGGAAACCGGTATGCCACTTATCCCCCCGGTAATCCTCTCTGGTTGCCCCGAACCGGTGCACGGAAAAGCTCTCGCCGCATACTTCCGCCCAGGGATCGCTCATTCCGAAGCTCCGCCGAAGGACGTCAAGCACCCACTTTTCATACTCCTCGTCGTTTCGCATTGCCTCAAAACCGGCGTCCGTAATATGAACCGCCGCCGACATCATACGCTGGGAAGGGTGGATGGGAATCTGTGAAATTCTCTGATAAATATACTGCTTATATTCCTCCAGGGGCATATTTTCTCTGGAAAAGGAGGCCACTCCTCCTTTTTTATCCATTGCCGCCACCATATCCTTAAAATCCATTCCTTTTATGGAGGGTTTTCCCGCTTTCTGAGCTTCCAGAACACCGTAATAAGCCCTGACCATATCGTTCACAAAAAAACTGTTGTTTGCCACTCGCACTCCCTCCTTCCCCTGTACAGCCTTTACACTGATATATCTATACTTACCGCGCAGGCATCTCCCGCCGCTCCGACTGCGGCAGCCCCGGCCTCCATACCTGCTCCGGCAACTTCATACGCCGCTGCCACGCTGTCCACACCCATTTCCAATTCCAAATCACTTGTTATTAAATCTTCCAGAGCCATATCGCCTGCTATTCCTGACATTCCGAAGTCCTTTATGGATACGGGTTCGCCGCCTGACACACCTCCGTAGTTGGCGCCCATTCCCATCCGGCTCTCCTCCACGTCCTTCTTTTCCCTGTTTTTGCGAATCGTTCTGCGCACCTCAAGCTCCCGGCGGAGTCTCTCCTCCAGCTTCCGCTTCTTTGCTTTCTCGGCATTTTTCCTTTTTTTCTCTATTCCCGCTTCTTCTTTCAGCTTTTTAATCTTTGTCTTGAGCTTTCCAAGCACCTTTTTTAACTTATTTACTGCAATCTGAACCTCGCCGGACTTCGCCCCGCTCGTCTTTACGGTCCGCATTTTAAACATCAGGCGGACCTGTATTGCCTTGAGCACAGTCTCTCTTTCCGCACTGGCTATCGCCATCAAATCCATGGTGGCGTCATAAAGATTGGTCTGGTTTTCCCTCTGTTCATTAAAGGAATTTTTCATTGCCTCAGCCTGTTCGAGAAGCTGTGATACCAGTCCCTGTGTCTCCTCTTCCTTTTCTTCTTCCCTTTTTTTCTGAATACTCTCTAAAGTAAGGACCGCCGGTTCCTCCCTTGGGAATCCTTTGCCTTTCTCCTCCTCCGGTTTTCCGGTTCCGGCTTCTTCTGCCGCCCTGCCGCTGCCGGAAGCAGGTATCTCGTTTTTCTCCCGCGCTGCCGGTTCCGCGTCTTGTCCGGCGCTGTTACTGTTCCTATAATAATATGGTGACGAATAGTTTGTGTTTTTCACTGAATACATAAAAGGCTCCCTCCTTTTTACCAACCAAAAGACTTCCTGTCTTGTATTTTATATCGGCTGATAAAAGAGGGAACCTCATAGCATCTGGGTCGTTATGGAACAAAATGATTTATTTATGTAACGGAAAATTCTATACTCATTTTCCTGTCATACTTTTATTAAAACAGCTTCTTTATAGCGTCCACCGCTCCTGCCGCCTTGTCAGCCGTGAGCTTTGTCTTAACGCCGGCAACCACCTGATTAATAACGTCGTCCGGCAAATCCACGCCGAGCACACCCTCTAATGCCTTTACCGGGTCCTTCTGGAACTGCTCCTGAAAATCCTTATCCCTGGAAATTTTGTCAACAACCTTTTTAATCTGTTCTTTTATGTCCATTTCCATGCTCCTTTTCTTTTTTTATTTGATATTAACTTACCGGGCGGCGGGTTGTCAATGCGGATTCTTCAAAGCCTTTTATAAAATAAGCTTTTTTTACAGAAAAATTTCCCGTTTCTCCGCTTTGTATGATATGATGGAAAGCAGAAAAGGAGCTTACTTATGAACAACATCAGCCGTAAAAACTGGATTTTAATCTGGATACTGGGAATGGCAGGTCAAATCTGCTGGAATATTGAAAATTCCTGGTTCAACAACTTTGTATATGACAAAATCGCCCCCGAACCGGCCATCGTTTCCTGGATGGTGGGTGTCAGCGCCGTGGTATCCACCTTCTGCACCTTTCTGGTGGGAACATGGGGCGACCGCATCGGAAAAAGAAAGCCTTTTATCTGCGTGGGGTATATTTTCTGGGGAGTGTTTACCTTCCTTTTCGGTGCAACGGAAATGATTCCCAAGAATCCCCTTTTCATTGCCGCCGCAGCGGTGGTGCTGGCGGACGCCGTGATGAGCTTTTTCGGCTCTCTGGGAAACGACGGCGGTTTTTCTCCCTGGACCACCGATATTTCCAACGAACACAACCGCGGAAAGCTGGGCGGCGTACTGGCCGTCATGCCTGTTTTTGCAACGATTTTCGGGGCGGTGGTATCGGGCTTTTTAATTGAAAAGCTGGACTTTTTTGCCTTTTTCGGCCTTATGGGAGCCATCGTGGCAATGATGGGTTTTCTTGCCCTTTTTACCCTGCAGGATTCCCCTGCCCTTGTCCCCAAACGGGATGAAAAAGGATTCCGGCACCAGTTTCTGTCGGTGTTTAACTGGAATACTATTCGCGAGAATCAGGAGCTTTTCTGGGTATTCGTGGTTATGACGGTGTATTTCATCGGTTTTAACGTTTACTTCCCTTACATTACCATTTATTTTGTCAACTACCTTGGCTATGACTATGGAATGACAGGTGTTATCCAAGGCGTCGGCCTCTTAACCGCCGCCCTTTTGACGATTCCCGCCGCCAAATTCATTGACAGGGGAAAGATGGCGGCAGTTATCTTTGGCGCCTTAATCTGCAACACCACAGGGCTGGTTCTGGTAAGTATTTCCCAGAAGCTGCCGGTACTCCTAATCGGCGTGTTCGGCGCGGGAATCGGTTATATTCTGGTGCTCCAGTCCCTGACCGCATGGATGAAAAACCTGTATCCCGAGGAGCAGCGGGGACAGTTTGAAGGCGTTAAACAGATTTTCTTTGTATGTATCCCGATGATTGTAGGGCCTGCCATAGCAACACCCATCATTAATCATCTCGGAATCGAAGCGGAAATTAACGGTGCATCGGGAATGGTTCCCGCGCCCAGCCTGTTTCTCATCTCCGCAATTTTAACCTTATTTACACTGATACCCTTAAATGCCGCCGCAAAATTATGCCGGAAACGCAACCGGATATAACGCAGCGGAACTGGAATAGGAGGTGCACCATGGAACGAGAACTTTTACAAAGCGGGCCGGTTCTGGACAAAAAAGGCCGCCCCTTTCCCGGCTTTTCAAGGAAAAGCACGCTTATCTATCACCGCAGCGCCATTAAGGCTCCGCCATGGCGGGTAAAGGAGTGGGATTTTTATCAGATTTCCAACGACCATCTCTGCCTGCAGCTCACCATCGGCCACGCCGGTTACGCCGGGCAGGTAAGCCTGATGCTGTTTGATTTTCAGAAAGGGAAAAAATATTTTGACCTCTGCCAGACGATTCCCCTCCCTTTCGGCTCTTTCCATATGCCGGAGAATGCGGAAAAGCCCCACACCCTGACCTATCCCCGTCCGGGCTTTCCAAATGTGGATAAAAAGGCCGGCGTCTTTATGAGCTTTGACGTCACCGCGGGAAGGCGCACGCTGACCTGCCGCTGGCGCGGGCTGGAAGCTGTCATTTATCTTGAACGGCAGAATCCTGATTCACTGGTAATCAATCTGCCTTTTGACGAATATGAACAGGCGTTTTACTACAACCACAAAATCAACTGTATGACCGCCGAGGGCTTTGTCCGCACGCCAAAGCATGAGTGGAAATTCGACAAAAAGGATTCCTTCGGTATTCTTGATTGGGGCAGAGGGGTCTGGCCTTTCCATAACGAGTGGTATTGGAGCAACGGAAGCGGTTATCTTGACGGGGAAATGTTCGGCTTTAATCTGGGGTGCGGCTTCGGAAACACAGATATCGCCAGCGAAAACATGCTTTTTTACAATGGGAAATCCCATAAGCTGGGAAAGGTTACTTTTACCCTTGGAAATGATTATATGGAACCCTGGCACTTCACTGACGATGAGGGACGGCTTGATTTGTGGCTGACTCCCGTTTACGACAGGGAGACAAAAATAAAGCTTCTATGGGTGGATAACCATTGCCATCAGATGTTCGGAAGCTTTTCCGGCACCGCCGTTTTGGACGACGGCACCAGCCTTAATGTAAAGAACGTGATTTCCTTTGCGGAGCACGCGGTAAACAACTGGTAAAAGTTACAAGCCGTAAACTTCTGCCGCCAGCAGGCAGAACATGGAATCCGCCCATGCGAACCATGGGCGGGTGAATTCCGCCGGCCTGTCCGGGTGAAAACCTTCGTGCATATGGTATGTTCCCGCCGTGGTATTTATTAAAGTATTTAAAATCTCTCTCTTTTCCTCCACAGAATCTGCGGTCAGTCCCTGTACCGCCAGCGCAATATGCCACACATATCCTTCCGGCGTGTGCGGGCTCCCGATTCCTTTCGCCCATTTTCCTTCATAATAAAACGGGTTAAACCTGCTCAAAAGAAATCTTCTGGTATTTTGATAAACGGGAGAATTCGTTTCGCAGAACCCAAACCAGGGCGCGCCCAGAAGGCTGGGCAGATTGGCGTCGTCCATCAGGAGGTAATTTCCAAGCCCGTCCACCTCGTAGGCAAAGATTTCTCCAAATTCCGGGTGTCTGACCACGCCCCATTTATAGATGCCCGCTTCTATCTGCTCCGCCAGCCCTTCCGCTTCTTCCACAATTTCCTTTTCCAGAGACAGGCTGCGCAGACCTTTTAAAACCACTGCCGCCAGCATGTTCGCGGGAATCAGGTAATGGTAAGTGCAGGCATCGTCGCTGGGGCGAAATCCCGACCATGTCATTCCGGTATATCCCACCGGAGAGCCTTTTCCCTCATTGCCTAAGGTTTCCGTGGCAAGCTCGCTGTCCCTCTCAAACCGGTAAGGCGAGTTCTCGTGGCGTTGCTCTGTCTTCCAAACATGAATCACGGTGCGGACTGCCTCTTTTACCTTATCTGTAATTACAGCATCCTTCGCCCGCCTGCAATATTCCTCCAGAAGAAAAAGAGGAAAAGCCAGGGAATCCACCTCATACTTTCTCTCCCATATGTAAGGCCCCATTTCCGTTTTGTCCCTGCGAAAACAGGCGTAATCTCCGTTCCTGTTAAAGGCATTGGCATAAGGGTCTGTCAGAATCAATTCCGCCTGCTTCCAAATCAGCCCCTTTATGGCGGCGTTTACCTCCTCATCGGCAAGCGCCCGCAGATAAGGAAGCACCTGCATGGAGCTGTCCCGCAGCCACATGGCCTCAATATCACCTGTTATGCAAAAGGAGGTTCCGCTCTCATTCCTCTGAAGGGTCGTATCCCAGGTGCAGCCAAAGCAGTTCCTGTAGACCTTTTGTGCCTCTGCATCGCCTATGAGGCGGCAGTCTTTATCAAGTAAATTCTGCATTTCTTTTGTCATTTTTTCTCCCCCTGATGAAAAGTTTTTTGTTTGTCAGGCACCCCTGTTCTGTCCTTCCAATTCCATATAAATCTGAATTTACAACAACATACAGCAGTTCTTCAAATCCTGCAGGCAGCAATGTCCCTAACACTCCCACCCGCACGCTTTCATATCCACATGATTCCCGTCCTTAAATTTCACATTCTCCTCTTCCAGAAGACGTTTCTGCTCCGGAAAATGGGGAGCCAGCCTTCCCGCATGGTTCACCACACGGTGGCAGGGATACTTGCCGTAGTACTCCGCCATGCTAAGAACCTTTCCCACAAGCCTTGCGTTTTTGTCCCGGCCAATCAGGCGGGCAATCTGCCCGTAGGACGCAGCCTTTCCCTCGGGTATTTCCTCCACCACCGACAATATTTCATAAATCAGGTCTTCTGTCAGAACTTCCGCCATTTTGATTCTCCTGTCCCTGCCTTTTTGTATTTTCATTATAGAAAGATATCTGCCGAAAGGCAAGTAATACGGAATATTTGCAGTTGTTACAAGCAAAAAACCATGATAAGCTGAATGTAACAGTTTTTGTGCAGTTTGCGGAGAATATAACGGCATGCACGCCCGACTCTATGCCCGCAGAACCGAAAACAAATGATATCGTCAGGGAGGTTCCTTTTTGTCCAGACCCAAACGCCAGACAATAGAATACCGTAATTATCTTCTGCCCGCCTATTTCCCCGTTATTCTCCTTCGGGGGGATGAGTGGCATATTTCCGACGTGCCGTCAGGCGCCCTTCATTTTCACAATTGTCTGGAAATCGGCCTTTGCGAATCCGACAGCGGCACCATGGAATTTTCAGGGGTTTCCTGCCCCTTTTCCGCCGGAGACGTGACCATTGTAGGCAGCGATATCCCCCATACCACTTACTCCTCTCCCGGCGCCTCCAGCAAATGGTCTTACATTTTTGTAAATGTGGAGGAGCTGTTTTATCCGTACTTTCCTTTAGAGGCCGTCTCTAATCTGGAAATACTTCAAAAGCTTCTGCGAAGCTGCAGCGCCATTTTTCCCGGAAAGGCTTATCCCGAAATATATACGCTGGTAACATCCGTTATGAATGAAATGGAACGAAAAGAAATGAATTTTGCTTTCAGCGTAAGGGGGCTTCTGCTTTCCCTTATGATGAAGCTGATTAGCCTTTATTCCAACGCGGAAAAAGAGGGCCAGGGAAACATTCAGTTACATGAAAATTCTCTGGCCATTTCCCCTGCCCTTCAATATATCCGAAAAAACTATATGTCAGATTTTCCTATAGAAAATCTTGCTCCTCTGTGCCATATGAGCCCTACCCACTTTCGAAGAACCTTTCACGCCATTATGGGCTATGGCGCTTTAGAATATTTAAACCGCACCCGGATTGCAAGAGCCACTGTCCTTTTGCGCACCACGGAGCAGCCGGTTCTTGCCATCTCAGAGGAAGTAGGCTACCGTTCCGTTTCCAGCTTTAACCGGCAATTTCTGGATATCGAGGGGGTAACTCCGCTGCAATACCGGAAGCAGATGTCCTTTATCCGCAACAGGTCTATTTTGAAATGTACCGGATGGATGACTCCGCCGAAGGAAATTTAAATGTTCATTTAATTTTTACATCTCCTCAATCACCGTCTCAAACGCCGCCAGCGTAAATTCCCGCACGCCTTTTTCTGTCTGCACCTTTGTCCGCACCTGTCTGTCGCTGTTGTTGATTACCACCAGTTTTCCGGTTCCCGGATAATAAGCGCATTCCGCGTCCGGGTTGTCCGTGAGATAATTCTGGCTAAGGGGCAGTCCCATACCGTAGAGCATCAGATTAAGGAGCATCCGGGCGTTGGCGTTGCTTAAGGAAAATCCGCTAAGATAAATTCCTTTTCCTTTTCCAAAGTCATTGATAACGGCCGTGGGAATTTTGTTCTTTTCCGCCAGGACGCGGGCTTTTCCATCCGTCAGCATAAGATACGGCCTCTCCGGTACGTCCGCGCCTTCCGGCATCAAAAGCTTTTTGGTCTCCTCGTCTATGGTATACTGCCATCTTCCGTGGCATACTCTTGCACCGGTATCCTCGTCGATTCCCAGAACCTGTGCCATGCGGAAATAATCCTGATAGCCTTCCGCCGCCGAGGGCTCGCCAACGCCAAGGAATACGCCTCCTTTATACACCCATTCCTGAATGCGGCTTACAAGCTCCGCGTCTTTCCACGCGTCGCCGCCGCTCCAGGCAGTTCCGGCCCGGCCGGCATTGATGACAACGTCTGCGTCTTTTAACGCTCCGGCCTTTACGTCCTCAAAGCTGATAAAGGAAACTTCCACCGGAAGTCCCGAGAGGGCTTCGTTTATATGAATCAGGTCATGCATGTAGGTTTCGTGGAAATGTCCCGAAAGGGTCCAGGAGCGGAGACTTCCCCAACTGTGGAGAACCGCCACCTTACAGGGTATGGTGTAAACGCCGCCGTCCCCGTGCATTTCCTTTATGGTTCTGAACTCGTCCGCCACCTGCTCTATGTAGTCGCAGAAATCAGGGTAAGGCTCTGTCAGATGCAGATAACCGCCAAGGCCGATTCTGTCCACCGGCTGGCGAAGGAGCGCCCGGCGGATACTTACCCAGTATTTTTTTGCGTCCAGAACCGGATTGCCACCCTCCGAAAAAGTAGGCGCTCCGCCAAGTCCAACCGGGAACAGGTAGGGATGCAGGCGCAGCTCGTGGGTCTCCACCTTTGCCCCGGCGCAAAGACGCGCCTCGTATCCCGAAAACACGCATTTAATCAGCCCGTCAAATCCAAACTCGGGGAAAAGTTCGCTGTAAGGCTCCACGCCTACCCAGCTATCGTCATAAAATACATAGGCTTTCTTGCCGTAACGGTGTACCAGTTCCACCAGTTCTTTTCCAAAATCCACCACGAAACGGTTGGTAAAGGCCATATAATCCCTCTGCTTTTTGCCTGCCGGCATATGGGTCACATGAAGCTTTCCCTGATTGATGAAATCCTCGGCGCAAAGTGCATAGCCGTACGCCTTTTCAAATTCCTCCAAAGCAAGCGGACTTACAGTGAAGTCATAGGAACCCCAATCCGTATAAAGATTCCTGTTTTCCTCCCTGCTGCCCCAAATCCAGACAAAGTTGTAAAACAGGGATGTAAAACGCACCACCGTTGTGTCGGGATGGGTCTTGCACCAGTTTTCCAGCCACTCGTAAAGATAATCCCTGGCTTCCTTTTTTCTGGGGTCAATGGGCACTAAATGTTCCTTGTCCCAGTTATTTGTCACGTGATTGTACATGGAAATTTCTTCCCACACGCGGTATGCCAGAAAGCTTACCGTATAATTATGAAAAGGAACGGCCTTTTGGATTACCACGTTGCCGGCTTCCTTTTCAAAGCACCACTGTCCGTTCGGGAGCTTTTCTTCCGTGGTCCTGTCATAAACCTCCCAGTAACGTAAGGATTCCTCGCTGTCATTGACAACGAACTGTCCGTCAAAAAATCCTTCCATCAGATGAACGGACACTACCTCGTCGTTTGCCGTCACCGGCGCGGTCATTAAAAAGGACTGCTGTAAGTTCCCCGGATGGTTTTTCGCCCATTCGTTGTGCTCCCTGATGATACAGATAGTGGAATAAATTCCGTATCCGGCCTGCACAATTTCCTCCGACAATTCTGTTCCGTCGCTGTCACGAATTACGTCAGCTCCCCATTTTTCCGCCATTTTCAACGTAAGCGCCTCGTATCCGGCTTCCCCCGGCAGGGTGAAGCCGCCTTTTGTTTTTGCCATAGTTTTCCCTCTTTTCCGTCTGTCATGCCGGACCAGCGGCATAAACTTTATAATTTTAACTATGCTAATTATACAAAATCGCCGGGCGGCTTTCTCTTTACTTTATATTTAAAACTTAGCAATTTTGACCATTTACCCACATACTATACTTATTGAAAACCAGAACTTCCTTTTCAGCCGTCCCTTTTTTCCCGTACCGCCCCCACTTCAAACCAGTCGAAATCCGCATACTTCCCGAATCCGGTCAAATCCTGACAGCAGATTCCAATCATCGTGCCGGTAAACCATCCCTCCGCACAGGCTTCATCGGACAAAAAGCCAATGTTTACGGCCCCGCCCGCTTTTTCCCATTCTCCTTCCCGATACCCATAAAAAAACTGTGCTTTACTGCCGTTAATTGTTAATTTCAGATAAACTTCTCTTCCAGGCTCAAGAGGAAGATAATCCGTGAGGTATTCATACTTTTTATTTTCGGCCTTTAAAAGCGTGACGCACTTTCCCACATCCTCGTCATGGGAAACATGAAGATAGAGATAATTGTCCGTATCGTACATCAGAACAAGCCCGGCCATCTGCTTGAAAACCTCAGGCTCAAACTCCATGCACGCCGACGCTTCCATATCGTATTCCGTCATGCGCCGGGCAATCAGGGTCTGGGAAAATTTGGAGGAAAGGCCGCTTCTGCCGTACATGCGAAGATACCCCGGCCTCTTTGTCAGGGAAATATGATTGCCGTCCATGGGAATCCGCAGGGACTGGTAATCCAGATGGAGCTTCGGCCCGTTAAAATCATCCCGCACAAATTGTGTTTCCCTTGCCCCTCCGTCGGAGCCGACTACCATTTCTACCGCCTCTGTACTCTCTGTCTGTGCTTTCCCGTCTCCCCGCTTTGGCATCTCCACTTCCGTCTGCGGCGTATTCCCCCCGCATTCCATCACCAGCCACCCGTCCTCCGTCCACTTCATTTTCTGAACGGCGGTTTCCCGGCCCAGTATGTAACGGCGACAGTTCGGAAAGCGCGCCGCGTCGGCAGGATTTCTCTCCTCTGACGCCCGCCCGCACAAATGCACTGCGTACCATTCCCCCTCCGGCGTTTCCAACAAATCGCAGTGGCCGCTTTTTTGCAGAAGAATCTCCTCATGGTGTCTGCTGGTGAGGATGGAATACGCCTCGCTCTCCGAGGCGCGCTCCATGAAATCGGCCCGGTACATCTCATAAGGCCCCCAAATGTTTTCGCTGCGCTGGATGGTCTGGCCGTGGCCTTCTCCCGTTCCTGTGTCGGCCGAAAAAAGATAATACCATTTCCCATGCTTAAAGATATGAGGCCCTTCAAGGAAAATCTTATCCGCTTTATAAATATCCTGAACCGGTCCGGTCATTTCCTTCTTTACAGGGTCGTATTCCTGCAAAACCAGCCGTCCGGCATATTTCTTCGGAACACGGTGGTCGGTTGCCATACTGACCACGTATTTTCTGCCGTCCCCGTCGTGGAAAAGAGAGGGGTCAAAACCAAAGTTATTTAAAGCCACAGGCTCCGACCAGGGCCCGTGAATATCGGAAGCCGTCACAAGATAATTGTGGGTATCATACATATTGCAGTAAAATGCCTTTACCACCGTATAAACCAGAAAAAAGGTTCCGTCACAGTAAGATAAATCCGGCGCCCACACTCCCTGGGAAGCGCCCACGCCCCGCAGGTCAAGCTGGCTCATCCGGTTTAAAGGATATTCTATCAAATCCCAGTTTTTTAAATCCCTCGAGTGGTGCAGACGCCCCCCGGGCCACCACTCGAAGGTTGATGTGGCAAGATAATAGTCCTCCCCCACCCGTACGATGGAGGGGTCGGGATGAAATCCCCGCAAAATGGGGTTTATAATTTTTTCTCTCATATCAGGCGTCTCCTTTCGATTCCCGCACCCGCTTCCGGTAGCTTCCCGGCGTCTCCTGATAAATTTTCATAAACGCCGTGTTAAACATTCTGATGTCCCCAAAGCCTGCCTTCTCCGCAATTTCATAAGTTTTCATATCCGTTGAAAGCAGCATGGGAACCGCTCTCTCCACCCGGATGCGGTTAACGTAGTCTTTAAAATTCTCCCCGGTATTTTTCTTGAAAAAGCTGCTGAAATAATAGGGATTCATATGGATTTCCTCCGCCAGCACGTTCAACGACAGATTTTCCATATAATGTTTTTCTATGTAGTCTTTCGCCTTCAAGATATCTTTTTTGTCGCTGTTTACGGCCACGTTTCTGATTCTGTCCAGGTATCTTTCAAATTCCCGCTCAAACATCGCTTCCATTTCCCCAAAGCTTTCGCACGCCCTGCTTTTTTCCAACAGTTCTTTCATCTCGGATTTGTTGCCCGGCAAATCAAGAGCCTCGCACCTCTCCTCCATGAATCTGGCCGCCGAGCAGAAGTAAAAACAGGCGTCTTCCTTTTTTCCCTCGGACAAACGCAGAACCAGCCGTCCGTACTGCCTGCCGGTTTCTTTCATCAGCTCCTCATTCTGGGCCACCGCCGCGTCGAAAAGCTTCTGCCGCAGTTCCCCCAGCATATGGGAGTCGCCTCTGCCGCTGAACACCTTTTCACCCAGATTTATCACGGGAACCGGCATTTTGTCCGCGAAAAAAAGATACCCGCTCCTTTCAAGGCACTGACGGAACATCCCCGGGATTTCCCCCATGGAACGGACCGCGTCCCCGATTATAAAAAAGACGGTATGGCCGGTTGCCCTAAAGGCTTCCGAACAGATTTCCTCCGCTGCTTCCCGGGCCTTCTCTCTCTCCAAACCCTTTAAAACCACTACAATCCGGTTATTTTTCTGAAACACAATTCCCAGCTTTGTTTCATTTAAATATTCCTCCAGAAAGCCAAACAGGGAAAAATGAATCAGTTTCCGCATCTGCCCGTCTTCCTCTTTCCTGTAAACGATATCCGCGTAAACCGTTACATAGTCGGTTTCTTCGTTTTCTATCAGCCGTTCGTAATCGACCTCTTCCCTGTTTTTCTTATTTCCGTCCTCAGCCCCCTCTACGGCCTTTTCCCGGCCCGCCGCCGATACGCTCTTTTCAATGGCCCGAAGAAGCTCCTCCCGGATGACAGGTTTTAAAAGGTAGTCTACGGCCCCGTACTGCAGAGCGGCCTTGGCGTACTCAAAATCCTGAAAGCC
Source organism: uncultured Lachnospiraceae bacterium (assembly GCA_947063675.1). Classification (GTDB taxonomy): domain Bacteria; phylum Bacillota; class Clostridia; order Lachnospirales; family Lachnospiraceae; genus Suilimivivens. The sequence goes on along the minus strand of CAMSTM010000002.1, from coordinate 42,220 downwards.
GCTGATAAAAATAACGGATACCCCGTTGCCGATTGCCCGGCACTCTTTCAATATCTCCACCCCTGTCAGTCCCGGCATGGAAATATCCAGAAGCGCAATCTCAGGCTTATCCCTCACGATTGCCTCAAGTGCCTTACGCCCGTCCTCATATTCTCCCACAATCTCAATCCCCAGCGCTTTCCAGTCAAGGAGTTTTCTTATCCCTCTGGTAATCACCGGTTCGTCGTCCGCCAATATCATCTGAATCATTTATCTTCATCCTTTTCCGTAATTCCCCGCAGCGGGAGCAGTATTCTCACGATTGTGCCTACCGCCGCCGTGCTGGTAATCTGAATCCCGTATTCCTCGCCGTACAGAAACCGTATCCTGTCGTGCACATTTTTAAGCCCGATGCTCTGCCAGTTATATTCGTTCTTGATTCCCGGAGCGTCGCTCTCAAAAAGCCCCATAATCTTTTGAGTGGCTTCCCTGTCCATGCCGATGCCATTGTCCATAACCGAAATTTCAAACCGCTCCTCCGATACCGCCGTTTCAATCATAATGCAGCCGTTTCCCTTTTTGGGCTTTATGCCGTGGACATAGGCGTTCTCCACAATGGGCTGTAAAATCAGCTTCGGCACCTGCGCCTTAAGGCCGCCCTTAGCCTCCACCATAAGCTGTACCTTGCTTCCAATCCGGCAGTTCAGCAGATAGATGTACTTTCTGACGATGTCAATCTCCTTTTCCAGCGGCACCATATCCTGCATAGGGCCTATCAGATAATGAATCTGCCCGGAAAGCGCTTCTATCATCTCCGGCACTTTCTCCCGGCCCTCCTCTTCCAGAGCGGTCATGCGGATGATTTCCAGCGTGTTATATAAAAAATGCGGATAAATCTGGGATTTCAATGCCGTAAGCTCCGCCTCGTTCTGCTTAATCTGCGCCACATAGGACTGATTGATATAGGTTTTAAGCGCTCTTGACATCTGGTTAAACCGCTCGGACAAAACGCCAATCTCGTCCTTCGAGCGGATGGGAAGCTCAATATCAAAATATCCGGTTTCCACCATGGACATCTGTCTCATCATCTCGTGCATGGGACGGGTAAGCCTTCTGGAAAAATAAAAGGAACCGGCAAACAGCGCCGCCACCGATATCGCCACAAAAAAGTACATGGTCTGCTGCATCCGCCTGATATCGCCAAAGGCCGTCTCCGTGTCTAAGGAAACCACCACCGAAAGTCCGTAATCGTTTTCCGGTGTCCTGATTACAAAGCGTTCCTTCTGCCCGTCCACAGCCTCCATTATCCGGCTGATATTCTGCCCGATCAGCTCCGCCTGATTGCTGTAAAAGCAGTCGTTTTCGTCGTTTACCACATAAAGAACCTCGTTTCCGGTAAACGCAACGCTTCGGAAAATCCCCTCTAAGGTTTTCAAATCAATGTCTATAAAAATCGTCCCCACATAGGGCGTATTTCCCACCGTACCCCGCAGGTCAAAGTAGTTGCGCGCAACCGTGAGAACCATCTCGGGCGTTCCGTAAAAGTAGGCGGTGGTATGGGGCGGCACAAGCATCAGATTTTTTCCGCTTTTATCCGTTTCCGCATAGGCCACCGTCTCCTCGAACAGCTCCGGGTCCAGAAAAAAACGGTTATAGACGCTGTAGTGGAAGGATTGCTTTTTTCCGCCGCTGTCCAGCGCAATCACGTGGACGCCGCTGATATAGGCATCCACGCTCTGGATGTACTGCAGGAAATTTCCCATGTCGCGCTTCCTGTCCTCCTCCATGGTATCCGCCTCATAGCCCTCTCCGTACAGAATCTGCCTGAAATGGTCGAAAGACAGATAACTGCCCTGCGTATCACTGTCATTGAAATTATAATAATAGGGCATTTTGGATATGGTGTTATAAGAATCCAGCATAGACTCAATGCTGTATTCCACATAGCCCGCCGCCTGCTCGTACTGCCCTCTGAGCGCCAGGGAATAATCCTTAATCATCTTATTGGCGATAAAGGTTGCCAGCACCGCCATAGGTAAAAGCCCCAACAATATAATTGTCAGGGCAAATTTCTGATAAAGACTGAAGCCTTTCACGATTTTCCTCCATGCCGCCAAAGCGGGAATACCGGTTTTTCTCTGCGCCGCAGATTCTTCATTGCTGAAATCAGCCATGCTGATTCCGGAAATGATGATTTCAGAATAACAAATTCAGTGCAAAAGCGCAATCAGCCTTTTGCGGCACCGGCCGTTATACCTTTCACAAAGTACTTCTGGAACAGGCAGAAAATAATCAGGGCCGGTACAATGGAAATGATGGTTCCGGCAAAAACGATATCCCATCTGGCCGTATACTGGCCCACGAACCCCGCGATTTCAACGGTAATGGTCTTGGCCTTACCGCTGGGAAGTACCAGATAAGGCATCAGGTAATCGTTCCAGATTCCCAGACCGTTCAGGATAACCATGGAACCCGTACAGGGACCAAGCAGCGGAAACGTTACTTTCCAGAAGGTCTGAAAGGGCGTGCATCCGTCAATCATGGCAGCTTCCTCTATCTCCAGAGGGATTCCTTTTAAGAAACTGCAGTAAAGCAGCGAGCCGAAAGCAATGGACCCGGCGATATAGTTAACAATCGGGCCCGCCATATTTCCGAACAGGTGGAACATTCTCATCTCCTTAAACAGCGGGAACATATACAGATGAAAGGGTATCATCATACCGGCCAGAAAATAGGTATAAATCAGGGCGGTGGTACGGCTTTGCCTTCTCTCAATCCCGTAAGCCGCCATGGGAACGATGAACACAATCAGCACTTCCGACACAACCGTCAGAAACACGGAATGGAGAATCGCCGTAAAGAAATCCGACTGCGCAAACAAATCCTTAAAGTTCTGTATGTAAAGGCTGGTGGGAAAGCTTATGGGGCTCTTTAAAATATCGCCGTTACTCTTAAAGGCCGACATCAGCGCAAACAGTACCGGATAGATAAACAGAAAGGCCAGAATCACGGTTACCGCAAATAAAACACAGTCGCCGGGCTTTACTCTTTTCTTTGCTTTCATATTACATCTGCACCTCCCTGCTCCTTAAGAATTTCTGCTGGATGGTATTCAGCACGATTATGATAAACAGCAGCATAATTCCCACCGCAGTGCCGAATCCCTGTCTGCCTTCGTTGAATCCTACCTTATAAAGCAGGTAAACCAGCGTTTCCGACGTAAATCCCGGACCGCCGTCCGTCATTACATTAATCTGGTCGAAAACCTTTAAGCCGTTAATCAAAGACAGTGTAAAGTTGATGGTGAACGCTCCTGAAATCAGAGGAATCGTTATGGCCTTAAATCTCTGGATGGGGCTTGCCCCGTCAATCTGGGCCGCTTCTATCAGGTCTGTGGAAACGCTCTGCAGGGAGGCCAGATAGATAATCATATAGTAGCCCGCGCCCTTCCAAATCAGCACAACGCCAATCATAAGAAGCGTCAGGGCGCTGTTTCCAAGCCAGTCCTGCTTCCATTTATCCAGACCCAGACTGCCCAGCACCGCGTTAAAAGTACCGAAATTGTAATTGTACATAATCTTCCAGATAAAGCCTGAAACAATACCGCTGATTAAAACGGGAATGTAAAAGCCGCTTCTGAAAAAATTTTTTCCCCATCTTACATTGTCCACAATCAGCGCCAGCGCCAGGGCGATTGTATTTTCAAAAATTGAGATGAACACTGTCAGGATTATCGTATTTTTCATAGCGTTTCCGAAACGGTCGCTGGTAAATATTTCTTTATAATTGGCCAGACCGATAAATTTGATATCGGGACTGATGCCGTCCCAGGAGGTAAGACTGTAATAGACGCTGGAGACGGTGGGAACTATAATAAATAACGTGAAGAGGATAAATGCCGGCGCTATGAACATAAATGCCGTTTTGTCAAACTTTTTTTTCTTTTTCATCAAAAACCTCCGTGTCTGCCGGTTCTGCGGGCTTTGGCTTATGCGGCGGCAGCCAGACGAACATACCGGTATGCCGTCCGGCCTGCCGTTTGCGAAAATAAATCCCGTAACTGCTCACACAGTCCGGGATTTACTTCTGACCGCATCGCCGGTTATTCGATTCCTACACCTGTAATCGGGTTAAAGCTCTGCATGCTGACCTGCCATGTTTTGTTTAATTCCTCACATGCCGAGTCAATGTCTCTGGTTCCCTGCAGAACCTCAATCAGCGTTTTGTAAGTAAAGTTTCTGAAATCAGGAGGAAGCTCATTCTCTCCCACTCTTCCGTTCCACATGGGCGCCAAATCATCCGCTGTGGCGTTTGCGTCGATTACTTCCTGGAGCACATCCGGCACTTCAAGAGCAGGGGTCTCCACAGTTGAAGGAATTGCGCTTAATTTTTCACAGTAAATCTTATAGTTGTCGGGCTGATAGAAAAATTTGATAAATTCCTCTGCCGCAGCCTTTTTATCAGGGTCCTTTGCCGCCTCTGCGGAAATCGCAAGTCCGCCTATACCGCCGCCGCCCACCAGGCGCGTTTTTCCGTCCGGGCTGGGAACCGCAAACCATCCCATTTCAAATTCCGGGTCCGCCTGGGCAATCTGTGAAAACATATGGGTTCCGGAGTACATCATGGCCGCCATATCGTTTACAAGGAAGGTGGTAATCTGAGCGTCCGGCGTGGACACCCAGCCATCCTGCGCATACTGCATGATAGTCTGCATTTCCTCAAAAGTTGCCTTAATCGTCTCATCTGTAAAATCCTTGCTGCCGTCATAGCAGTGTTTGATAAAGTCAGGGTCCTTGCTCAGCACCTGGTCATTATATGCCTTATGGAACCAGAAGCCCATGTGCCAGATATCCTGTCCGCCAACTACCAGAGGCGCCATATCTCCTTTGTCCGCAATCTTCTGACACAGCTCGATAAATTCATCATAAGTAGCAGGCTCGCTCCATCCGTTCTCATCAAAATAAGTCTTATTGTAAATGATTCCGTTAGTATTTTCTCCACCCAGGGGCGCTGTGTACACCTTGCCGTCAAAGGCCGTGGTGGTTCTGAAAAGGGATACGATATCGTCTGACAGCGGCTCCAGTTTCCCGGCCCGTACATACATGGCTGTGTCTCTCATTTCCATCACATCGGGAAACTCTCCCACGCTGTCCTTGGTCTTGATAAATTCGCTGTAAGCGCCGCCGTTTCCGGGCTCAATCGTAACAGTAATATCAGGGTAGGTTTCGTTGAATTTGTTGACGATTTCATTCATGGAAGCCTTTGCTCCCTCGTCGCCGTCGGCAAAAATATAAGTCAGTTCCGTGGGTGCGGAAACAACGGAAGCTGTGTCCTCAGCCCTTGCCGTATCCTCTGACGCTTCGGCATCAGCCGCCTCGTCCTGCGCATCCGCCGCATCAGCGTCTTCTGCTGCCGCATCCTCCTGGGTATTTGCTGCATTATCCGCGGGGGCCTTATCCGTTCCGCCGCATCCTGTAAGGGCTGCCGCCGCCATCGCGCCGGACAGCAAAACTGCTAATAATTTCTTTTTCATAGCTTTCTTCCTCCTAGCTCTTTTTCCATTCGGTTGGCCTTCCGTCTTTTGTAATTGTACTATATCAGTTTTTATTTTCTAAAAAAATACAGGTTTTAAAGTTTCAGGTGCAGTTTTTTAAGATGCTTATAAAATGAACTTTGCGCAAATCCGGGCAGAATTAAAAAAGCACTTCATCCAGATTCAGACAAAGCGCTTATTCAAACTTTAACATATCTTTGATTTCTGCTATTAGGTTTATCAGGAATTGTCATACAGATAAGATTCATATCTATTGCCGGGCGTATATAATTTCTGCGGAATCCCTCCTTTGATTTAAGACCCAGTTTTTCCATTAGCGTTTTGCCTGTGTAAGGAATATCATATTCCATAACCGCGAGCAATTTCTTAATGCATTCTGAAAATCTCTCATTATCCTCACTTATCTGAATAGAAATATCATCCAGAATCTTATCAATCTGCGACAACATAAACTCAATAAAAATCGTGGATGCGCCATCTACATGGCACCTGGCAATCGCTTCATAATATTCGTCCTGAAACTTCTCTATCTGGCTTTCAATCGGAATATATTCAAATACGGATTTCCATTTGGAAAGAATAGCCGTATGCCATAATCTTGCCATTCTGCCGTTGCCATCAGAGAACGGATGGATAAAAACAAACTCATAATGGAATACGCTGCCAAGAATCAAAGGATGAACGGAATTTTTTGCTTCTTTCATCCAGTTAAAAAGGTCCTCCATTAGCTGTGGAACGAACCTTGCGGGCGGCGCCATAAAAATACACCGTTCACCATTAAAGACACCCTCCTCGCCTCGGCGAAAGTTACCGGATTCCTCCACAACATATTTTGTCATAATACTATGGAACTTCTTTAAATATTTGATACTATATGGGTCAATTTCAGAATTTCTTTCATAAGCAGCATGGGCATTCTTGACTTCCTGGATTTCTTTTTGCTCACCCAATACCATCTTACCATTGATAACGTCCCTAACCTGCCCCAAAGAAAGAGAATTGGCTTCAATCTTCAAGGACGAGTGAATGGACCTGATACGATTGCTTTTTCTCAGGTGTGGTTTTGCTTCTAAATTACTGGTGGCTGTAATCCGTCCAATCTTTTCTGATATTGAGGAAACATAAGATAAAATCTCATTTGTAATTGTAAAAGATAACTTATACTCCCCCATAAAACCGCCTCCACATACTTGTGTATTATCTTACGCACTTTCTTCCTCCATTATACAATAAGGTACGAAAAAATCAATCTTTTTGCAAAAACTTCCTGGCACTACCAGAGCAGTATTCCGGTCCCCGTAAGCTTATACAGGGCTTCGATAAAGAAGTAGTCCGCATACACCATCGTAAAATGATGGGTGTCGCTGTGGTAAGCTCCGGTGCAGTTCTGTACAATGGCGTCGCAGCCGCGGCCAAAATCCGCTCTGGTATCGGCTATGGCTTTTAAAATCTTCACTGCTGCCCGCACATACATATCCTTTTCCGGCGCCGTCACATGTTTTGCCACCTCTAAAAGCCCTCCCGCAATCACACATGCGCCGCAGGAATCCTCCCATGCCGGCTCCTTGGGCTGTCTGAAATCCACCGGGATAATCCCGCTTTCCGGAATATTTGCCATACAATAATGGGCGCACCGTTTGGCCGCGTCAAGATACTCCTGCTTCCCCGTATGGGCGTAGCTGTTTGCAAAACCGTATACCGCCCAGCCCTGCCCCCTTGTCCAGGAGGAGCCTTCCCCATATCCCTGCCCGCCGTGGCTTCTTATCATCCCGCCCTTTTCCGGGTCAAATTCCACAATATGACAGACGGAGCCGTCGGGGCGGATAAAATGCGCGAGGACAGTGTCCGCGTGCATCATGGCCATCTGGCGAAATCTGGGGTCTTTGCTTTCCTCCGACGCCCAGTACAGCAGGGAAATATTGAACATACAGTCAATAATTGCCCAGCCCCTTGTATCGCTTTCCCCCACTTCATTCCATGCCCGTATGAATTTTCCTGCCGGATTAAACCGGCCGGCCAAAAGATTTGCCCCGTGCATGGCCGCCCTTCTGGCCTTTAGACTGCCGGTCAGCCGGTAATCCGCCACTGCGGTGGGAAGAAACATAAAGCCCACGTCATGGTGAAGGCCATAGTAGGTTTCAAAACATTTTTCCAACTTCCTCGCCGATTTCCTTGCAATATCCGCATATCGCTCCTCTCCCGTATCCTGATACAAAAGCCACATAATACCGCCCCAGAAACCGTTGGTCCACCAGTTTAAACCGTCGTCTGCAAGCCACTCCTTTTCTTCCGAGCGGTCATCGTAATTGCCGTTTGCATCTGTGGTATACGGGATTTTATCCTGATTTTTTTCACTCACCCATTCCATCTTTTCCCGTACCTTCTGTAAAACTTCTTCTGCCCATACCTGATATTCTTTCATTTCGCACCTCGTTTCTACATAATAGGCTGTTTCGCGTTAGTCTTCTGCAAATAAATTTCCTGTTTCAATACATGACATCCTTCTATATAATAAGGTTCCCTCTCATCCGGCTCCTCACAGGAAAACTGTATGCCGGCCAGATAAAGGTCTTCCACATTACGGATATCCATAAAAGCGGCTCTGCTCCAGTCAGGGTAATAATTTTCCGACACCTTCACCCCGGGGTAAAGACGTCTGTCCAGCACTTCCGGGTAACATTCGGGAATACCCTCTTTCTTCACCCCGCCTACGCTGTGATACCGGATATTCGTCATGGTAATTCCCCTGATAGGATGATTTCTTTCCGCATCAATACGGATTCCCTCAAATTCGGGTCTTCCCATAATATCATCGTCAAACCGGAAGTGTGTTTTCTTCATTTCTTCTGAATCCGCTGCGATAATGCCGGAAAACATCAGATTCTCCATCCTGCCAATCTCCGGCATTTGTTTCAGCTCCACCGAACTGCCGTAGTCCTCTGTCTCAAACCGGTTATTTAGAATGATAAAAAGGGGCCTTGACACATCCCGCATCACCACATTGCAAACCCCAATATCCGTAATGCTGCCGCCCTCCGTGCACTCAATTTTAATTCCCTCTCTCCACACCCTCTCCATGGTACAGTTGCTGATAACCACGCCCTGAATCTCGCCGATGGATTTCAGGCCGATACGGATTGCCGCACAGAGGGAGGAAAATTCGCAGTTGGTGATGTGAACGTCCCTGACCGGATATTCCCTGCTGCCCGCCTGAAGACACAGATTATCGTCCGTTCCCGTAATGCTACAGTTATCCACAAACACATGGGCGCAGCCGTCAAAGTCCAGACCGTCCCCATTATAATTTTTGTCATTAAAAATATGCACTTCCCTCACCCATATACAGGAAGAATCCAAAAAGGCCGCCGTCCATGATGCCGACTGATGTAGCTTTACTTCCGAAATATGTATATTTCTGCACCGCAGAAAACGCAGCATCATGGGTCTGTAAATGCTTCCCTCATTTGGGAAAGCCTCCGCGTTTCCGTTGATTTCTCCCTTTCCCGTAATTTTGATATTCTCCTGATTTTCAGCGTAAATAAAGCATCTGTCAAGGGCTTTCTCATTGCGGTATCTGTTATAATGCACATTTTCCCGGTAATCCCGGATATCCCCGCTGGCTGTAAGCACCCCGCCCGCCGCAATTTCCAAAAGCACGTTGCTTTTGAGAAAAACGGTCCCGCTGATATAATTTCCCTTTGGAATAAGCACCGTTCCGCCGCCTGCCTCATGGCACATGTCTATTGCCGCCTGAATCTACGCAGTGTTCACTTTTTTCCAGTCTCCCACAGCGCCCTGCGCTGTAATGTCAATTATCATTGTCCGTCCCTCCTCCCTGACATTCTTCTGTATCCGACAGCTCGAAATAGTCAAAATCCGCATATTTTTCTTTGCTTCTACCATTTTACGGCTTAGTATATCAATTTAAGGGAAAAAATGAAATTCAGATTTTTCAGGAGGATATGCAGATTTTTAAGGTGTTTGAAAGGAACGGGAGAGAATGAATGCATAAAAAAGCCCCAACATGCGTTGAGACTTTTCTTCAAAAACTATTTATTTAAGTGCCTACTTATTCTTTCATTTTACTGGTCTTCCATAAGTTTTACAGTATTTCCTTCCGTAATTCCGTTTTCATTAAAGGCATCCACACGCACATAATACTCACGGTCTTTAACCAGTGCGCCCACACGCTGTTCCATTCCAAATATCATATAACTATGATAAAGTTTTTGGGGACTGCTGCCCCATAAAATGTTATATCCCACAGCATCGCCATCCGTGATTTTTATCATCATATCCAGAGCATTTTCCCTTACCGCTTCGAACTTGGGTGCTCTCGGTTTTTGCCCATCTCCAACGCCAAATACCCGCAGGCCCGAAATACATGGTCGTTGTCCATAAGGCACTTCCAGAATTGTCAGCCTTAAAAAACGTAATCGTACACCTTTTTCTTTTACTATCAAATCATGGGGTAAATCTGTCTCTGCTTCCGATTTATCCTCTATCATAAAATAATGGTCTCCGTCCGGAGAACCTTCCAACTTCCAGCGGGTTACATAATCTTTCTCCTCGATATAACGCGCCTGTGTCGTTCTTTGGAGTTTGCCCGGCACCGGAATATCAATTCCATCATCGGCAAAATTAATCTGTACTGCATTTACTGTATATTCTTTCTCCAAATCAACCTGCAGCCATTCCCCACTCTCAGCGGTCAAAGCACGCCACCAGGTCTGCACATTTTCATCTACAGCCTGTTCCGGTCCTTTTCTTTCTTCGCTGGAAGAAGCCGTCACTGGCTTTCCATAGCTTATCAGATACCACCCCGGATTCCTCCAGGGATTTATTTTTCCATTCCCAATCTCCATGGGCCAATCTCCATAGCGCTGATTACAAAAAAGTTCTCCATCTTCATCAAATCCTGCAGGCCAGATTCCAACACGCCTCTCAAAAATGTGGTTTTTACTGATTCGCATGGTTGCCGTATGCCATAAATTTTTCTCTTTATCCCACATAGTGGAACCATGACCTGCGCCTGGCAGAAATCCACCGGGCTCATAAGAATACGGATTATTATCCGCAAGTCTGAATGGACCGAGAGGGGAATCACCTATATAAACGCCATCGGAATAAATATTATACTGTGTTCCTGAACATGCATACTGCAAATAATATCTTCCCTGATATTTATTCATCCAGGCGCCTTCTATATAAGGTCTATCACTTCCGGAATGGTTTTCACCCACACGCTCATATCCTTTGCTCCATGCATCCCCATCAATCAGCGCTATGCGCTCCCCTAAAGGGCACATGGTCTCCCGATTCAGCTCCACCCCCCAAATTGGCGTGGTATTAGAACAGCCCCAATAAAAATAAACTCTTCCATCATCATCACAGAATAAGTTGGGGTCCCAGAAATCAAAACTCCCGGGAATTTCCTCATAAGGTCCGTTTAAAATATCTTTCGTACGATAATAATTGCAGATTTCTCTCCTCTTGGATGCGCTGAAATACACATATTCACCAATAACACTTACATCTGGCGCATAGTCATAAAGAGGCAGATTTTCCGGCAGACGAAAGCTCTCCCAGTTAGTCATATCCTCTGACACCCATACACTCAATGTCATAGATGCAAAAATATAGTATTTTCCCTGAAAGTAAATCATCGACGGGTCTGCTGCCTCCCTGCATATCTGCATCTTCCGCTTGTTCGGGTCTTCATTAAATTGATATCGGTAATTGATATTAACCGGATTACAAAAATAATTCATGCAATTTTTCTCCTGTCCTTTACTCTTTATTCTGGTTCTGCTTTTGCTTCTTTAACCGAACCGCCATATACTCCCGTCCAGGCAGTTCAACTTTAATTTTTCCTTTGCAGATTCCCCGTTTTTCAATGGTCATGCCCCAGGTGTCGATTACCTCCACCTCAAACTCCGTATCGTCATCAAAATAATATTCCTTAAAGGCCGGACAGGTATATCCCAGATAAATCAGATAATAGCTTTTCACCTGACGAGCCTTTTCCAGCTCGGGAACCGCACACACACAATCCCAGCTCAAATTATGGAAAGTAAGCCCCAGCCCCGGTGTTTCGCACAAAATATCATATAGAAAGCCCAGTCTTTTCCAGCTCTCACCTTGAAGCTTACCGCCATGAGACCACCAGAGCACATTATCAGGATTCATCAGTGTCTCTCCATGTCCCGCATATCCGCCCCGGCATGCCGCCTCCCAGAATCTTCGTACCAGTTCTCTGCTGCTAATGCTCCCCCATCCATACTGGAGATTTCCCTCATAACAGATTTCATCCAACACCACAGGTTTCTTGTATTCCTCCCGCCATTTTGTTACATACTCCGCAGACAGATAGGGCTCCTGTCTCTGAATACTGCAGTGAGTCACCCAGGGATGCCGGTAATCATAAAAACTATAACAGTTATGTATGGAGCGGAGATGATTGTAGGGGTCCTTTTCACAGATTAACGCTGCATAACGCTCCCAGTCATCCACCGTCTTGCAGTACATTAAATCATATTCATTTGCCAGCGACCACCACACATTGCGATATGCAGAAAATCGGGCCAGCACATAACTCCAGTAGAGGTCGTCCTCTTCCTGTGTCATCTGGGAAAATCCCCAGCGGTCATAAGGATGCATTACGATAATATCCGCCTCTATTCCCCTCCTTTGCAGCTCCAGTATACAATTTTCGATATGTCGGAAATGAGCCGGATAAAATCTGAAAAAATCCCAGTGATTGCCTTCCGTCCGTCTTGTATAAAAACTGAAATTCTCTTTCGTCAGTACGCTGCTGTCCATAGGCGTTCCCTCATAAGGGTAACTTCTGGGTTCACCTAAATTATAATCATAATGTTTAGGAAAAATACAGAATCGGATTTTATTAAACCGGGCTGCTTCAAGACTCTCAATCGTTTGTGCAATTCTTTCATCATTTTGTAATTCCCATACATAACAGGTAGTGCCTATCGAATAATATGGCGTACCGTCTTCATATGCGAAATGATAAGTCCCAGCCACCCTCACAGGTCCGTGGTTCCCCTTCGATGCCGGGATTACCAGAAATGTTCCCTCTACTTCCTTTTCTAAAAAACTTCCTTCAACAGAAAATGTGTAGTGCCCGGGAAATGACGGCATAAACCGGACTTTATAAAGACCATCTCCGTCGTAAAAACCGTCCACGATAACTGTCTCATTCTTTCCTCTAAAACGCCCCTTAATACTTTGCTCCAGAAAAGGATTTCCATCTGACGGTCCGTAGCAAATAACCTCAGCAATTCCCCATTGTTCCACCCGCTCTTCGTATACAATTGTATTCATTTTTTACCTCTTTCTTTATTATCCCGCCTCTACTCATACATTAACAATTTTATCCTCCAGAGTACAGGTTCCTCACTTATTAAGCGGGCCGCCTCATCTCCGTTAAGCCTCCGTCCCGCTATCCATCCTTCATTTGTAAACTCACCTTCCTCCAGCAAAAGGATGTCCACATTTTTCTTTTCAGGACATCTGGAAAAGGGAATTAACATACAGGCATTCATAAGGATATAAAAGGTATCGCCGCTTTCCTGCAAAACAAGGCACACACTATCTTTTCTCCGGACAGTCACAGGATTTAAATCCGCCTGAAATCCAAAATCGTCAAAATGCATAACATTTTCTTCAGGTCTTTCACTGATAACCGCCTGCAGTCTGTCGGTATCATATCTCTCCGTAAGCAACGGCATCATACTGCTTAAAGTGCGATTATACCAGGCATATTCCTCCACATTCTGGGGCACAGACAGCAACGGGTCATTCACATCCACTCCAAAAAGAAAGCTCTGTGATGCATTGAAAGGCTGCCCCATATGTTCGAAAGCAAATGGCGAGTAGCCCCATGCATGATAGTGGCCTACCGCATAAACCAACCGGGGTCCCGCATGGCTATGGGTGGCTGTCTCAGGAACAAACAGCGGGTTTCCCATTTTCCCATACTCGTCACAGACACCGCAAAAGTCGGGTACATAAATATCGGGGCAAAACACGTCAATAGCGGGTGCAGCATATTTCCAGACCTCCATCATCCTTGCAACAGGCCCTCCGCTGGGATACATACCTGCTTTTTCTTTCTTATCCAACCAGCAGTTTACAGACATGGGAATATCATACACTTCTTTCCCGGCGGCAGCGACAGTGTTGACAAAGCTTGCAATATGGTAAGCACTGAAAATTTCTTCCGCCACATCTCCAAAAGTCTCGCTCCATGTATGTCCCTTTTTTCCGGCTTCCACACATCTTCGTACATCCTCTGCCATTTCCCCTGTACAATCCCTCATATAGTCGGCAAACTCCTCCGGCACATTGCCTGCAAATATTTCATCGGCCAAATCAGAATGCTCCCTTGCCGCTCCCTGTACACCGGTTTCATTTTCCACCTGTACCATAATCACGGTTTTTTCTTCTTCATCCCTTATCTTTAAATGCCGCATAAATTCCGCAAAGGCTCTGGCGTCCGCTTTCTTAGTAGCCTCTCCAAAACAGGAAAGACTTGTATATGGCATACCATGTAAATTTTCAAGGTATATTTTATTTTCCCCCTTTTTTACCTGCGCCCGTGGGAAACGAACAGTGTCCCGTTTTACCCAGCCCGGGGCATAATAACACTGTGCGTTTTTCCAGGAACCAAACCATAAAAAAACAATTTTCATCTCCTGTGCTCTGGCCTGCTCAAGCAATGCATCGGGGATGGAAAAATCAAAAATACCCTCCTCTGGCTCCACAAGCTCCCAGCTCACTGGCAGAAGCAACGTATTCATCTGAAGTTCCTTTGCTTTATGCCACACTTCTTCCATATATGCCGGCGAGGAAGAATCTGAATTGCACACTTCCCCTGCAAGCGCAATAAAATCCACTCTCTTTTTTCTCATTTTCAATCTTTTCCCTCCTTATACACTTTTCGGTATTCCCCCGGATTCATTTCTGTCATCCGGGCAAACATTTTGATAAAATGATTGGTATCGGAATAACCCACCCTCTCGCAGATTTCATATACTTTTAAGTCTGTCTCCTCCAAAAGCTTTTTCGCCCGTTCCATACGCAGCCGGATTAAATAATTCTGATAGGTCTCGCCTGTTTTCTTTTTAAACAAATGACTGAAGTAGTAGGGATTAATAAAAAAATGTTCTGATATTTCATTTAAGCTGATTTCACGATTAAAATTTTTTGAAATATATCCCTTTACCTCCGCAATTATATCCCTCTTTTCCGACATATCGTCACGAAGCATCAGTTCGTTCATTCCCTGCAGAATATTAACAATCCAGTTCTGCAATTGCTCCATGGTCCGGAATTTAGATATACTCTCCAGGGAAAAGATGTTTTTTCCCAGATAACGGTTCATCTGGAATTGCACAAAAGGTATCTTCCGAATCCCCGACAACACCAGATTTAAGCTAAGCATCTGTAAATCCTGCAGACTTAAATTTTCCTCCTCACTTATTCTTAAAAAAATATGTTCCACCAGGGATTTAATCCCTGCATTATCCATCCGGTCAATATGCTCAGAAAGCTGCTCAATATCCTGTTTTGAAATAATAACGGAGCATTCTTCAATATCCCTTATTTGCTCATAGGAAATAACACAATCCGCTCCCTTTAAAATTCTATAATTTAAAGCGCACCTGGCTTCTTCAAAAGCTTCCGGCAAATGTTCGGGTCCATCGCAAAAGCCAAGTCCGATACTGACCGGCTGCCGTAATTTTCTGCCAAATCTGTGCTTCTTACTTTCAATCCTCGCAATAACAGTTTCTGACCTCATATTTTCTGTAAGTTCACCAAGGAGGACAAAAAGTCCTCTGGAATATTCCACTAAAATACCGGATTTGAGAAACTCAAGCGACTCAATTTCATCCTTCTCACCAATTAAAAGTTCCCTCCACACCTGTTCGTCAATTTCATCATCCATCTCAACTGCCATACACAGACATTTTTTTCCTTTCCCACAAACTCCCTCCTGTTCCAGATATTTCTCCACCTCTCCCTGATAGCCTTTCCTGTTATCTAAAAACTCCTTTAAGACATAGTCCTTAACAATTCCTTTCATCTGCTGAAGACTTTCTTTATCTTTCCTCTCCTCCAAAACAGCCTGGCATGTGTGACTCAAAACTTTCTTCAGCTCATCCTCCTCTACCGGTTTCGTAATAAAATCTTCCACTCCCAGCGAAATCGCCTGCCTTGCGTATTCAAACTCAGCATAGCCGGTAAGTATAATATACCGTATTTTCAGATTTTTCTTCCGAAGCTTTTTTATCATCGCAAGCCCGTCGCAATCCGGCATTTTAATGTCTGTGAGGATTACATCCGGCAAAAATGCATGAGCTCGTTCATACCCCTCTTCCCCTCCATACGCCACAGCTGAAACTTTACAATCCGGGCACAGTTTTTCTGCCATCCAGGCCACCCCATCCGCAATTTCCGGCTCATCATCCACCACAATTATTTTAACGCTCATAATCCACCTCATTTTTCGTCATATAACGCCGCCTGAAACGGCATGCGAATTTCAATGCAGGCTCCGCCACACTCACACCTGGCCACCCGCAGGCTTCCCGTGCTTCCATATTGCAATCGAATTCTCTCCGCAATATTTTTCAATCCTATGCTTACTTCCTCCTCCTGTATTAAGACAAGCCCCACGGCAGGCTGCACTGTCTCTACTGCTTCCAGGCTATGATTAATCCCTTCAACCTGCTCCGCGTTAATCCCCTTTCCGTCATCGCTAATACGTAAAAATAATTCCCTCCCGTTTACTACCTCCCCTTTCACTATGATATGGAGAGGATATCCGTGTCCCCGGAATCCGTGCTCAATGCTGTTTTCTATCACCGGCTGTAGTATCATCGGTATCATTTTACACTCCTGCATTTCCTCTGAAAGCTGTATATCTAAAAAAAACATATTCCGTGAACGGAGATTTTGAAGTTCTAAATAATTTTGTACATATTCCACCTCTTCCTTAAGCCGATGTTCTGTACGCTGCCCGCTTAATACCACCCGAAACATTTTCGCCAGCCGCTTTATCATCTCCGCCACTTCCCCCGCTCCGCTTCGCAGAGCTTTCATACGTATAGCCTCCAATGTGTTATATAGCATATGTGGGTTAATCTGTGTCTGCAGTGCAAGAAGCTTTGCGTTTTTATGCCTGATTTCCGACAGATAAACCGTTTCTATCAATTCCTTCATTCGCAATACCATATGATTATAGCTCGCAATCAGGTTCCCTATCTCATCCCCTGTCCGGTAATCCTCTATCGTTTCATACTCCCCACTTTCCATCCTTCGCATAGCCGCCTGCAGCCGGTAAACCGGCTTTGTAACTGTCCCGCTTAAGGGAATGGAGATTCCAATCACTGCCAGAGTACACAGAATAACACAAATAATCGTCACATATTCCATTTTGTTAATTTTAAACAGAAGGCTGCTTCTTGGTATCACTGCGTATACCGAGAGTCCGGCTCTTCTGGTCTGCTCACACAGGACAATATAGTCTTTCTCATTTTTTTGGTAAAGGGGGATATCCTCTCCTACCGCCTCGCTCCAACTGATTCTGCCGCTTGCTACATCAGAGTCATACAAAACCCTGCTATTTGCGTCAGTAATGCTGATTTTAATATTATACTGATTTCTTGCCAGCAAAAAGGCATCACTTAAAGAAACCAGCCCTGTGGGGTCCAAATCAATCAGTATTAACCCTGCAACGGCTCCGTTCCGGTTTCTTATCTTCCTGCCAATGGTAAAAACCAGTCCTTCCGGATTTCTGTCACTATAAGCATGAGTATGAACGGCAGTCAGGCTGATATTTTCGCTGCTCTCCCTGATTTCCGCAACCCAGGGCTGCTCCGCCAGAACTGCCGAATCAATGTTATCCCCCTCGCTGCTGAACTGGTAAAACTGCCCGTCTTCCGTTAAAATACAGGCGGTCTTAATCTCCGGCTTTAAAGTCATAAGACGCATCATGATTTTACGTACGCCCAGCTGGCTGTTCATCCGGTCAATGGCACCGACGCTCTCCTGCTCCGAAAGAGAAGTGATAACATCATTATCCACCAGCACAGACTTGGTAAGTCTGTCATAGGTGTCAATGAGGTCATCCATAAGCGTCACTATCTGAGAGCTAAAGGCTGACGCAAATTCCATAGAGGTTTCTTCCATACTTTCCGCTGCTACCCGGTAAATAATTATGCTGGTCAGTATCAGAGGCACAACACAGGCAAACAGATATCCCATCATCAGCCTTCCCGCCAGTTTTCCATTCATAAATGAATTTTTCATCCGAAACCTCCATTTTAAACATGTCTTTATACACCAGTATTTAACTGACCGAAAGCGCAAAGGCATCTTAGTCCCTGCGCTTTCTTCCAGTTATCCATTTTTAACAGCATACCATTCCCTGGCGGCTTTTGTCACTTCTGTTCCGCCCTGTGCATACCACTTTTCCACAAATTCATCAAATTTTTCTATCGGCCATTCTCCAGCAATAATTTTAGAAGCATATTCCACATAAAGAGTTCTGTTTTCAATATCATCATACCCGTCATAAATGGAACTTGGAATACCATCCCCAGCAATAACCTTTCCGTACTGCTGTACATCCTTAACATTCTGGATTGCCCTGTCAATTGCCCACTTGGTATCTTCTGTACTGTTTAACTCCAACTGCTTAATCACACTTTCAGCATTACTGCAGACGCCGCTGGGGTCAACCACCAGATGCTCCTGGGTAGTCTTATCTTCAGGAAGCTTCTTGAGAGCCCCCTCTTCATCCCTGGCACAATGCATCCCTTCCGGCCCAAGCAGCAAAGTATCCCTCAAATCAGCATTTCCATAGGCATCTACTACTGTAAGCATAGCTTTAATTCTGTTTTCATCATCCGTCGCTTTTAAAATCGTACCTATACCTGCCGTGGGTTTTTTTGTATAAAAGCCTTCGTAACCTTCTGCACTGATTACAGGCATCACCACCAAATCTGACTGTATGCCCGTTGCATTATAAATATCCGCAGCATACATATAAGACCTTTCCGGCCACTGATAAAACACACCTACCTGACCGGCATTCATCTTACCGTCCCATGCGGCTTTGTCATTAATCAGGGTTTCCACATCTAAAAGCCCCTCCTGATACAAACCGCTGATAAATTCCAGAGCATCGCGCATATTAGGTGTTACTGCAGAATAGGTGAGTTCTCCATCGAAGATGTCCCATTCGGGATATCCTTCCCACATGGCTATCCCATACATTGCAAACAGATAATCCATCCATCTTGCTTCCGCACGCCCCCCGGTAGGAATTTCATCGGCAACTCCGTTTCCATTAGGGTCCTGTGTTTTAAATGCCCGAAGTACCTCTACCAGTTCTTCCTGGGTCGTTGGCATTTCCAGTCCCAGATTATCCAACCAGTCTTTTCGAATCATTGCGCCATGACGTGTAAAATCAACAGACAGTGGAATCATATAAATCCGTCCTTCTCCTGTAGGGTCATAGCTTTTTATAACGTCCCAAGTATTTTCTGAAATATAATCCCACAAATGCGGCGCATATTTGGGAAGATAATCCGTCAAATCCAGTAGCGCACCCTCTTTTGCCAATCCTGTTTCTATTCCGTTTACAGGCTGGACAATGTCGGGCATTTCTCCTGCAGCAATCCTCAGATTCAGCTGTTCCCCATAAGTCTGTCCGCCGTTCCACTCCACATAGGGCTCCGTAATTCCAACACCCAGTAAATCTTTATAGAAATTATAGACAACTCCATCTTTTTCAACTGGCAGATATCCGTTATTGGTAACCCACATCTCCAGTTCCACAACTTCGTCATCCGAAACCTCCTCATCGCCGCTAATCTGCGCCTCCCCGGTGCCAGAGGAATCTCCCTCTCCTGCCGTTTCGGTTCCGGCCGTGGAAGGAGTTCCCCCTCCGCCGCATCCTGAGAGCACTCCTGCAAGAAGCGCACCCGTAATCAATAATGCTAACACTTTTCTCTTCATACTCTTCCTCCTGGTTTGTTCTGATTATAATTTCCTATCCTTTTACGGAACCAAGCATAGCTCCTTTAGCAAAATATTTCTGCAGCCACGGATAAAAAATCAATATTGGAATAATAGCAAACACCACTGCTGCCGCACTCAGCGTCGCTTCCGTGTAATTCACATTTTTCACCGCCGTAATCGCAAGTAAATCACCTCCTCCATCAATAATCTGGCGAATTTTAAGCTGAAGCGGATACAGATTGATATCCTGTATAAACATAAGTGGATGCTGGTACTGATTCCACATAGTTACTGCATAAAATAATCCAAGGGTTGCCAGAACCGCCTTAGACGCCGGAAGCACAATTTTAATCAGCAACCGGAACACTCCACAGCCGTCAATCACGGCTGCTTCCTCTATCTCACCGGGAAACTGCTTAAAAAATGTCCTCATAATAATCAGATTATAAGCCGTCAGGATATGCGGGAAAACCAATACCCAATAACTGTTATAAAGTCCCATTTTTCTTAAGGTCAGGAAATATGGCACTGTAGGCGCTTTAAATATCATGGTGAACACCACATACAACATCAGTATCTTCCCCGCCCTGAATCTGCTCTTGGACAGGGGATAGGCCATCAGTGCAGTAATAGCAAGCGCTGTCACAGTTCCAATCATCGTGGAGCTGATGGTGATGACAAAGGATGACCACAGGCCGCCCTTTGTCAGCATGTATCTCCAGGATTCCAGCGTAAAACCCACCGGGTAAAGATTTACCTTGTTCATATCTGACGCTGCTTTTGAACTGAAAGACAGTGAAATCTCCGACAGAAGAGGGATAAAGGCAATCACCGCCAATACAGTCAGAATAGCTGTGATACTTTTCGAGAACAGCCTGTCTCTTAAAGATTCTTTTACCATGCTTACCACAGACCTCCTTCTTCCGAATAACGTTTAGACAAATGATTAAAAATAATTACCAGGAATAACCCCACCACAGACTGAAACAATCCCACTGCTGTTGCAAAGCTATACTGCCCCTGCTGGATTCCTGCCCGAAACACATACGTATCAAAAATATCAGCAACTGAATATGTCATTGGTGTATACAGATTGTACACTTGTTCAAAACCCAGTTCCAGGAAACTCCCGATATTAAGTAGAAACAACGTCAGCACCGTCGGAATTAGAAGCGGAAATGTGATATATCGCATCCTCTGAAACCTGGAAGCTCCGTCAATAGAAGCTGATTCATATATCCCGGGGTCAATTCCGCTGATAGCCGCAAGATACACCACCGTCCCCCACCCGGCCTCTTTCCATATGGAAGAAATCACATACACTGGCCGGAACCAGTTTTCCTTCTGCATTACCAGAAGTGTATCCATCCCCAACGCGTTTCGTATATTATTAAAAATTCCGCCCACACCAAAAAGGTCAAACACCAGTCCGCCAATAATAACCCACGACAGGAAATAGGGAATGCATATTACCGTCTGTATCCCTTTTTTCAATACCTGATTTTTTACTTCATTCAGCATAAGAGATAAAAAAACAGGTATCGGAAATACAATTCCCATCTTCAGTAAGCCAAGGATAATTGTATTTTTTAAAATTTTGTAAAAATCCGGATAATGAAAAAGCTTCTGAAAATTTCTCACTCCCGCCCAATCGCTTCCGCCAATCCCTTTCACCACTGAAAAATCCTGAAAGGCAATCACGCTTCCCAGCATAGGAATGTAACGAAAGGCCAAAAGGTAAATAAAACCGGGCAGTACCATTAAATAATATGGCCATAAGCTTTGCATATGTCTTTTCAATCTGCTGCCACATTCTCCCTGTACGGTAAGTACAATTGTCTTTTCTTTCCCCATCTTTTCTCCTCATGCGTTTCTTCGTATCGTTTATCTCTTAAGTTCTTCTTGTATTTATATTATAAAGATATATTCCCGTCTCATTCAACGTGGATATCGAACCTTTTTATATGGCTATTTTGTCTTCCCATACAATTCTTCATTAATATTATGCTGCAAAAAAAGCCCCAACATGTGTTGAGACTTTTTGCGGTAACTGCTTATTTTATCCTTCATTTATTTAAGCGCTTTTTCACGGAGCCAAAGCCTTCTCTATGCATTCCAGGCTCCCCTTTCCACTCCCATAATCTGTGCCAATTAATACTTGCTTTCCCTTAAAGCCAAAACCATACTTGTGTATTTTTTCCTCCGGAATCCCCCGTGCAATCAATTCCTGCGCATACTCCTTTTCTTCTATCTGATTAAGAGCCCTGATTACAGTATCTTCCAGCGTTTTTTCTCTCTTTTGGTCGAACGCTTTAAATTCCATAATAATTGCATCCATATTACGGTCTTTTGGCTCCAGCACAACGTCATATCTTCCGAGTCCGCTCTCCCGGTTTGACAAAACCACATACTGAGCGTCCAGTTCCACCACAAGCCCCAGAACAAATCCATGATAAAAGCTTTCCGGCTGTCCACTGTCTGGGGTCTTTCCTCCCACATCAAAAAAACTGAAAGAATTCATGGCAATCTTATTCATATATTCATTCATCAGTTCCAGATTCCCTGTCAACATCGCCGTAGTGAAGGCGGAATACTCCCTTCGGCTTTCCGAAAACCAACCGCGAATCATACCGGTAAACATCATCTGCACTTCCTTATTTGTAAGGGTAAGCTCATAGCAGTACTTTCCTGAATTTTCGTCCAGTCTGCACTTTAACGTCTTCAAATAACCACATGCCAGAAACAGGCTCCAGACTGCTTCCTCCTGTCTATCCAGTTGCTTGAAGACAACCTGCTCGTCCATACTTTTTTCTATGGAATGTCCCTTTATCAGTTCCTCCAAATCGGTCTTTATGCCAAAACTCCCCTTACGAACCAGCCGCTCCGCCAGCTCGTTGCTGCTGGAGTTCGCCCAATATGCTGAAAACTTACGTTTATCAAGGTAATTGAGAATTGACCATGGATTATACATATCCATGCGCTTTCCGAAAGTAAAACCATCATACCACTCTTTTATTCGCTGTCTGTCCTCCGAAAGGCCAAATTCATCCAGAGCTGCAAACACCTCATCTTCAGTAAAACCAAAAAAACTCTCATACTTCTCAGAGGTTATTGTCACAATTTCAAGATTATTTAAGTCTGAAAAAACCGATTCCCGGGTAATTCTGGTAATCCCCGTCATAATCGCCCTTTCCATAAACGGATTGGTCTTAAACGCCGCATTCAGCATACTCCTGATAAAATCAGCCATTTCCTTCCAGTATCCATTCACATAAGCCTCCTGCATGGGGGTATCATACTCATCCAGAAAAATTAATACCTTCTTCCCATAATACCGGCAGAGGTACTCCGACAATTGATAAATTGCAAAAGTAGCAGTCGCATCATCCATATTTACCGAAACGCTTTGATAAAAGTCTTTGTCCTTTTTCGTTAATACATTGCTCTCAAGCAGATAGCTGTGTCTGGAATACAAATTTACAAGAATCTGGCAGATTTTTTTCCTTGTCTGCTCATAACTTACTTCCTTTATGTTTGCAAAAGACAGACTTATCACCGGAAAAGTGCCCTGCAAATTACGATACTTTTCCTCTTTCCATATATCCAGCCCTTCAAATATTACCGCCCCGGAAGCATATTCTAATGAATAAAAGTTCTCTACCATACTCATCGTCAGCGTTTTTCCGAAACGCCGGGGACGCGTAATCAATGTCACATCGTCCAGCGACTCCCACCACTCCTTTATAAACAGGGTTTTATCAATATAAAATGCATTTCTTTCCCTGATTTTTCTAAAATCCTGCATTCCGATTCCGACTTTTCCGGGCATAGTGTGCACTCCTTTCCGGCAATGAGCTCATTTTCCGCTGATATTTCCTTAATTGAATTATACATTCTTTCGCACTGACACTTTTTCGGGGCAGATTAAACCACAGCCTCTATAAGCATCTTGTTCCCCACAATAATCTCCCTCACTCCAATTTTCTTCTTTTGATTAAAATTAAAACTTAGCATGTATCCTTTATCCAGATGAAAATAATTCATATAATCCGATAGCTGCTTTTCACCCCGCTCATTATATGCATTTCCATGCCATATCTTTAAAATGACCATTAATAATAAACTGATTTTTCTGTCTCGAGCCTTCTTCGTAAAGTCTGCTGTTCTGTTCGGAAATTGTCAAAAGAAAATAATTATATAGCCGTGTCTCGAATATCCTGTTGGCAAGACAGACGCCGGAATCCTTCACTTTTACAAATCCAAACATTAAAGCCTCCCAAACTACCTCATCATCCGGATTATATGCAACTTTCTTTCCCTGAAACAGCAGAGCGGAAATCACATCGCAAAGCTCCGGGAAATCATTCAACTTACTCATCAGCGACTCAAACAGCGGATTTCTATCTTCAAGCAATAACTTAACCGCTTCCAGAACCCCCGCCTCCGTCCATACGCTTTTTTTATTCTGAAAATCATTCGTTCCGGCTATCTGTTCATCCATAAACTTACAGAGACGCGAAACCAGATAAGGATAACCGGAGGTATAATCATAAAGAAGACAGGATATTTTCTCAATATCCATTCCCGTATGATTATCATCTTCATACGCTTTTAGCATTCCCTCAATATCCTTTACAGAAAAACTCATGTCTACAGAAAAATCGGCCGCAATATTCCAGGGACTATTTACTTTATGTTCATTTTCCGGCCGAATCTTTCTCCTGATATTGCACACATCATATACACCTGTAAGAATTACCGACTGAAAAGTCGGTTTCGTATCCCTGCTGATATAACATCCGCGCAGTTGGGCAAGGAAATCAAGAAACACCTGATTATTTGTTGCGCTGTCCACCTCGTCAATCATTAGTACGATTTTCTTTTCTGACTGCCCGCACCATTTGTTTATCACCCGAAATAATGACAGGAGCGTCAGATTCCGCACACGCTCTTCCGCAAAAGCATTCAGCCTCTCATATATCTCTTCAGGCATACTTTCCACATTATCGATTAACTCACCCGCAAAAGCCACTACAAATGCCTGCTCATTTTCAAAATTTGCATAGCTCATCTTCTGAAAATCCAGACTAACCACCAGGTATTCTTCTTTCAGATAATTTGCCAGTGCCTTGAGCACTGTAGTCTTTCCATATTGTCTGGCACGGTTTATGGTAAAATACTGTCCGGCTTCCACCATTATCTTTATCTGCCCAAGCCGTTCCGTAAGCTCCACCATATAGTGCAATTCCGGTATACAATTTCCATTTACATTAAATATTTTGCTCATAAAATACGCCTCTTTAAGCTGCCCTTCATCTCATACATCAAACACCTGCACATACGGCTTTTCCTCTGTATACGGCTTCCATTCCTCTCCCGGCGTGCCGTTTTTCATAAAACCCGTCCATGCGTCCAGCATTTTTTCGCTGAGCCTTGCATCTTCCCCGGTAAAAGGCCGCCAGCACCGTTTATACGTTCCGAACATGTACCAGAGTTCCGCCGAATGGAACGCTCCTGCCTCGTCCCCGGGAAGCTGCCGTACAAAATCATAAACATAAATGGCATTCCCTGCGCCGCTTTCCTTTTTCTGCCTTTCCAGCATCTGTGCAAACCGGATACACCCGTCATAAAGCAGTCCGCGAATCCCCTGCGCCAGTTGCTCCGGCGAGGCCGCAATATCATTCAAGGTTGCGCCAATCATATAAGGAATCTTTTTGATTCTCCCGTTTTCTATGGCGGAATTGTAATTTTCTTTCAACACATATCCGTCAATATCCGGCATAAATATAAGCCCCTGTTCGGAAAACTTTTTGCAAAAGGCGGTCTGTTTCTCAAGCAGTTCTTCCGCTCTCATATTCCGCAGCTCCTCAAGTGATTCCACCCCGCAGAACCTTACAAATTCCGCTCCCGTTTCTTCCGCCTCCGCCAGTGCCGTCATATTTACCAGAGATGTCCCGTATCCGCCGCCGCTCTGCATGATTGCCTTTGCAATGTAATCCTTTGTCAAATCGGAGGAGACAAGTCCCTGAACGCTGATTGCCCCTGCCGACTGTCCGAAAATTGTAATATTTCCGGCATCGCCGCCAAAGGCTTCGATATTTTCCTTAACCCACCTTAGCGCGGCAATCTGGTCCAGCATCCCGTAATTGCCGCTGATGCCATAAGAGCTTTCCCGGCTCAGCCACTCATGGGCAAGATAGCCGAATACGCCTACTCTGTAATTAATTGTTACCAGAATTACTCCCCTTTTTGCATACTCCGCGCCGTCAAATTCCATTTCATGCCCGAAACCATGGTTAAAAGCCCCTCCGTGAATCCAGAACGCCACCGGAAGCTTTTTCGCAGAAAAACTCTCTGCGGGAATATCTTTTGCAGAAACACTTTTCTCCAAAACTCCCTCATTTCCCGGAACCCAGATATTCAAATACAGGCAGTCCTCGTCAAAATCCGTTAAATAATCGGCGTTGCGGTAAAACTCGACGTCATAAAAGGAACCCTTTTCCTCCCGCTCCTGCCAGCAGGTTTTCCCGAAGCGGTCGGCATGGTAGACGCCTTCCCATGGCGCGCATTCTTCGGGTGCGCAAAATCTTAAGGCGCCAACCGGCGGCGCCGCATAGGGGACTCCCATAAAAACCGTATAACCGTCTTTTTCTACCCCCTTTAAATATCCCTGTTTTATTTTTACTTCTGTCATAGCTTCCATCCTTTCGCACTTATACCCTTATTTAAAATATAACATACTCCGACCCCTTTTTAAAGAACTATCCCTTTACACAAATTCTTCCCCCATGATAGAATAAAGCCTGCTACAATACCTAAAGGAGGACTGAATCCCAAAATGCAATTATTAAATAACGATTTAATTAAAATAAATACTTACCACCTCATCGAAGGTTCCAAAAAAGCTACCGGCCTTACCGTAATCATCGACGTTTTCCGCGCTTTTTCTCTGGAATGTTACCTGTATAACATGGGGGTATCGCTTATCCGCCCAGTAGGGACAATCGAGGAAGCCTTTGCTTTCAAAAAAGCCAATTCCGGTTATGTGCTTATCGGCGAGCGCAAGGGTAGGAAATGCGAGGGATTCGACTTCGGAAACTCCCCCTCCGAAACGGCAAAACACGACCTGCGTGGGAAAACCGTTATCCATACCACCAGCGCTGGAACCCAGGGGATTATAAACGCGAAAGAAGCGGACGAAATTATCACCGGCAGCCTGGTCAACGCAAAGGCAGTTGCAAGGTATATTATGGAAAATCAGCCAAAGGAAGTTTCTCTTGTATGTATGGGAAACGGCGGTATCGCTCCCGCTAAGGAGGACGAGCTGTGCGCGGAATATATACGGAGTATTCTTGAAGGAGCGGAGCTGCCCGATATGGACGAACGGGTAAAACGCCTCAGGCATGAGGGCGGGGCGCATTTTTTTGACAGACAGAATCAGGATGTTTTTCCGGAGCCGGACTTCTGGATGTGTATTGAATACAATAAATTTGATTTTGTGCTGAGAGTTGATAAAGATGAAAAGGGATTTCTTTCACGTCTGGTCAGATAATCCCGCCGATAGCAATGAGCCTTTAGTTTGAAAGGGAGGAACCGCATGGCTGAATTTATAAAAGGATTAGAACTTTCAAGGGACTTTTTTCTGGAAATTGCAAAACCGATTCTGGACAGGCATTACCCGGATTTGGAGTACTCGGCCGGACTGATTGGTTATGGCTCTGATGTTCTCGGGTATGACGACGAAGTGTCGAGGGACCATATGTGGGGCCCCCGCTTTTATCTGTTTTTGAAACCGGAGGACACCGTCAAAAAGCAGAAAATAATGGACACTTTTTCTGAAACGCTTCCTTACCGGTATAAAGGTTACAGCGTAAACTTTTCAGAGCCCGACCCCAATGATAACGGCGTCCGGCATGCAAAGTTTATTGACAGCGGAAAAGTAAATCCTCTCATTTTCATTCAAACCTTTGAGGAATTTCTTATCGAGCGCATCGGCATTGCAGACCTGTCCGGCTTACAGCCTGCCGACTGGCTTGCCTTTTCGGAACACCGCCTGCTTTCGCTGGTGTCGGGAACCATGTTTATTGACAAATTGAAGGTTATGGACAGAATATCGCCTTTAAAGTATTATCCCAGGGACGTAAAAGCCTACCTGATTGCTTCTAACTGGAATATCATTGCCTCCGAGCAGGCTTTTGTACGGCGCTGCGGAGAATGCGGCGACGAAACCGGCTCTGTCATTATCTGCGCAAGAATCGCCGAACGGCTGATACGTCTCTGCTTTCTTTACACGGATACCTATGCGCCTTATAGCAAATGGTTCGGAACGGCTTTTGACAGGCTTTCTGCAGGCAGCAAATCCGCATCTCTTCCGTCAGGCCGTGAGGCCGCTGACTGTGGCGGCGTTCCGCAACTGTCTGCTTCGCAGTCCTTCGATTCGCTGCTCGCCGGTATCAGAGAGCTGATAGATTCCGCTCTGCACGCCCCCTCGCTTGCCCGGCGTGAGGACAGCCTTGTAAGGGCCCAGGCCATGGCTGCGGCTATGCACAACGCAAGCGGCCTTACGGGTTATGTGGACTATGAAATAGAATCTTATTTTGGCAGAAATATCAAGGTCATTTTTGCCGACAAGTTTGCTCAGGCCATGTCAAAAAAACTAAAGGGTACGGCATTCGAAAACATTCCCTTAATCGGCTCTTTAAGTCAGGTGGGCGGTCTGTCCGATTTTTCCGACGACTGCCGCTTTCAGGAAAAAATCCGGCGGTTATATGAGTAATGCCTCGAAAAGCTGTCTGAATTTCTTCTTATTTTCCTGTTTACAGACCAGATAATAAGTCACGTTAAACTGCTTATCTTCAATCGGAACTCTCACACGTCCATCCCCCGACTGCTCATACTGCGCCGCATCGGTGGTAAAAGACGGCATGGTGGAGTTCCGAACCAGTTCTAAAAAAGTGTATCGCTCGGATTGCAGGAGAAACCTTGAATCCGGCATTTTCTCCATTACAAGGTCATGCCAGAAACCGATATCCTGAAACAAAAGCATATTTTCTCCGTTCATCTCGTTGACAGTCAGTGAGCTTCGGTGTGCAAAACGGTGATTTTCCGGAAGATAGAAGAATAAATGCTCCGTCCCCAAGGGCACGGCGGGTAAATCATCGGGCGCATATGGAAGTATAATCAACTGATAGGTTTCGTCGGCAAGCCCCGAAAGCAAATCCGAAATGCTCTCTAATTCCGAAGAGATTGACGTACCGGCAAACAGGCTGGTTATATATGAAATAACACCCGTAATCGGAACCGGAGCGCAGGCTCCTAATGTAATGGTCCGGCTTTTCCTGTCAAAATCCCGAATCCTGTAAAGCATGTTGTCGCACTGGCGTAACAGCATTTCCGCATCGGAAGCCGCCATTTTTCCCGCCTCTGTCAGCGCAATGCTGTTCTTTGTCCTTTTAAAAAGCGGCACGCCAAACTCTCCTTCTAGCCGCTGCATTCCTCTGGTAAGGGTTGACTGCGAAATATGAAGCTGTTCCGACGCTTCCACCAGCGTACCCGTATGATAAAAGGTGACAAACTGTTCAAGCAGATGCAAATCCAACATAAATCATCTCTCCTCTTTCTTTTTCATTATCCTAACATATAAATGACTGCCGGTAAACATTCAGATTGCATTTTATGCAATGTGGATTGCAGGATTGCTATTGTACTTTTTCATATATTATTGCTTATAATACTATTAACGAGATTGCGGACGGAACGCAAATGAAAGAAAAAAGGAGGATTTTCCAATGATGAACTTTACTTTAAGCAATGGCATCTCCATGCCCGCAGTGGGCATCGGCACTTTTATGATGAGTCCCCCACAGGCACAGAAGGCTGTATTTGATGCCTTAACCTGCGGTTACCGCATGATTGACACGGCACAGGCGTATATGAATGAGCGCGCGGTTGGCCGGGGCATGAAAGAATCCGGTGTTCCCCGCAAAGACATTTTCCTTTCCACCAAGATTTGGGCAAGCCAGTATCTGACGGAAGGAACCGTGGAAAAAAGCCTCGGGCTTTTAGGAACTGATTATATTGATGCCCGTGTTATAATAGGACCAAGTTAGAAGAAACCCAGTAAAATCAAGGGGTTAAGCCTAATTTAGTCCTATTTTTTATACCTAATTGGGGTTAAGAATGGGCAGCGCTGAACAATTCAAAACCTACATTACGGAAGTCAAATATGGTCGATACAAATATGGTCGGGCTTTGGCTTTTAGTGGAATGCGAGGTGAAAACTTAATACAATGATTATTTAGGTAGGACTAAATTAGCTCTTAAAACGGATATTCCGTTTGTGTATCGCTAATCTGTTCCTGCCTTTTTATTTTGGGAGAAGGAGGATTAACAGATGGGTTTTACAAAAAGAGAGCTAGTTGAGTTCCTAGACGGACTGGTGGAGTTAGCCAGTGAGGAAAACAAGGCAAATGCAGTCTTGGTAAAAGAACAGTTTCTAAGTGACTTTGAAAAGAGTTACGGATATGAAAAGGAGGTAATAACAGAAGTTTCAAAGATGCCGCCACACTATATAGCAGCAATGCCGGATTCTGTGCAGGAAGAAATCAGGCAGAAAGTAATAGCAGCATTAACAGAACATGGCGAATGCACTCCTGAAAATGTTGACCGTGCTATGGGTTCCAAAATCTATGACCTAGAGGATCTGATTGACATTCGTGAGTATGTCAGGCAGATGGAGGCGGAACAGAGGAAGAAAACGGAACAGAAAAGGAGGGGCGGTAGATGATAGGGGCAGTAATCATTTTAACAGTAGTACTTTTGTTATACTTTTCTCTTGCAAGATCAGCAGGGATGGCAGACAGGAAATTAGAAGAGATGTACAGGCTTTCCGCCGCAAGAGAGGCGGGTGGCGTGGATGGGAATTAACGTAAGGATGCAGAACGCTCCAAAACCGGATGGAATTATTGCGGCACAGGTAAAGTTGGAAAACGATTTAAGAAGCTGTATGCGCTGTCGATTCTTTCACGGAAACAATCGTCAGTGTCTCGCTAAGAAGTGCGTAAAGGAAGAAAGTAAGCCTGAAATCACGGAGCAGGACAAGCTATTTTAAAAAATTTAGGAATATGTGGTAAAAAATGAAAGAATAATAGGTTTTTAAGTATTTCAAATAGATAAATCGGGAAATATGACATATAAACTCGCAATTATTACATGTGAATTAAAAAGCCTAGATAAAAGTGTATTATATAAAAAACACAATAACAAGAAAAGGAAAGAGGAAAATGAAGAATACAGTATTAAAGAAAATAAATAAGACTTATGAGAAGATGGGTGAAAAATATTTAGTTCTTGCAAATGGTAATCAAATGATTACCTTGAATGAGATCGCATTTTATATGTGGCAGAATTGCGATGGAAAAACAGTTGATGAGCTGGCGGCATACATATATGAACAAATTATTAATAAAGAAGAAGTAACTATTGAACAGATAGAAAATGATTGCAAAAATGTGATCGAAGCAATATGCAAAGCGGGATTAGTTCAGGAAATTGATTAGAAAGAGGTGAAAAGCAAAATGATTGAAATAAAAAAAGATAGTTTTTTAAATGTTTCAAAAGAATATGAAATTAAGGGAGCATATATAGAGATAATTAATACCTGTAATTTGAGATGCATTCATTGCTACAATGAAAGTGGTAATAAAAAAGATATTTTAGATATAAATGCATTTGAAAATATAATTTCAAGCATTCCAAAGGATGATCCAGAATCATCCGTAACTTTATCCGGTGGTGAGCCTCTTTTACATCCTCAGATATGGGACTTCATTGATGTTTTAAGAGAATCAAAAATTTCCACACGATTGATGATAACTAATGCAACTTTAATAGATAAGGATAAAGCCAGAAAACTTGTAAATAGTCAAATGGGTGTACAGATAAGCCTAAATGGAACAAATGCAGAGATTCATGATGTTTTATGCGGAAATGGTAATTTTGAAAGAACTATGCGTGGATTGCGATTTCTGCTCGATGAAGGGTATCAGGAAAATATACCAGTAAGATTTACTTTAACAGCCCATAACAAGGACAATGTAATACCATTCCTTACATTTATGAAATCATTAGGGATAACACATGTGGATATTGCAGCGTTATCACCAGTTGGAAGAACAAGTAGTCATACAGACTTATTAGTGTTAAAACAAAATGAAAAGGAGGAACTTTTTAATTTCTTGACGACAAGTGAGGAAATCAAAAAACTTAATGATGAGGGAATGCATATCGGTTTGCCTAAAGGTACATTTTCTGGTGGATGTCCTATTTTATTTGGTGATGAAGGAAAATTAAGAGGACTTGTGCCGAGAATTGATCCATTAGGAAATGTATATTTGTGCCAGTTGTTTTCAGATGATTTATATTCTGTTGGCAATGTAAATTGTAATACATTACAAGAAATTGTTGAATCTTCAGATTTTTCCAAATTGATATGGTTTTTAAGGTTTGGAATTGAATATATACATAATTGTAAAAAGTGCGTATGGCAGTCAATATGCGGAAAGGGCTGCATTGCGATGGTATTGCAACATGGATCGGTGCAGGAGACAGATGGAGATTGTTATTTTAGAAAGAAAGGTATTTTAGAGGATTTTGATAAAACTAAGAACACCTCATTACTGTAATATTTTGGTTAAAATGATTGTCAATATAGATACTATGCAGTGGAGGAGGTGAAAATATGAAGTATACTAATCCTGTAGTAGTTACAACCGGTATTGAGCCGCGTGATCAGTCTTGTAGTAGCCCTACAACATTCACTTGCAGTAAGAACCCGTTTAGGTGTTCGGGTTCTTTTACCTGTAATGGTTCTTGGTGGAAGGGATGCACAATCAAATATGCGGTTGCGTCATAATTAAGGACAGTAGCAGTAATAAATCAAAATGTAGGAGATGTGTGATTAGTCATATATTTCTATCAAATTGATTGAAACAAGCAGTAGGATATCAATGCAATAGTAATTATTTTAACATTTTCAATATGTAGTATCTGTACTGATTATTTGTATATATTCTATTGTTTATAAAAGGACGAAAGTTAAGTACTCTCGTCCTTTTTTAAGATATGGATATATAGTTGGGGCGTGTAATTTAAACATTGAATGTGTATGGTGGTGAAAGATGAAATATTATATTTGGTTAATTGGAAAAATAATTAAAACAGCACCTGTTTACATAGGGATACTTTTTTTGCTAAATGCCTTTTTTGCATTATTACAACCCGTTGAGCTTATTCTCACCCAGAACATAACAAGAAAATTAGTAAATTATGAAAATATATTGAGTATAATTACCTGGTTATTATTGTATATAGTAATTATGGGTGTTAAAGGAATAAAAACGTCAATAATTGGTGCGGTTAGTGAGCTTTTCAATATAAAAATACAAGAATTTTTTTATAGTCAAATGTTTTGCAAGTTGAACAAAATTAATTTGTTGGATTTTGATGATGCAGAACTTTATTTAAGAATAAAGCGTGCCAAGAAAGCAATCGAAAATATAGTTTGTAATTCTTTGAATAATATTTTGTATGTGATTGCAAATCTTATTAGCATAGTAAGCATCGGCGTTTTGATAATAAATATTCATTATAAATATTTATTGGTTTTTATAGTGCTAATTTTTGTTCAGAATATATATTCATTAAAAATTGCAGATGATAATATTTCCTTAGCCAAATTTCAAGATGCCAAAGGTCGAAGGCACGATTATTTGTTGCAGCTATTATGTAACAAAGATAATTTAAAAGAAATACGTGCTTATAAAATAAATGATTGGATAAATAAAAAAAGAGTATATGAATTTAAGGAAATGGAACAGAGACATTTTAAGATTGTAGAAAAATGGACAATTATAAATGCTATTTGGACAATAGTAATGTATGGTTGCGAATTATTTATTTGGCTATTATTACTTTTTGATTTATCTAAAGGGCAAATTGGAATAGAACAAGTGATTGTAATAATTCAAAGCCATGCTAGTTTTTTTTCTATTTCTTCATCTATAATTGGTATATTATCTTCAAGTTATCAGGACATGGCTTATATAAAAGATTTATATATGGTTATTAATTATTCAGAAACTGATGTTGAAGATTCGTATATAATCGAAAAAAATGAAAAAGATGTTTTAATAATGAAGAATGTTTCGTTTTCTTATAGAAATCGAAAGCATGTTTTAAATAATATTAATATTAAAATAAATAGAGGAGAGATAATTACTTTGGTGGGTGATAACGGAAGCGGTAAATCCACATTGGCAAAAGTTATGGCACAATTAATAACTCCAGATGAAGGCAGGCTTGCTTTGGGTATAAAGGAGAGCAGTGCAGTTTTTCAGGATTTTGTATGTTTTAATATGAACATTGAGACAAATGTTTATTTAGGTAATACTTATATCGCAATAAATAAATGTGAAATTCAAAAACTTCTCGAATTAATGGAAGTAAAATATAGTATGGATACTAACTTGGGAAAAGAATTTTATGATAATGGAATAGATATATCTTTGGGAGAATGGCAAAAATTAGCGATATGCCGTGCGTTGTATAAAGACTCAGACTTTATTATATTCGATGAACCATCAGCTAGTTTAGACGCTATAGCAGAAAAAAAACAATTTGATATAATTAAAAAAGTTTTGCAGAAAAAAACTGTAGTTTTAATATCCCATAGAATAGGTTTGGCTAAATTGGCGGATAGAGTGTTTTTTATAAAGGCTGGTAGAATTGTTGAAAGTGGAACGCATAAGGAGTTGATGGAACTCAAGGGAAATTATTATAATTACTATAATTCGCAGGCTAAATGGTATAAATAGTAAGAGTATGAAACAGGTCTGTTGTATTAAGCAGTTGAAGGGAAAGCTGTCCGAAAAACTCAAATGGAAAAATTGAAATTATCGCTGATTTTTAGGACAGAATGAAAGCAACTTATTGTTATTTATACTTTCACGGGGGTATTACCTCGCTGCTTGCAGTGTTCTGGAAAAAGAAGCTAGGATAGGATACCTCGGTTGCTTGAACTAGGGTGGTTCGTTGAGCCCGTTATAGTTAATAAGAGAATGGAGATTAATATGAAAAGATTAGTACATAATTTTGGATTAATAAAAGAATTTCTGGATAAAAAATCATTTAAAATAATCAAATTAAATATTTTGATAATGTTCGTAAGTGCAATTTTACAACCAATAATCTCTTATTTCTATAAAATCATAATTGATTTATTATCTGCTACTCTTTTTGATTATCCCATAGTATTTATCATTATTTTATTATATATTTTATCTCAAATTACAATCGATATAATGGAATTGATAAATTCTCATATTCAAATTAAGATGCAGTATAATATTCAGAGTAAATTGTTCTCGTTAATAACGGATAAAATCAGTAAAATTAAGTTGGAAGAGCTAGAGAAAGTAGTTACATATGATTATTTGGACAGAATTAATAATGCTATTGTTAGTTCTGTAATTAAATTTATTCAAGATATAATAGGTATTGTTAGTCCGGTTGTGATTATAGCTGGATACTCGTTTGCGCTTTTTAAGGTAAAATGGTATTTTCCTTGTGTAATTATTTTTTCAGCTTTGCCTTACTTATATATGTGCATTAAAAAAGTAACTATGAATTATGCGCAAGAAGTGGAGCTTAATAAAGAAGAACGAAAACTTAATTATTTTATAAGTTTATTAATGGAAAGAAAGAGTGTTAAAGAAATAAGATTATTTAAACTAACCAATTTTTTTGATAATATAATCCGAGTTCAACGAAGAAAAATCTTTAAAATAAAAATGATTTTATCTATAAAATTTTGTTTGTATGAAATTGTTTTGGCTTTTGTTCATAATTTTGGAATGGCAATATGTGTTGTTGTAACATGCATGGACATAGTTCATAATAGATCGGGGTTAGGAAATTTTGTTCTCGTAATGGGTGCTGCTCAAGCTATCGTAAACAGTATGATTTCGCTTTTTATTACTATTTCTGATATTAATGAAGTGTCCTTATATTTCAACGATTGGGAAGAATTTAAAAATATTCCTGAGTTTTCAAAGAAAAAACAAGAAAAAATTAAAGATTACACTATTACTTTGGAGAATGTTTCGTTTCGTTATCATGGTATTCAAAACAATACTTTGAATAATATAAATATTACTATAGAACAAAATCAGAAAGTAGCAATAGTTGGTGAGAATGGAAGTGGTAAATCTACATTGTTAAATATATTATTAGGGTTATATGAACCTTCGTCTGGCATAGTAAAAATTGGTAACAATGAACTTTCAGAAGTAATAGATGATTTTAGAAATATTACAGTACCGTTATTTCAAAAGTTTATTCGGTATCAATTCACATTAAAGGAAAATTTACAAATAGGTAATTTTGGAAATTCAATTAAGTTAAGTGATAACGATAATTTTAGAATGGATAGGCTTATAAATAGTTTGCCTAATGGGATTGATACAGAATTAGGGCAGCTTAGGGAAGGTGCGCATGAATTATCAGGTGGAGAATGGCAAAAGGTATGTATACAGAGGACATTACTGCGTGAAAATTCTAAAATATTAATAATGGACGAACCAACATCAAGTCTTGATCCTATAATAGAAAATGAGTTTTATGAAAAATTCACTTCTTTAGCTGATGGAAAAACAGTAGTTATAGTTAGTCATAGGTTGAGTATTACAAAATTATGTGATAAGATAGTGGTTATTGATAAGGGGAACATTGTTGAGCAAGGAACGCATGAAGAATTAATGGAAAACAGAGGAAGATATTATAATATGTTTGTAACTCAAAGCAGAATGTATAATTGATACTTTCTATTTGTAATGAAATAAGCAATTTAAGTTTGGACAATGATCATAGGATTATAAGTAGAGGTAAGATATGTTAAAAATTTTAATTGTTGAGGATGATTTAGATATTCAAGAACTTTTACAAAATTTTTTGCGAGAAGCTGGTTATGAAGTGATGGTTGCCAATGATGGGATCGAAGCCATAGATTATTTTACAAGAAATCAATTTAATTTAATACTGCTAGATGTTATGCTCCCTAAACTTGATGGTTTTGGCGTTTGTGAATTTATACGCAAGCAATCACAAATACCTATTATCATGCTTACGGCATTAAGTGGAGAGGACGAACAGATTAGAGGTTTGGATTTGCAGGTTGATGACTATATAACAAAACCTTTTTCTATGCCTATTTTAATTCGTAAAATTGCGGCAGTGCTTCGACGAAGTAATGAGTTACAGAACGGGGAGAATCAATCAATCTCATATAAAAATTTCATATTGCACATGGATTGTTATACTGCCACAGTAGATGAAAACTCTTTTGAACTAACACAAAGAGAATTTGAAATTTTGCGTGAACTATTAACTCATCAAGGACAAGTATTAACTCGACAAAACCTTTTAGAAAAGTTGTGGAAATATGATTTTTATGGTGATGAACGTGTAGTTGACACACATATTAAGAATTTACGAAAGAAACTCGGCATTGACTTTATTCAGACAATTAGAGGAGTGGGGTATAAAATTGATAAAGAAAATAAAGGATAGTCTATTTGCAAAGGTATTTGTTATAACAACATTTTTTTTGCTATGCGCTTGTCTCCTCGTTTTTGGGTTGTTGGCATGGATTATGCCGCAGACATATTCTAGTAAACTGAATGATGTCTTGGATGATCGGGCAAAGGACTTCATACTTGAACTGGAACAGGTATCTTTTCAGGAAAGTGGGGGATTATTTGATCAGTTTATACAAAATACAGAAATAAGTTATGTCGAGCTGTATGCGGATAATGGTTTACAGGTATCTCTTCCAACATTGCAAGAGGAAAATGGTTTGAATAATGGGATAATAATAGCAGCCTCGGAAGAAGATTATTCCGAAAATGTTCCAATTTTATCAAACAGTTATTATTTTGCTTTTGCTGACAGTACCGATCGCTATATGTTAATGGTATATGGAACGGCAGAACAGGTTGCTGAATTGCAACAATCTTTTTTTCGTATTTTACCCTTGCTGCTGTGTGTTATTAGTGTGATTGCACTTGTTGCATCAGGACTGTATGCTCACATAATTACAAAACCAGTATTAAAGATTAGCCGTATATCTGAAAAAATGTCTGATTTGCACTTGGAGTGGCGGTTAAGGGAGGACAGAACTGATGAACTTGGAATATTGGAAAAAAGCCTTAATATTCTATCTTGTAATCTTTCTGTTGCGCTTTCTGACCTGCAAAATGCAAATAAAAAATTGGAAGCAGATATTGAACATGAGAAAAAGATAGAACAAGCTCAGCTAGATTTCTTTTCAGCAGTGTCTCATGAGTTGAAAACACCAATCACAGTTATCAAAGGGCAGTTAGAAGGAATGTTGTTGGGTGTAGGGGCGTATAAGGACCATAAGAAATATTTGTCAAGGTCTTTGGAAATTGTGAATATTCTTGAAACATTGGTGCAGGAAATTTTAACTGTTTCAAGATTGGAAACAGTTAATTCAGAGTTAAAAAGTGATAAAATTGATTGTGTACAACTTATCTGCCAGTATTTAAATGAAACAGAGGATTTAACGACTAATAAGGATTTACAGATACACTGCGATATGCCAAAGGCAGCTTATATCAATGGAGATAAGATGCTTATGAAAAAAGTGTTTTCAAATCTAATTGGTAATGCAATAATTTATTCACCACAAGGAGCGGAAATTGACATTATTGCACAAGTTGAAGAGGATCAATTTTTGTTTTCAGTTGAAAATACTGGAACAAATATACCGGAAGATTGTATTTCGAAACTGTTCGATGCATTTTATCGTATTGATCAGTCAAGAAGCAGGAAGACAGGTGGAAGCGGATTGGGCTTGTATATTACACAAAAAATTTTACAGCGGCATGGAAGTAAATGTTTAGTGTGCAATACATCTACTGGTGTGCGATTTTCCTTTGTAATTTAGAAATAAGATTGGTAAGGGATAGATGTTTCTGTTTTTTCATCAACTACACATAAATCACAAACTATTCACACATGTATCACATAAAACTTTGCTATACTTTATGTATATCAAAGAAAGGAATGGTGTTGACTTATGAAAAATCAAAAGAAACTTGTTTTTACCCTTGTATGTATGTTGTTTGTTGAAGGTCTTTCGGGCTGTGGGATGACGGCATCCTCACTGGGGAGCAATACTGCACATGCAGAGGAAAGTATGCAACAAAACCAGCCTTCGGCTGCTTCTTCTCCGATTCTCAATGCGGTAGCTGGAGATAATTCTCAAAACGTAGATGAAAAAACAGCTTTAGAAGAACGGTTTAAAATTTACGAGCAGTTTGGCATGACTTATGATGCCGGAAAAGATGAATTATACTATAATGGAAAAGCGGTACGTTGGTTTGAGGATTATTATTCATTAGAAGATGGTTCACGGGCAGGTGTGGATTTTTTCAATGAAAATGGTGTAGTAGATGTATATACTGTTCGAGATGTAAACAATTTAGTGCGAAATGAAGATGGCTCTTATGATCCAAGTGGAAAGTTGCTTGAGTTGAGGGAATTTACAGATGCAGAGTTTGCGGCTCGTAATGTTGATGAAATTAAAAATCCTCCATTGATAGCAGCTAGTGCAGGTGAATCGCTGTCGGCATCTGAAAGACAAAAAATGATTGAAGAATACGAAGCTTTTGGCGTCACTTATGATTTTAAAACTGAACAATGGTTTTTCAATGGAGAAAAAGTTCGTTTCTTTCAAGATATTCTGACATCCAATGGAGAAGATTTAGGCAGTGGGAATTTTCAAGGTGTAATACGTTCTGAAAATGGGGACGGAACAGTGGATATCTATACTGTCCGAGATTATAATAACCTAACAGCGGAAGGGAATGGCACATTAATTAGTATTGAAAAATATTCTCAACAGGAATTTGACGAACATACACGGTCATATAATGCTCCGCAGGAAAGTTCCGGTGAATGTCAGGTTATATTAGAATAGTAGAAATAATTGTCAATTAAATCATTAATAAAAAGGATTACTATATAATGCCTTTTATTCTAAAGGATATTAGAAACACAGTCTGAAATATATTGATTTCAGACTGTGTTTTCTAGTGTTCAACTGGCGGAATATACTCTAAAAGATCTGCAATAGTGCAATTTAGTGTGCGACAAATCCGCACAAGCACTTCCGTATCCAGCCGGTAATGGTATTATTGATATATCCATTTAGTTGAGAACGCTGAATTTCTGCTTTTTGACAGAATTTTTTTTTACTTAAACCAGACTCTTTGAGCAACTGTCCTAAGTGAATTTTGATACTTCCGTTTTGGCTCAATTTTGCACCTCCATGTCGAAAAGTGTCATAATATGTAGACACAAACTGTTTGACTAATTAAGTATACATTAGTTAAAATTAATATATCAGTTATAAGTTGTTATAAATAAGAAGCTATACTATCAGAAAGAGACGAATGAGTAAGAGATGCAATTAAGAGAATTGCTCAAAAAGAAGGAAAAAGCGAAAGTGAAATCAGGACGGAAATGGAGAAAGCTATTATGATTGGTTTCTTGAACAAGGAAACAAGGTCTAAGTGGGATGGTCTGTTTGGATCAGGACGGTTGCCAAGCCCGAAGGAATTTATTGCTGCTTTATCATTGAAGGTTGCGAAAAGATAGGTAAAGTGAGAATGATGGCATAATAATTTAAAGAGAGCAAGTTTTTCATTAAGTGTGGTAAAGCTGTTTTTATGTCCATTTTCTGCGATAAAAGGACGCTTTCTGCAAGGGTTATTGTACTTAAGATATTACTTGCTATAATTGATCTTGGGAGGTTAAATATGGTAATGAATTTGATAATTGGTTTATCAAGGATAATCATTTATCGACATTCAAATATAAATGCCGTAGCATTTGAATTAAAACATAATTTTCAGAAGGGAGAAAACTCATATGAAAAAAATAATT
The DNA here is from genome assembly GCA_947063675.1 of uncultured Lachnospiraceae bacterium. Classification (GTDB taxonomy): domain Bacteria; phylum Bacillota; class Clostridia; order Lachnospirales; family Lachnospiraceae; genus Suilimivivens. The sequence continues at coordinate 1,611 of CAMSTM010000002.1, read as the reverse complement.
TCTATTGTTAGCGTAATGTTGTTATTGTTTAGTGGTATCACTGTATATGCACAGGAAATTCCACAAGATAGTGAAGGGGATTCAAGGACAGCACAAACAGAACAGCTATTGGAAGTAGATGTGGTAAATGGTACAGAGAGAATTATTGATTTACCAGAGACAGCTACATACTCTATGGTAGCTGATACTGCAGCTTCAGAGACCATTTTAGAAAGATCAGTTATTGGAACCGATGAAAGAACGAAGGTTACCAATACAACAATTTCTCCTTATTATGCAATAGCATATTTAAGTATTACTATGGAAGATGGACAAACTTTCAGAGGAACAGGATTTATGATTTCACCTAATACTATGCTGACGGCGGGGCATTGCCTTAAGTCATCCACAAGTAAGGCAAAATCGGTTACGGTATATGCGGGAAGAAATGGCTCATCTAAACCTATAACGGCTAATATGACAAAATATTATGTTGATACCAAGTATACTGGTAGCGAAGCAGACTGGGATTATGGAATAATGGTATTAGACAGTAATATTGGAAATACTACTGGATGGTTTGGGCTTCATGGAACCAGTGGAAACAGCATAGGAACCACAAACATAAGAGTAACAGGGTATCCGGCTGATTTAGCAGGATATTATATGTGGACTTGTGCTGGAACGGTTAGCAATATCACAACGAACCGTTTTATGCATACAGCGGATACCGCAGGCGGCGAGAGTGGCTCACCAACATATTTTTATAATAGTACATATGGAAATCAGGCTGTCGGTATCCATACGCACGGAGGGAATTATAGTAGAAGAATTACTACTACACTGGTAAACTGGTTAAAGGATAATGGGTATGCAAAGTAAAAAGAAAATAGCGATAGGAATTTCTGTATCCATACTATTACTGGCAATTGTATTAGTGGTGCTATATATGAAGCTTGGGAAAAGTGATGTGGGCAAAGAAAATACGATAGTAGGGACAGTTTTGGAAATCAAAGAAAGCAATATACTGATACGAGATGAAACGGGAGCAGAATATGTTGTTTTCTTAGAGAGTGATTACAATGGAGAAGAAATTGGAACATTTCCTGAAGGCAGTAGAGTACGGATTTGGTTTGCTGGAGAGATTGCAGAAACATATCCTATGCAGGTAACAGCATATAGAATTGAAAAAGATTCTTGAAAGTAAGTGGTGTGCTTTATATAGAAGAGGTACACCACTTTTAGTGTAATAAAATTTTTCTTGAAAGGATTAGAATATTACTATTTGCTATTTACAAGGATGTTTTAATGTAGTAAGCAGATCAGACAACAGATTATAATCTGGAGTCTGGTCTTTTTTCTTTTTTATCTGATAGTCAAGGTGGCGTATATCAGCTATAAATAGCGGATACTGGCACTCTGAAAATAACTCCCTTTCAGTTATGATAATTGTAGGCTTGAAAAAGCCAAGACAATTCAATAGGACACGCATACACCTGATTTTATTTTCGCCTTTTTATCCGTTCATGTTTGTATGGGGATAAAGGGGTGGCAGAATCCCATTTCGTGCGAAGATGTACCTGCAATGGATAACATTGTTGCCCGTGAAGGTAAAAAACGTAAGTTTTTAAG
>CAMSTM010000001.1 GCA_947063675.1 uncultured Lachnospiraceae bacterium | reverse complement strand
AGATGCTCAACAAATCGGAACAGTAATGCTCTTTGCCTTTTGCGCCTGTTCCTGAGGGGTCAAAAAATACCCGGTATGACCTATGAAGGTATTTAGGAGCAAGGTTTTAAATTCACCTCCATGCTTTGGAGTGAGCTGTTCATGAATCGCTCCTGTGTAGTAATAATGCTTGCGGGAAAAGAGGCGCTCCGTGCGGTCATTGTATATATTGGTGCTGCCTGTATCTCCAGGGTCGCCAGTAATATTCTTTCGGGTGATAGAGCCGGCATATTCAGGCATTTTTTTTCGGAAATAATTCATTTCTTCTATATCAATAGAATCAATCCACTCATCACAATCCATCATAAAAATCCAGTTATTGGAGGCCATCCGAAGAGAATAATTTCGTGCTTCACTGAAATTATCCGTCCATTCAAAGTCAAAAATGCGGTCGGTATATTTAGCGGCTATTTCCTTTGTCCTGTCTGTGGAGCCTGTGTCCACTACGACAATTTCAAAGCCGTACGGTGCAAGGGATGAAAGGCAGCGTTCAATGTTAGCCTCTTCGTTTTTGGCAATAATGCATACGGATATAGGTATCATAATAAAAATCCTTTCCTGTTGTTGTAAAATTAATGTTAGTCGATGATTTTACATCATGCAGGTTTATCAAAAATCTGAATACCTGATGGAAATATCATATCATGAAAGAAATAAAGTTACCATATAAATATGAACCGGTTATCAGATGAAGAAAATTAAGTAGATATTGTTGAATATACTCGTTAATATATTTAGAGTAAAAGTAACGAAAATGAAGAATTATCAATAGCCTTTTAAGCATGGTGGAATAAGAAAATGCACTATATATAGAAAAGCATAGCGAAATGGCACAGAATATTGTATTGTGCAACTTTTTTTCACAGATTTTTTCTGCCTTGACTTTCAGAAAATGCTGCCATATGATGGATTTACATCACCAGCAGATTGCTGCGAAGTCTTTGAATGGTGAGAGTATAGAAGGAAGGAGGAAACTATAATGTTTGGAGTGAAGAAGGTCATAGTATACCTGAACAGTATGAGCAATCAAATTCAGGGATTAAATACCGGGCTTGAATCAATAGCCGGCGGTATTAAGATTTTGAGCAACGCAATAGAGGAGTTGGGAAAACGTATTGATGCGCTGGAAGCCCGTATTGATAGGCTGGAAGTCCGTATTGGTGCACTGGAAGTCCGTATTGGTGCCTTGGAGAAACGCATGGATGCTGTAGAGAAACGCCTTGACGCTGTGGAAGCTCGTCTCGATGCCGTGGAGAAACGTCTTGACGCTGTGGAAGCTCGTCTCGATGCCGTGGAAACCCGTTTCGACACCATGGATGAAAAGATTGATATGGTGGAATACCATCTGAGCAAAGAAATTCAGGTGACTTATCAGACTGTGCTTGAGAACAAAAAGGGCATAGAAATATTGTCGAACCATTTTGAAGAAGGAAAACGCTATATGGTCGGAGAAAGTCATAAAATAGCAGAATTAAGCGTACGTTTTGATGAGTTTCAAAGAAAATGTGCGGGCGCGTAAGAGAAAGAGATTCCTATTCGCGCGCCCGGGCAGGAGGATTAACGCTTTAACTCTGCAAGTCTGTCCAGTGCAGGTTTAAAATTGCCGCATTTGCGGTAGAGGGTAACGGCAGTATCAATATCCCCCAAAACTTCATTGATACATCCCATGTTAAAGGTGGGAATAAAGGAGTTGGCGCCTTCTACGTGGACGTGACTTATTGTGGTTGCATTCAAAAATTCTTTCATAGCCTGTACTACCAGGCCATTCCTTAGATAAATCAGTCCCATCAGGCAGACAAAATCAGCGGAAAAAGAAAATTCGTCATAAATATTCTGAAATTGCAGAGCTTCATCATAGCGTTCTAAGTGGAGCAAGGCATAGCCGTAGCCGATTACCATCATCTGTACATATTCAAACTGGGGTTCGACAGGATATTCCAATCCCTTTCCATAATAATAGCAGGCATTTTCATCATCATGCAGCATGTTGTAAGACTGACCTATCTGAAAATACAGGTAAGGGTCGTCGGGAGTTTTTTCAAGCATTTTTAAGAGAAGCTCGTTATTTCGGTCAGCCTTTTTCTTCATTTCTTCCGAAGAACCGCTGTAGCCCTGGTGCTCTGCGGTAAGTGAGAGCTCGACACGCTCATAGGGCTGTCCGCTTCGCGCTCTTACCTGTTCGTGGATGGGAAAGTCGTAATGGTAGAGCCTTCTGTTAAAAAAGCGTTCCACCTGGTCGGTATATACGCTGTCCGTACCGTTCATTTCATAATGATTTCGGCGGGAAATCATTCCCACGGCATCAGGAAAATCAGAAATCATTCTGGAAATATCTCTGGTATCAAAAGATGTTACATATTCGTCACAATCTAAAACCAGAATCCAGTCATAGGACGCACAGTCAAGAGAATAATTTCTGGCGGCGCTGAAATCCTGTACCCATTTAAAGGAGAAAATTTTGTCCGTATATTTTTTAGCAATGGCGACAGTGCGGTCAGTGGAACCGGTATCTACAAGAACAATTTCGTAAGGATAATTTCCCATTTGCTTTTTGATGGAGGAAAGGAAGGTCTCCATATGTTTTTCTTCGTTTTTGGCAATGATGCAGACGGATATGGGAGTCATGGTTTGTCCTTTCATTTATCTGAAATTTAATGGCAGTTAAGTATAAATTTGTACACAATAATATATATGAATATATTTCCGGTACATCACTTTTGAAGAAGCTGTAAAAGCTTCTGACACATGGCGCTGGTCTTGTCGAGCTCGTTGCGAAGAGTTTTTTTATCCTCTGACAAATGCCACATGGTATCGGGAACGGTAGGGTCATTGATGCAGGCATGCATAAATTCTTCCATCAACTCCGTATAAAACGGAGTGAGCTTTGCATAATCCCACCATAGCTGCTCGATATCATAGTGAATATATTGTCCCTCCCAGGGCTTCATACCGGCAAAGTGAATGATAGTGGTTTCCCTTTTGACGTCCTCATAGTGAACGCCACTGTTGTAGGCCATTTTTGAGAAAAGGTCATACTGGTATTCATCAAGAAATTTCACCTGATTCCAGTGAAGATAATTTAATAAATCCTGGTCAGGGGCAACCAGCTTATAGTTTAAAGCGCGGGCTAATTCCATATAGGTCTGAAAATTATATTTTTCCCGAACCTTTTTAATGTTCCAGAGCATCATGCCGGCATTAAAATAAGTGAAATTGTGGGACAGATGCTCTTTAAATAATTCACTTCTGCCGTCAGGAAAGGGGATTGTAGTTGGGGCATTAATAAACCCCATATCCCGGCAGACGCAAAAATAGTAGTCTTCAAAGTCGGTTTCATAAAGAGTTTTAATTGGCTTATCAATAATCATATCCACATCCAGATACAGAAGTCTGTCAACCTCATGAGGAAGAATATCAGGCAGCATAAGACGATAATAGGTCTCAAGCGTCCAAGCGGCGGTAGTGGGCAGGGAGGCGGAAAAATCCTCTTTTTTCACCGGCAGAAAGTTTATGTGGTGGTATTCGTCTGCCAGTTCCTGCAGATATGCGATATCCTGCGGCGATAAATCGCTGTGCAGAAGATATACGTGAATATCCGCGTCCGGCTGATTGGTAAATAAAGATGTCAGCATGACATAGGCATAACGCATGTATTTACTGTTTAGGGCTGTGGCAATGTTGATTCTTACGGGTAAAGAGTTTGATATATTATTCATAAGTCAATTCCCTTTCAGAAGATGGTGTCAATGTTTCCTTTTCCTGTAATATATGATAAAATCATAATAACATAAATGCCGGATAATCACAATTACCGGAACGTGTTTTGTCTGTCTTTGCGGGCTGCCTGTAAAGGGCGGATTTAAAATCTTTCAGGAGTGAAAGGGTGTGACATGGGAAAAGAAATACTGGTCTACAGATGGGGCTCTTTGAATGAGCCGATGCTCTGTAAGGCGCTGGATGAGGAGTTGGGGGGACATATTGAGCTGCGGGATGATAAAAAATGGCAGAATTATCATGCAAATGCCCCCTTTGCAGAGAAGCTGATAGGGATGCTTCATGCCAATAGCGTAGGGGCTGTTATCAGCTATGACTATTTTCCTCTGATTTCTATGATATGTGAAATTAACCATATCCCATACATATCATGGATTTATGACTGCCCGCTTTATACTTTACAATCTAAAACAATTACCAATAAATGTAATTATATTTTTTGTTTTGACGGAATTTATGCCGGACGGCTGGCAGCCTTGGGGGCGGTTCATTGCTATCATTTTCCGCTAGCCGGGGAGTCTGACCTTTTGGAAAAGGTGCAAAGGCTCGAGAGCGGAAACGGGACGCTGAAAGCAAAATACCGGTGTGATATTTCCTTTGTGGGAAATCTTTATAATGAAGAAAAAAACCGCCTGCGTCAGGCAGCTGGCCGGAAAGGGCAGGGGAAGCTGTCGGATTATACGTCAGGGTATGTGGAGGGACTTATCTGCTCCCAGCTGCAGGTGTATGGGTATAATCTTCTGAGGGATTCGTTGCCGGAGGAGATGGCAGAAGAAATTGCAGAAGGCTGCGGGTTTTCGCTGGGGGAGGAGTATTACCAGGACTTGCGGCAAATGGCGGCGGATGCGCTTGGAATGGAGGTAAGCGCAAGAGAAAGGGAAGAAGCGCTTGGCAGGCTTAGCAGGCGTTTTCCCGTAAAGCTGTATACGGCTTCAAAGCTTCCGGAGTCTTTGCGCAATAACAACTTACAGAAAATGGGATATGCGGATTATCAGAAGGAAGTCCCACTGATATACCATAACAGCAGGATTAATTTGAATATCACGTCAAAAACCATTGAATCAGGGATTCCGCAAAGGATTTTCGATATTTTAAGCTGTCAGGGATTTTGCCTGACAAATTATCAGTCTGAGATTGCGGATTGCTTTGCGGACGGGGAAGAGATTGTAATATATACGGATATGGAAGATTTGGTGCGGAAAGCGGAGTATTATCTTGCACATGAGGACGAAAGAATGGAGATTGCCCGAAACGGGTATCGGAAGGTTATGGAGAACTTTGGGATAAGGGAGCGGGCAGCACAGATAATTGATGAGGTTTACCAAAAGAATTGAGGAAGGAATAAAAGAAAAAGATGGAATATTTAAAATTGGAGGCAGGATACCGGACAGCGCTTTTGGATGGCACAATGGTCCCGGATTCCCCCGGCCACATGGCAACGAGGAGGTTTTATCATGCGATGCCTGGCAGCAGGTTGCATTTATGTGAAAGCGGATATTTATTTGCACCGGCAATTTTTAATCTGGAAAGAAATTCAAAGTTTTTATATACTTATGCCTATCAGAGGGAGGAAAACTGGAGTACTTATACAAAGAATCTGACACCTCAGGGCTATCAGAAGGAAGACTATACGTTTGAGGAAGAATGTTATTTCCGGGTCTGTGTGCGCAAAAAAGACGGTCAGGATATGGAACCGGAGGATTTTGACAGAGCGCTTCAACTGGTAGAATATTATCATGAAGAACCGGAGTATAAGATAAAGCCGTATTTTCAGGAGGAGATAGCAGAAGCGGCGAAAAAGATACGGCTATATTGCGAGCCCGTTTCTGACATAATGAAATTATGCATTCTTGCCGACACGCATTATACTGTCAACGGAACATGGGAGGACACGGCGGCTAATATTCAGGAGATGTCCAAACTGGCCGGATATGAGTCTATCGTTCATCTTGGCGATTTCACCGATGGAATGGTGACAAAGGAAATAACAGCGGAGTATGTAAAGCGGATAATCAATGACCTGGAAAACAGCGGAGCTCCTTTATATATTACGCTGGGCAATCATGACTGCAATTATTTTCAAAACAGGCAAAATATCTTCACGAGGGAGGAGATAAAGGAGCTGTACCGTCTGACCGGAAAGGGATTGGATTATTACGTAGATATACGAAAGGGTGTCAGAATGATTTTTTTATCCTCCTTTGAGGATACGGCGCCGATTCGTTATGGATATGAGAAAGAACAGATTGCGTGGCTTAGAGAGGCGCTTTTTCTAGCACCTCCCGGAACAAAATTTCTGATATTTTCTCATGACGCACCTCTTGCAAAACTTGATTACTGGAGCTTTCTGATAAGGAACGGCGAAGCGCTTTTAGATGTTTTGGAGGAGTGTAATGCGAGAACGGAATATCAGATTATCGGATTTTTTTATGGGCATACCCATGCCGACTACATATTTGAGGACTGCAGCTTTCCGGTAATTTCAATCGGATGTGCCAAACTGGAATATTTTACGGATAAGAAGCCGGAGGGCGCAGCTGTTTATGAAAGGAAAGCAGATACGGTTTCGCAGGATTTGTGGGACAGTCTTTTGATTGACATTAAAGGAGAACGGTTAAAATTGGTGCGGTTTGGGGCCGGATATGACAGGGAATGCTCTTTTGCCAAAAAGAGAAGCAGTTATAAGGAAAAAGCACGGCGGGAGAAAGCGGAAAGAAAGGTAAAAATCTGGGCGCATAGAGGGGCAAGCGGCCATGCGCCTGAAAATACAATACCAGCTTTTGAACTGGCGTATGAATTGGGCGCGGATGGAATCGAACTGGATGTTCAACTGACAAAGGATGGTATTCCGGTAGTAATTCATGACGAAACTGTTGACCGGGTGAGCGATGGCAGCGGGAGAGTTTGCGATTACACTTTAGAAGAGTTGAAAAGGCTGAATGTGAACAAAAATTTTCCGGCCTATGGTAAGGTGCTGATACCAACATTGGAGGAGGTCTACTCTTTTATAAAAACAACAGATATGACGGTCAATCTGGAACTGAAAAACAGCATGATTTTTTATGAGCGGCTGGAAGAAAAAGCAATTGAGTTGGCACAGTGCATGGGACTTTCGGACAGAATTGTATATTCCTCTTTTAACCACCATTCCATGGTAAAAGTCAGGGAGTTGGAACCGGCAGCAAAGGTGGCATTCCTTTACGCCGACGGCATTGCGGATATTGAGGAATACGGGGAAAAATACGAAGTCTACGCCGTACACCCTTATATGAAAAATACGGAATATCCTGATATGGTGACGAAATGTCATGCAAAAGGGATTCGGGTACACGTCTGGACTGTAAATGAAGAGGTTGATATTAAGCATATGAAAGAGCTTGGTGTGGACGCAATTATTACTAATTATGTAGAAAGAGGATAAATGTATGAAAAAGGTAATCACATATGGAACATTTGATTTGTTTCACGATGGACATTACAATATATTAAAAAGGGCAAAGGCTCTGGGAGATTATCTTATTGTGGGAATTACCACAGAGCACTATGACTTACAGAGAGGAAAATTAAACGTGGTAGACACCCTGATGGAGCGTATTGAGCATGTAAAGCAGTCAGGGCTGGCTGATGAAATTATTATTGAAGACCACGAAGAACAGAAGCAGGAAGATATCCAGAAGATGAATGTGGATATTTTTGCCATCGGTTCGGACTGGTGCGGAGCTTTTGACTACTTAAAGCAATATTGCGAGGTGGTTTATCTGGACAGAACGCCGAATATTTCTTCCACTCAAATCAGGGAAGGACAGCATCCGGTTCTTCAGATTGGTATTGTGGGTACCGGACGAATTGCGCCGCGTTTTTTTGCAGAATCAAAGTATGTCAGCGGTGTGAATGCCCGTGCAGCATATAATCCCCATAAAGAAAGTTCCCAGGCTTTCGGGAAGCAGTATGAGCTGGAAGCCTACTATGGAGAGTTCTCTGAGTTTCTTGACAGGATTGATGCCATTTATATAGCCACTCCTCATCAGACTCACTATGATTATGCAAGGCAGGCGTTGGAAAAGAAAAAACATGTATTATGTGAAAAACCGCTTACCTTTACTGTTTCAGAGGCAAAAGAATTGTATGAGCTGGCAAAAAGACAGGGAGTTGTTTTGATGGAAGGAATAAAAACTGCTTATTGTCCGGGATTTAATCAAATGATGAATATTGCCAAAAACGGTATTATAGGAGAAATTAAGGATGTGGAAGCCTGTTTTTCCAGGATTACTGCTCCGAATTTGCGGGAAATGGTGGACAGAGCATATGGCGGCGCTTTTCTGGAATTCGGCAGTTATACGTTGCTTCCTATTTTTAAGCTTCTTGGCTGTCAGTATGAGAACGTGCGGTTTGACAGTATTCTGGCAGAAAACGGTATTGATTTGTATACAAAAGTGCATTTCCGCTTCAAGGACGGGCTTGCAATGTCAAAGACCGGAGTTGGGGTGAAGTCGGAAGGACAGCTTTTGATTTCGGGAACAAAAGGATATATTCTGGCGGAATCTCCCTGGTGGTTGACGAAATCCTTTGAAGTAAGGTTTGAGGACCCTGACAGAATCCAGCGGTATTCGCCCAAGTTCTTAGGGGATGGACTGCGCTATGAAATTGCGGATTTTGTATCCAAAATCAATGGTAATGAGAAGATGTCTTATCATCTGACAGAGGAGGAATCTATTGCCATGGCCGGTGTGGTAGAAGAATTTATGAAAGATAGAACAAATTAAAAACAGCGGAATCCTGAGATACTATGTAGCGGGAGGATGAAGCGGAAAAGAAACGGAGGACAATACTATGAGTAAAATTATCGGACAGGCGCTGCCGGGCATTCCCTGGGAGGAAAAGCCCGAAGGGTATCAAATGCCTTTGTGGCGCTACAGCAAAAATCCCATTATCGGGCGGGATGGAAACCGGATTTCCAACAGTGTATTTAACAGTGCGGTAGTACCTTTTGAGGGCGGTTATGCGGGCGTGTTCCGCTGCGACAGCAAATCCATCAGTATGGATATTTTTGTAGGCAGAAGCAAGGACGGCGTCAACTGGGAAATTGAGGATAAGCCAATCTGCTTTGAGGGAGCAGACGAGGAAGTGCTTGTGAGGGAGTACCGCTATGACCCGCGGGTGTGCTTTATTGAGGACAGGTATTATATTACATGGTGCAACGGATATCATGGACCTACGATTGGCGTTGCGTACACGTTTGATTTCAGGAAATTTGTGCAGCTTGAAAACGCATTTCTTCCCTGCAACCGCAACGGCGTGCTTTTCCCCAGAAAAATTAACGGGATGTATACCATGCTCAGCAGGCCGAGCGACAACGGGCATACGCCTTTCGGGGACATTTTTATCAGCCAGAGTCCTGATTTGGAGTTCTGGGGAAGGCATCGCCATGTGATGAGTCCCGAGAGAGGAGATTATTCCGCATGGCAGTCTACGAAGGTGGGACCGGGGCCGGTTCCCATTGAAACGGACGAGGGGTGGCTTTTGATTTATCACGGGGTAATCACCACCTGTAACGGCTTCAACTATCGGATGGGAGCGGCGCTGCTTGATTTGGAAAAGCCGTGGAAGGTGCTGCGCCGGACCAGAGATTATATTTTAGGGCCTCAGGAGTATTATGAGTGCGTAGGCGACGTGCCTAATGTGGTATTTCCCTGTGCAGCGCTTTCAGACGCCGCCACAGGAAGAATAACCGTTTATTACGGATGCGCGGATACCGTGACTGGCATGGCTTTCACAACGGTAGACGAGCTTCTGGGATATCTGAAAGAGCACGGAATGTAGGTGCTGTCTCCGGCAGGGGGCAGGGGCATCCGGTGACGGAGGACGCCGGCGAAGACGCCGGTTGAAATTACCGGTGAGTATCATTAGCTGAAGCCGCCGGTCAGAACCGGTGTCCGCCGCCACCGCCGCTGCGTCCGCCACCACCACCGCCCCCGCCGCTACGTCCGCCGCCTCCGCCGCCGCTGGGGGGAGAGTAGACTTTCGTCTGGTTGGTCAGGTATTTTTGAGGGTTGCGGAAAGCAAAGCTGGCGGAGGAGGCATTTAAAATTTCGCCTGCGGAAGGCTTTTTCCCACTGGACAGCGCTCTGATGATAAAATAATTTATGAGTGCGGCTAAAATTAATGCCAGAAGCGCATTACTGATGTATTTCATGGGCTGGGCGATTTTTCTTCCGGCCAGAAGGCTGCTAATCTGCTCAAAGGCTTTGGAGGCGCATAGAAAATATTCCCCCTCCGAAGCATAGCGGTAAACATTGTCGGTGATGGTGTCGGCGTAGGAACCGGTAATGGTTCTGTAAACGGCGCCGTCACTGAAAATATAAATTTCTCTGTTGTCCATATCTATGAGGAAAAGAGTCCCGCTCTGCTGTCCAAATAATTCATGATAATAGTTCTCTGCAAATCGGGAGGCGCTCAGGTAATTGCAGGAAACGGATTTAAATACAGCGTTTCCGCAGGCAGTAATATTCTGCATTTCCAGGGAGAGCTGTGTGAGTTCATCCTCGCTGAGGAGACCGGCGTCGTCTTCCAGAATTATCTGAAAGCCGGTGTCAGGATTTTGCAGGCGGCAGGAGGAAGCATCGGGCATTCTTCCGGCAGATTCCGCCCTTACAGTAACTGCCGTAAGGGAACATAGAAGGAGGAAAGAAGCCGTCAGCAAGACAAGTTTTACGCATTTTTTCTTAAGCATTGTCGTCACCTCCGCGCCTGTCAAACTGAGGGAGTTTTCGTGTGGCAAGTATGTTATATTTTCGGATAAGGTCTGTAATGGTAAATAAAATACCGATAAAAGCGGCAATTGTCCCCGCGTAATACCACAGGTCGGATACCGGATTGAAAATCCAGATAGGGATGGCTGCCGCCATGGCAGCCAGAGAACCGGTAAAGCCGTATACCCGAAGGCGGCCGCTTGTCAGACAGAAAGGCAAAAGTTCTTTTAAAGGAACGGAGCCGGAGGGTTCTTTACGGATTTTATGCGGAGGAATACCGCCCGCCTGACGGGCAAGGTATCCCCTGTCATCGCTTCGTTTATCTCTGTGATAAATTTTCAGGATTTCCATTATATAAATAAAGAAAGCAGCCGCGGCCAGAAACATGGCGCAGCTTAAAACTATTTCTGGCCTGATAGTAAAAAACAGGTTCAGGAAGACAAATATGGGCAGGGCAAGAAGGACGGAACAAAGGGTATATTTTCTGAGGTCCACGGGGATATCGGCGGAAACCTTTCCGGTCTGTCCGTTTACAGTGGCATAGGCAACGCGGTCGTCTTTCCGGTAGGACATGAACCATACCGGATACATGACGCGTTTTGGAGGTTCGCACCAGGTATGGAGTGTATTGGTCATCTCAAAATTATTTTTGCTGCCGGGAATACTGATGCCGGAAAATGCCGGAGATTTTTTAATCTCCTGGCAACTGGTGGAATTGGCAAGGGCAACGGCGTCATTTTTATACAAATCGCCGGACACGTCGGCAGTATCCGCATAAAAACCGCTTAAGAAGGAGGGCGTAAATTCTTTCATCTCCCTGGTATGAAAAGGCGCAATCTGCTCACTGATATTGTCGGAAAAGGAGGAAGATGCGTCGTATGAGAGATGGTTATAGGCGGCATCAATATCGCCGGTCAAATCATAATAATCTGTGTAGCGGTAATTGCCTTTGGTGTAGGATTTCTGCCCCCTGACAGAAACAGGCCCCTGCTGGGTGACGGTATAGCTCCAATAAGGCATGTAGATTCCGCGGAAGCTGTCAATACATTTTTCGTCTTTCAGCTCCCTGGGTGCAAAGGGAGCGCGTTTTATCCGGTTCAAATATGCTTTTTTGCATGCATTTTTGTTTTGTTTAAAAGGAATAATGTGAGCCGGGCGCATCTGTCGGCTGATGCGGCTTGAAAGAATTGTGGATGCGCCGCAAAAGCTGCAGAATTCAGCGGCGGAGTTGTCAGTGCTCAATATTTCGCCGCCGCATTGCGGGCAGGTAAATATTGTGGCGTCAAACATCTCGCTTTCTACAGCGTCATTTTCTTTTATCACCTGATACGGGTCATAGACAGTAAGGCAGTAATCGCATTTAAGCTGTTGGGAATCAATATCAAATTTCAGATTACCGCCGCAATTTTGGCATTCGTACAAAGTAATCCCCCCTGATTTTCCTGTGTTTTACAGCAGCCTTGCCATGCTGTCCGCAGGCTGCTGTACTGGTAATTCTGTATGGCTTATCTGTTACATATTATATGTTGGAAAGGATTATGCCGTCAACAGGTTTTCAGGCAGCGCCCCTGAAAGCTGTCCCTCTCACGCATCAGATGATGAAGAGTATTGAGTACTTTTTTCTTGTTGCCGCTCCAATTCGGGGCAAGCAGGATTTTTTTGGGGCCGTCTCCGGTGACCCGGTGGATGACGATGTCAGGAGAAAGATGCTCCAGGCAGGAAATCAGGATATCCAGATATCCCTCCAGCGTCAGGACGGAAAATTCCCCGTTCCTGTAGGCGGCGGCAAGGTCTGTTCCCTCCAGGACGTGGAGAAGCTGGAGCTTGACGCCGAAAGGATTTACGGCGTTTAAATAGCTTATGGTTTCCAGCATCTGGGAGGGGCGTTCGCCCGGAAGGCCCAGAATCATGTGAACAATCACAGGAAGGTTAATGGCCTGCAGATTTTTTACCGCCTCGTCGAAACAGGACAGGGGATATCCTCTTCGGATGTAAGCTGCCGTTTTATCATGGATGGTTTGAAGCCCCAGCTCTATCCAGATAAATTTATTCGGGTATCTGTTTTTCAGGCCGGCAAGCAGCCCGAGCACTTGCGGGGGCAGGCAGTCCGGGCGGGTGGCAATGGAAATACCCAGGACAAAAGGAATTTCCAGCGCTTCGGAATAAATCTGCTCCAGACGGGGAAGAGGAGCGTAGGTATTGGTGTAGGCCTGAAAGTATGCGATGATACAGGGCTGAGCGTGCAAAGAACCGGAGGAGGATAACTCAGGTTTTGCCGGGGCGGCCCCGGCAGGCGGAAGCTTTTTTGCAATCAGGCCAAATCCCGCCTGCAGCTGGGCGGTAATATCTCCGTTTCCGGTAGTTTCCATGGCAAATTCGCCGCTTCCCCCTTCGCTGCAGAAGATACAGCCCCGGCTGCCCAGCGTCCCGTCCCGGTTGGGACAGGTCATATGGGCATTTAAGGCTATCTTAAAGCATTTGCACTGAAAGGTGTTTTTGCAGTAGGCGTCAAGGGAATAATAGGGCTTTCCCAGCCATTTCTCCGGCAACTCCCGGGCTTTTTCCGGCTTTGGAGGCTTGCGGGGCCTGCAGAAGTATGAATTTCCGGTCATAAAAATTCCTCTCTTGTATCTGAAACTGGCGTTGTGTACAGAATTGTTTTTGCTTTGGTGCAGGCAAGCAGGTCTTTTTCCGTCTGCCTGAAAAGGGGATGGAGCTTTTCCGGCGCGTCAATGACAAGGCAGTCAGTCTCATCGCGCATGGACAGATTATTTTCTGATTTCCACCTGCGGATTTTGGACAGGATTCGAATTACGGCCTCGCCGAATTCCAGCACAAGCCCGTCCGTTGCTGTTTCTTTTTGAGAATGAGCGGATTCATCCGGCGCCTCTTCCCAGAGCAGCAGATGGAGGGATATCTCCTTTTCATACTGTCTGAAAAATTCCTGATAAATATATTCCGTGATATGGGGAACATAAATTGCATACAGCTTCAGGATATTAAGCAGGGCAAAGTAAAGGGCATACTGGCCGCTTTGCCGATTTCCTTCACCATGAATATCGGGACGGTAAAGGCGCTCCTTAACGATTTCAATGTAATTATCACAAAAGTCCTTCCAGAAGAAATCGTCAATTTCGCTTCTGGCGGAGCCAATTTCATATTCGTTTAAAAGTTTTCGGGCCTTGCGGATTACTTCCCGGGTACGTGCCATTATCCATGCATCGACAGGTAAAAGCTCCGGCGCGTTTGTGGGGGTAAAGTCCTTTAAGTGGGACAGGGAGAACTTGCAGGCATTCCACAGCTTTGTGAGAAAACGCCTGGCGGCGGCAAGGTCATCCGGGGAAAAAAAGGTGTCGGTGCCAAGTCTGGCACCGGCTGCCCAGTACCTGACAGCGTCGGCGGAATAAGTTTCAATCAGACCGGTTGGCGTAAGGGAGCTGTTGTTTTTGGATTTGCTGATTTTTTCTCCTTTTCTGGCGAGAACAAAACCGCTGATCATAATATCCTTCCACGGCAGCTTTCCGGTGTGATACAGGCTTCTTACTATGGTATAAAATGTCCAGGTGCGGATGATTTCGGAGGCCTGGCATCGCACGCTCATGGGCACAAGGGGAATGCCCAACCGCTCGTTAATCTGAGGCGTCACCGATGAGGTTGCCCAAGTGTCAAAAACGGCGCTTTCCGGCACAAAATCCCGGCAGCCGCATTCACAGCTTCCCGCAAACGGCGTTTCAAGGGGATTTACCGGAAGCTGCTCCGGTTCGGCAAAGACGGCTTTGCCGCATGCCTTACAGTACCAGACGGGGAAAGGAACGCCAAAGTAACGCTGGCGTGAAATGCACCAGTCCCATTTCAAATTGGATACCCACGCCAGATAGCGGCTTTTCATGTGGGCGGGATACCAGTTAATCTCGTCGGCGGCTTTGAGGAACCGTTCCTTTTCCGATAAAATATCAATGTACCACTGGCGGGAGGGAATAATCTCCGTTTCTGTGCCGCAGCGTTCGTGGACGGCTATGGTATGAGTGATTTTTTCCGATTTTAAAAGCAGCCCTTTTTCGGAAAGGAGTTCAACAATTCTGGCTCTTGCGCAAGGAACGGTCATGCCGCCGAGAAAGGGAACATCCTTATCCAGTGTGCCGTCGGGCAAAATGACTTTGCGGTAAGGCAGATGATATTTTTCCGCCCATTCTGCGTCGGTGCTGTCGCCAAAGGTGGCGCACATAACGGCTCCCGTGCCCTTATCCATGCCGACTTTTTCATCCGCCATAACGGGAATTTCATAATCATAAAGGGGTACGAGTGCAGCCTGGCCGATATATTTCCGGTATCTTTCATCCGCCGGATTGACAAAAAGGCAGACACAGCCGCAGAGCAGCTCGGGGCGTGTGGTGGCAACCTCGATGGTGTCCATTCCGGCTCTGAAGGGGAGGTAGTGAAAAGAGGATTCAACATCCCGGGTGTCAAGCTCCGCCTGGGCAATGGAGGTTTTGCAGCTTTTGCACCAGAGAACGGGGGAGAGCTTGTCGTAGGCCTTTCCCTGCTTTACAAGATTTAAGAACAGCGTCTGTGAAAGCTTTGAAACCTCGGGGCTTATGGTGGCATATTGCAGCGACCAGTCAACGGAAAAGCCCAGGGACTTCCACATATCCCTAAATTCCTCTTCATATTTTCGGGTGACGGACATACATTTTTCCGTAAAAGAACTGCGAGGCATGGAACCGGCCTGAATGTGTTCCTCCTTTTCCACAAGACGCTCGGTGGGAAGCCCGTTGTCGTCAAATCCAAAGGGATAAAATACATTACAGCCCTGCATTCTGCGGAACCTTGCGTTCATTTCCGCCTGTGCATAGGAAAAAACGTGGCCGATGTGCAGACTGCCGCTGACTGTAGGAGGAGGTGTGTCGATGGAGTAGACGGGCCCCTTTTTCCCGGAATCAAATTTGTAAATCTGATTCTTCTCCCAGAATTCCTGCATTTGTTTTTCAATAGTTTCAAAGTGATAGTGCTTTTCCATAAAATAACCTCCATTCTTTCCCTGCTATGTCCTGCATTTGCCGTCACTACAAAAAAAGCCCCGGAGCAACGTCAAATTACTCCGGGGCGAACAAAGTCCGTGGTACCACCCAAATTCGGAAAGCATGAGCCTTCCGCGCTTAATCAATACGGGACCGCAGGCGCGATACTGCCACATATCCGATATTGTTTCCCTGTTACGGTGGAAATCCGGTGAAGGCTACTTGGAAATTTATAAGATTTCCTTTCGCTACAATAAGCTGACTTATGAAGTGTGCAGCGTTTGTTCACAGCTCAGAGGCCACTTCCATACTTTCTTCAGAAAAGCTTACACCAACCGCTTTCTCTCTGTGCATCGGAAAAGATATGTACTCCTCCTCGTCAAAGCCTTTGTCCTTTTTAATTTTTGATAAGTCTACTATAACTTTCCTGAAATGTCAACAACAAATTTTGCAGACAATATTTGGGAAAAATCGTATTTTGGTTGAAAATTCTATGCATTTTTTATGGGATTTGTTATACTGAATCAAAGAAATTGTGCAATGGCATTGGAGGATGCCGTGAAAGGAGATAATTATGTCCCAATTTGTAAAACTGAATCCTGAGCAGCTAAAAAAGCTCCGGGAAGTGAATCCGATGATGATGTCCTATAATGTGGAATTTGCCGAGGTAACGGGAGGCACATTCTGGAAGGCTTACACGCCCGGACAGATTGCCGGAACAGAGGAATTTAACGTGACGCCCACTTCCGAAGGAATTGCGGCAATGTACAAGGATTTAATGCAGGTTTATGCGCCCATTGACCTGTACAACGAGAAGCTTCGTTCGTTAGCGAAAGAATTTGGCCCGGTATGGGTGCGCGTTTCAGGAACATGGGCGACTAAGACTTACTATGATTTTGACGGTACTACCGGCGGCAAGGCGCCGGAAGGCTATTTGAATGTACTGACAAAAGAACAGTGGATTGGCGTTCTGGACTTTGTGAAGGCAATCGGCGCGAAGCTGATTGTTTCCGTGGCAAACTGCCCCGGACTGCACAGCGCGGAGGAACCCTGGCATCCGGCGGAGGCCGAAAAGCTCTTTTCCTTAAGCAAGGAGTACGGAGTTCCCATCAATGCAGCGGAATTTGCCAATGAGCCTAACATGATGGAGGATACCGGCTTCCCGAAAGGCTATACACCGGAGCATTACCGCAGGGACCAGGATTTGTTCTTCGGATGGCTGCGGGCCAATTATCCTGACTGTCTCTGTGTGGGGCCGAGTACCACAGGCGGAGACAACGTTACTTTTGGAAAGGGAGATGCAGGAAAATCAGGCGGCATCGAGCAGCTTGTGCGTAACAGCTGCGGATGTGCGGACTTGATGGAAGGCACGAAGGAGCCTCTCGATGTGTTCAGTTATCACTATTACAACGGGATTTCGGAGCGTCTTGCATCCGTTATGCCCGCAGGTCACTGGCAGGCGGAAGAGGCAAACAGCGAGCCTTATCTGGCTACGGCTCTTAACTTTGCACGCACCTATGCGCCCATGCGGGATAAGTACTGCCCCGGCGGGGAAATGTGGGTGACGGAGTCCGGCGATGCCGGCGGCGGCGGAGATACCTGGGCCTCCACCTATCTGGATGTATTGCGGACATTAAACGAGCTTGGCGGTTTTGCGTCCATCACCAACGGAGTGATTTTCCATAACACACTGGCATCCTCCGATTACGGCTTCCTTGCAAGAGAAGTGTTTGACCCTCGTCCCAATTACTTTGCGGTTCTTTTGTGGAACAGACTGATGGGAAGTACGGTTTACGATTCCGGGGAAGCAATCCGCGAGGGCGCCCATGTGTTTGCCCATTCACGCAAGGACGGAAAAGACGGCGTTGTTTACCTGATTATTAACAATTCCCTGACGGAGGCCACAACTGTCGAGCTTCCGAAGGAGGCACAGCGCTATACGCTGGCAGGCGAAAACGGGAAAGTGCGTTCGACGGTAATGACACTGAACGACAAGCCGCTTGTTCTGGGCGAGGGGAATGCGCTGCCGGAAATGAAACCGGTTACGCAGGAAGCCGGATGCGTGGAGCTTGCGCCGGGAACCTGTACATTTTTTGTTATGTAATTTTGGGAAGAGAGCCTGTTGGCATGTGATGTAGGAGAAGTTTTAAAAAGGAAAGCAGGAGGAAGGAGCTGCCGCAAAAGGGCGGCTCCTTTTTCTGAGCGCGGGGCAGGAGACAGATGCATTTTGTAGACGCAAAAGGGATTTTATCGGCAAAAAACGGCATGAATCTGTACCGGGGATGCACCCACGGCTGTATTTACTGCGACAGCCGCAGCAGGTGCTACCAGATAAATCATGATTTTGAGGATGTTGAGGTGAAGCGGAACGCCCCGGAGCTTTTGGAGGCAGCGCTCCGTTCCAAAAGAAAAAAGTGCATGATTGGAACGGGAGCCATGTGCGATTCTTATATGCATTGTGAGGAGCAGCTGATGCTTACAAGGAGATGCCTTGAACTGATAGACCGTTATGAGTTCGGGCTTGCCATACAGACCAAGTCCGACAGGATTCTGCGGGATTTGGACTTACTAAGGAGCATTAACCGGAAGGCGAAGTGCGTGGTGCAGATGACGCTTACCACCTGTGACGAGGATTTGTGCAAAATCCTGGAGCCGAAGGTCTGTACGACAAAGAGACGATTTGAGGTTTTGAAAATTTTTCGGGAAAACGGCATTCCCACAGTGGTGTGGTTTTCCCCGCTGCTGCCTTTTATCAATGATACGCGGGAAAATATGGAGGGAATTCTGGATTACTGTATAGAAGCGGGAGTGTACGGCGTGATTTGCTTCGGAATCGGTGTGACGCTCCGGGAGGGCGACAGGGAATATTTTTACCGGAAGCTGGATGAGCATTTTCCCGGAATGCGGGAGAGATACCACAGAAAATACGGTTATGCCTACGAGGTGGTCAGCGACAACAACAGAGAGCTTATGAGCAGGTTTCATGAAATATGCAGGAAAAACAACATTGTAAGCGATATGAATAAAATATTTGCCTGGCTTTATGAGTTCCCGAAGGATAAGGGGTATGAGCAAATGAGCCTGTTTTAAGGAGAAACGTACTTCATATGGTATATGGTCAAACTTTCCTTTCATAAACTGTAGCAATAACAATAACGGGTGCTTTTTATGAAAGGGTACATAGAAAAAATCAGACAGAAGATAAGGCTTTTTCCTCCGAAAAAAGAGGGGCAGAGCGGAGAGGAATATGCCAGGCAGAGGGTGCTTTTAGGGTTAAAATATGGCGTGTTTGCACTGACGGCTTTTGCCATACTTCGGGGGATGCTTGTGGTGGCGGGGGAAAACGTGACGGTGAGCAACAGCGTAGATGGCCGGGAACTGCCGATTTACTGCGTGGATACGCCGGAGAAAAAGATTGCGCTCAGCTTTGATGCAGCCTGGGGGAATGAGGATACGGCTAAAATTCTGGAAATTTTGAAAAAACATGACATACATGTCACGTTTTTTATGACGGGGGGATGGGTGGAGAGCTATCCTGACGATGTGAAGGCTATCCTGGCAGCAGGTCACGACCTTGGAAACCACAGTGAAAATCACAAGAACATGAGTCAGTTGTCCGATGAGGAAAAAAAGGAAGAGTTGATGAAGGTGCACACAAAGGTACAGGAGCTGACAGGCTATGAAATGTTCCTGTTCAGGCCGCCCTATGGGGATTACGATAATGCGGTGGTGAATGTGGCAAAGGATTGCGGATATTTTACCATTCAATGGGATGTTGATTCCCTTGACTGGAAGGACTACGGCGTAGACTCCATCATCAAGACAGTTACCCGGCACAAGCATCTTGGAAACGGCTCCATCATCTTGTGCCATAATGGGGCGAAATATACAGCGCAGGCGTTGGACACTTTGATTGCCACATTAAAAAATGAAGGATATACTTTCGTGCCGATTTCGGAATTGATTTATCGGGAGGGGTACCATATGAACCATGAGGGGCGGCAGGTAAAAAATTAATTATATCGCAGGTCAACATCGCCGTAAAACAAGTCAAATTAACCTCTGGTATCATAGCTGTTTTCCGGTAAAATGGTATTGTAAACAAGAAACAAAGCAATATCAGAAAAGGAGATTAAAGCTATGAGTATCGTAGGATTGAAAAAGAATATCAAAAAATATTTCGAGGAGCATGCCGCAGAAATTATGTGCAGTCTGGCAGCATTATCTGATGACCGCAGTGCATTTGAAAGCTATCTTTTACTTAGAAAGTAAGAGAGAACAGACGGCATGAAAAGACAACTAAATAAGGAAAAGAAAAGAGCCGGTTATGCAAAAAGAAAATGATGACGCATAGCCGGCTTTTTTGCCCGCAGGAATAAAGAAAAATTTAGTGTCATTCACATACCGATTATGGTAAAATAAAAGAATCAGAAAAACAGGGGCGTATAAAAACCAATGAAAAGTTTAAAAGAGTTATGTGACAAAATATCCATGCCGGCGGAAGCGACGGACGGTATTTTGAGATACGAAAGACTGTCAGATGACGGCAGCCTCCGCGCTTCCATGGAAAAGCTTTTTCGCACTGCCACATGGAAAGCGGGGCTTGCGGAATTAAAGCAGCATATCGGGGAAGACACGGGCGGCTTCGGCATTCTGGCCTGCGAGCTTTCTTGCGCGCTGAAAACCTTTGAAATGTATGAAAAGCACGGAATTTCGGAAGAGATTTATGTGGATACTATGAAATGCTTCAGCCGGTTTGTGAAGGAACACAAAGAAAGCTACGGCAGTTATGGTTTTGACAGGGAATGGTGGACGCCCAGACAGATTTCGGGGCTGCTTTTTAGAATCGGAGAACTGGAATATGAGGTGGCGGAAATTCCCGATACTGATAATACAAGGTCCGCAGGCGGAAAGGAAGCCGGGGAAAGCACTGAAAATGAGAGATGTATCTGGCTGCACATTCCGTCGGACGCAAGGCTGACTGCAGAGGGGATAGAGGGCTCTGTTCATATGGCACGTCAGTTTTTTGCCGAAAAATTTACCGCGTATGCCGGGGCGGAGATAAGGTGCGAGTCCTGGCTGTTATCGCCCACGTTAAAGGAGGTACTGCCGCCTTCCTCGAAGATTTTAGGATTTCAGGATTATTTTGTGACGAATTCTCTGGGGATTGACGAGGGAGAATTTATGACATGGGTATTCAAAAGGCCGGATATTCCGCTTAAGGATTTGCCGGAAAGCACTTCTTTGCAGCGGAATCTGAAAAGCTATCTGCTTTCCGGCGGAAAAGTGACGGCGGCGGAGGGAACGCTTAAGGACAGGGATTTTGGGGGACGGCGCTGAAACGGTGGGGGCATGCAGACAGTAAAAGATAAGATGCAGTTGGATAAAAAGTTAATTTTAAATTTGATTTTGTTTTGCGCGTTTGCCGTATATCTGGCGTTTAACGGGCTTTTGCTGGCGCGCCATGAGCCCTGGCGGGATGAGGCAAATGTCTGGCTTATGGCAAGGGAGCTGTCGCCGGCGGGACTCTTTGCGGAAATCCGGTATCAGGGCCACCCCTGTCTGTGGTATCTGATTGTGATGCCCTTTGCAAAGCTGGGGCTGCCTTTCCGGTCAATAGGGTTTATCAGCTATTCCATCATGGCAGTAACCGCCGGTATTTATCTGTTCAGGGCTCCGATTCATCCCTTTGTGAAGGCGGCGAGTCTGTTTAGCCCGGCTTTTTCTTATTTTTATGCGGATATTGCAAGGAATTATTGCCTGATAGCGCTTATTTTGATATTATTGGCTGTGTGTTATCCAAAACGAAATGAAAAAGCTGTTTGCTACGGGCTGCTTCTGGGGCTTCTGGTTCAGGCCGACACCATAGCGATTGCGGCGGCGGGCATGATTTCGCTGATGTGGCTGTGCGAAAATCTATGGCGAAGCTTTAAGGAAAAATCTCCGGCGGCGCTTTGGGGCATTGTGAAGGGAATCTGGATACCTCTGGCCAGTCTTTTTTTGTGGGCTGCGCAGTTTTATCAGGTATCGGACAGCGCGGCGTTTCAGATGAGATTTCCCGAAGGACGTGAGTTTTTGAGCGAAATCAGAAATTACAGTCTCTGGATTATGGAGCGTCTGACAGGGAGGGGACAGGGCTTTTGCAGTCTTATGCTCCTTTTGTTTCTCATCCTCCTTCTGGCGCTTTCTGTCCGTGTAAGAAGTCTGTGGGCGGCTGCGGTGATGGTTTCTGCATATCTGTTTGAGGCGGTGTTCAGCGTTATCGTGTATCAGCTCCATATCTGGCATTTCATAGCCCTTTGCTTTGCACTGATTTGGACGTTATGGGTGTTGGACGCTCAGAGGAAGGAAAAGGGACTGACAGACAGGGCGGGCGCCGGACTGCTTTTAGAAATACAGGTGTTATTTTTAACGTTGTGCGTAAGTATGTTTATGCAGTGGAACTCCGGAGAGGAAACTTCCAGCCTGGATAATGCACTGCACGGGCTTTACTCGGACGGGCAGGGAGCGGCAGAATATATCGAGCGGCATATCGGAAAGGAAGAACTTGTTTTTTCATCCAATGTGTCCATGGCCTCCACGGTTCTTGCATGGCTTCCGAAACACAGGTTTTATTTTGCGGGAAATGGGGAAAGGGCTTCCTACGCGGATTATAATGAGGAGCAGGAGAAGCGGATTACAGTTGAGGAGCTGCTGAATCTGGTTCGGACAAAATTCGGGGACAGGGATATGTTTTACCTTTTGGATTCGGGCGGTTCCTGCATTATGGACGGCGGGAGACTCGGGGAGTATGAGGTTTTGTACCGGACAGAGGAGAAAACTGCAAGAGGGGAAGAATACACGATTTATAAAATTCCGGTTCCCGGGGAAGAGTAAAATCTGACAACACCGGATGCCCGGAGTGTTGGCATAAAGCAGGAAAGGGTTCAAATATGAGTGAGCGGTTTGACAAAATTATAATCGGGGCCGGATTGTACGGTCTGTACGCCGCCGCCTTTTGTGCGGAAAGAGGGCAGAGGGTTCTGGTGCTTGAATATGACGACGCGCCTTTTCAGAGGGCTACTTATATTAATCAGGCCAGGGTTCACATGGGCTATCATTATCCCAGAAGCCTGACAACAGCGGTAAAGTCCGCCGGGTATTTCAGGCGGTTTACAGAGGATTTTGGTTTCTGTATTCATGATAAGTTCGAGCAGATTTATGCCACATCGGGGAAATTTTCCTGGACAAACGCAAAACAGTTTCAGGAATTCTGCCGGGCGTCGGAAATCAAATGCGAGGAGGTCGCTTCTTCCAAGTATTTTAAAGACGGGATGTGCGATGGCGCTTTTCTCACGGAAGAATATACCTACGACGCAAAAATCCTGCAAAAATACTATGAGGACAGGCTTTTCGGGAACAGCGCGGCAACTTTTTTGTTCCATGCGCGGATTGATAAAATTGTAAAAAGAGAAGAAACCTATGAGATAGTTCTGGCGGATGGGAAGAGCTATGAGACAGGCTACGTGCTGAACGCGACTTATGCTTCGGTTAATCAGATAATCGGCAAGGTGGAGGATGCGTCCTCAGGCGGTTTTGCCGGGGAAATGTTTCAGATAAAATATGAGCTCTGTGAAATTATTCTCTGTAAGCCGTCAGAGCAGCTGAAGGATATCGGAATTACCGTGATGGACGGGCCTTTCTTTTCCATTATGCCTTTTGGAAAGACGGGGCTTCATTCCCTGACGGCGGTTACGTTTACGCCTCATATTACAAGCTATGACGCAAGGCCGTCTTTTTCCTGTCAGAATGGTATGGAGGGGAGCTGTTCGCCGGAAAACCTGGGGAACTGCAGCACCTGTCCCAACAAGCCGGAGTCGGCATGGCCTTATATGTCTCATCTGGCGGATAAATATATGAAGCCGGAGTACGCTTATACCTATGTGGAATCGCTGTATTCCATGAAGCCGATTTTAAAGAGCTCGGAGGTGGACGATTCAAGGCCCACGGCAATCAGGGTGATGAGCGCAAATCCTACCTTTGTCAGTGTGCTCTCAGGCAAAATCAACACGGTTTACGACCTGGACGATTACTTAAAATAAAGGAGAAATATGGAAAATACAACACAGACTGTAAAGGAAAAGAAATTCATATCGCTTGTTATTTATCTTCACAACTCGGCCCCTTATCTGAAATTTTTCCTGGATACAGTTATCCGTACCTGTGAAAATCATTTCGAGCAGTTTGAAATCGTGTGTGTGGACGACGCCTGTCAGGACAACACGGTTGAGCTTTTGAAGGAGTATGTGGAGGAGAGAAAGCTCCATGTGATGGTAAATGTGGTGCACATGAGCTTTTTCCAGGGACTGGAGAGCGCAATGAACGCCGGAAGGGATATTGCCATAGGCGATTTTGTGTACGAGTTTGACGATATTTTCGTGGACTATGACGAGAAGGTCATTATGGACGTATATTATAAGCTGCTAACGGGCAATGATATTGTGGCGGCCAGCAGCAAAGGGAAAATGCGGTTCACGTCGAAGCTTTTTTATGCCCTGTATAACAAGACAAAGAGGGGAAACGGCAAAATCGGACCGGAGACCTTCCGGGTGATGTCGAGGCGGGCAATCAACAGAATCAAGTCCATGGGGCAGTATATTCCCTACAGAAAAGCGGTTTATATGGACTGCGGCCTTGGAAACACCACCATTTATTATGACAGCCGGGACGTGGACGTGCGTGTGAAAAACAAGACGGTGGCCTCGGAGAGGACGACGCTGGCGCTGGATTCTTTTATTTATTTCACCAACGTGCTTGAGCGGACGTCCGCGATTATCTGCGGCGTGTTTTTGATGGTCACGGTTTTTATGGGAATCTATATAATCAGCGATTTCTTAAACGACAATACGAAGCCTGTGGAGGGCTGGCTTTCTACCATGGGTTTTCTGGCTCTCGGATTTTTCGGGGTGTTTGCCCTTCTTACGATTATTTTAAAATATCTTTCGGTGATGCTTAATTTAATTTTTAAACAGCAGAGATATCTGGTTTCGGATATAGAAAAGGTGGTAAAACATTGAACGGGGAAGAATTATCAATCAATCTCCTGTTTCCGGTTTTGAACGAGCGGCTCCGGCTCCAAAGCGGAATAGACAGGACAATAGCGTATTTGAAGGAAAATATTACCATACCTTACAGGCTCACCATTTTGGACAACGGCTCCGACGACGAAACGCCGGAGATTGGAAAGGGGCTTGCGGAAAAGTACCCGGAGGAGGTATCCTACGTCCGAATGGAAGAACGTGGCGTGGGCGTGGCTTTCCGTAAGGGGATTGCCCTGAATGAAAGCGCGCTGGTGGGGTATATGGATATTGATTTGTCCACGGATTTGAAATATCTGGGGAAGACCATCGAGCTGTTTCGGACAAGGCCGGAGCTTGCCTATGTGAACGGGAGCCGTTTCAGTAAGGAGTCGGACACAAAGGGAAGAAAGTGGTACCGCAGGATTACCTCTATGGGGCTTGTGTTTTTATTAAAGCTGTTTTTCCGCATGAAGGCGACGGATGCCGTTTGCGGCTTTACCTTTCTTCGGAAGGATACCGCCAGGCGGCTGGCGGCAGTCTGCAGCAATGATAACGGGTGGTTTTATACCATAGAATTCCTGCTTCGGGCGGAGCGGATGGGGGTAGTGATTTACGATATGCCTGTGGAGTGGCAGGAGGATTACAACACTACCGTAAAGGTGTGGAAGACCATAAAAAATTATGTGGTTCGGATGTGGAGGCTGCATAAGGCGTTCCGGGAGGAAGAAAAGGGAAAGGGAAAGAAAGCCTGAGCGTTTTGGAAAGGAGCATGGTTATAAATATGTTAAAGCGAATTGACTTATCGAGAGATTATGAGAAGCATAAAGAGGAGTATCTTGAGGCAATCGAGGCAGTCTGCCGGGAAACGGCTTTTTCAGGCGGAAAATTTGCGGATAAGTTTGACAGGGAATTTGCCGAGTACTGTCAGGTGCCTTACGCGGCGGGAGTGAACAACGGGACTTCCGCGCTGCACTGTGCCATGATGGCGCTGGGAATCGGGGAGGGGGACGAGGTGATTGTCCCTGCCAACACCTACATAGCAACCGCATGGGGAGTGACTTATACGGGGGCCGTGCCTGTTTTTGTGGACTGTACCGGCGATACCTGGGAAATCGACCCGGACAAAATAGAAGAAAAAATCACAAAAAAAACGAAAGCAATCCTTGGAGTCCATTTATACGGACAGCCTTTCGAGTATAATAAGGTAAAGGCGATTGCCGACAGGCACGGACTTTACGTGGTGGAGGACTGCGCTCAGGCTCACGGGGCGGTCTATGAGGGCAGGATGGCGGGAAGTCTGGGAGAGTTGGGGTGCTTCAGCTTTTATCCGGGTAAGAATCTATATGCCTTTGGCGAGGGCGGCAGCGTTACCTGTTACAAAAAGGAATATTATGACGCCATTACCACCATCAAGAATCAGGGCTGCCAGGTGAGGTATTATCACGATGTTGTGGGATATAATTACAGACTGGAAGGACTGCAGGGAGCGGTTCTGAGCGTCAGCCTGAAATATCTGCCGCAGTGGACAGCAAGGCGCAGGGAAATCGGGCAGAGATATCTGAAAGAAATCACAAATCCGCTTCTTACCATGCAGGCCCATCCGAAGAATACGGAGCCGGTGTTCCATTTGTTTGTGATTACGGTGGAGAACCCGGAGGATTTCCTTGCTTATATGGAGAAAAAGGGAATCGAGTGCAACCGGCATTATCCGGTTCCCTGCCATCTGCAGAAAGCCTATAAGAATCTGGGCTATCAGCCGGGCGACTGCCCCAATGCGGAGTATCTTGCCTCCCATTGCATTACGCTTCCGCTTTTTCCGGAGATGACAGAGGGGGAAGCGGGTATGGTGATTGACGCCTGTAATGCTTATACAGGCAAAAAATGAAAGAATAAAAGCCAAAAAACGGAAATAAGACAGGCAATCAATTGTAAAAGGGGAACAGATTTTTGGAAAGGAAAGATATTTTTATAAGAAAGCTTCTGTTTGCGGGAATGTTTTTACTTCTTACCGCATGGACTTGTGTGTTATGTTTTTATCATTTAGGCGAGGCCGGGACTCAGAACTGGGACGAGGCAATCTACGGGATTAACGCGTATGAAATGATTCAGTCAGGGAACTGGTGGATACAGACCTACCGGTATGCGGTTGACTATTATAATTTGAAACCGCCCTTTATCATGTGGTGCATTGCCCTGTGTTTTCAGAGCCTGGGCTTTAGCTTCTTTGCCATGCGGCTGCCCTCTGCGATAGCTGCGGTGCTGCTTTTTGTGCTGATTTTTTTATCAACGGCAAGATATTTCGGAAAAAAGGCGGCGATTATTGCCGGGATTG
Source organism: uncultured Lachnospiraceae bacterium (assembly GCA_947063675.1). GTDB lineage: Bacteria > Bacillota > Clostridia > Lachnospirales > Lachnospiraceae > Suilimivivens. The sequence goes on along the minus strand of CAMSTM010000001.1, from coordinate 35,929 downwards.
TTTTCGTCTCCTGTACGGATATGTTTTTCTTCCATATGGCGAGAAGCGCGGACGCGGACGCACTGTATCTGTTAATGTTTATGGCGGCTATGGTATGTCTGTATGAATCGGAAAAAAGACCCTGGCTGTTTACCGGCTGCGGCGTGTTTCTGTCGCTGGCCTTTATGGCAAAGTGTATGCATATGGGAATCGGCGTAGTGGTCTGTATTCTGTATCTGCCGAGAATTTATAAAAAGCTTAAGCTAAAGCATTATATCGGTGCAGCAATTGGCGCAGCGCTTCCAACGGGAATCTGGGCGGCGGTGCGTTTTTCCTACGACGGGTTAGCCTTTTTTGCACAGATGTTTGGTGTGGAAATTGTGGACAGGGTGGTTGGGGAGTCGGATTATCTGGGATATATCAGATATTTCGGGACGAAGCCGACTGTTTTGCTGGCTCTGGCGGCAGTCCTTGGTGCGCTTTTGCTTCTTTTCTTTCAGAAAAAGGAGGAAAAGAGGGCTGCGGAAGGGAAAAGCCTGTTAAGGAAAATCATCGGAAGCAGGCTATATCTGTTTGTGGTGTGGCTTCTGGTGTCCCTTGCGGCTTACAGCGCCTCCGGCTCCTTTATGGAGTGGTACGGCTATATCTGCTATCTGCCCTTTTGCATGATAACAGGGGCGGTTCTGGCGCGCGCCTTGGATATTCCCGGTAAAAAGAAGGGAATTGCACTGATATTGCTGCTGCTTCCGGTTATCGGCCTTGGAATCAGTGCAGATAAGTCGCTGTGGAGCCTGCAGACACTGAACTATGAGAACAATACGGACATCAGAAGAGATATCTCCTCCCTGATAGAAAAGTATCCGGAATACCGGGGAGCGAGGATTTACATTGAAAACAGCCGGAATGAGTACTGCCGCCAAAATGAATGGGAGCAGAACAGTGTGGCGGACATTTATATTATTGGGGATTTGGATCCCATAGAAGGAGGCGTTCCGGTATTTGTGGAGGATAAAGACGCTCTTTTGCTGATTTCAAAGAATCTGTTTGAGACATACAGCAATGTTCTGACGGGAAGGGTTATTCTGGTTGACGGAGACGACTATCTGATATTCAATAATGATTTTTACGGCTGAGCGCACGAAGGGCGGCGGATAAATCCGACAGGAGAAAAGTGCGGATGAGGTGGAGATGAAGAAAACAATTATCGTGATGCCTGTGGCAAACGAGGAGACGACCATGGGGCGGATTTTGGATGAGATTCTGGGTCTGCCCTATGACAACTTACATATTTATCCGGTAATCGACAGCTATTCGAAGGACAGGACAGAGGAAATCATACGGGACAGAGAAAGAGTAAGCGACAGGGTGAAATGTATTTTCCACGAAAAGTCCACCGGGGTTATCAGCTGTTATCTGGAGGGCTTTAAGAGGGCCCTTGCCGACGGGGCGGAGCGGATAATTGAGATGGACGGCGGGGGAAGCCATCTACCCTCGGAAATCCCACAGTTTCTGGAAAAGCTGGAGGAGGGCTACGACTGTGTCTGGGGCTCCCGGTTTATGGACGGCGGTTCCATGAGAGAACAGCCCTTATACCGGCGGATTTTAAGCCAGGGCGGCACCTTTTTGTCAAATGCGGTGCTTGGTACTGCGCTCAAGGACATGACCAGCGGCTTTGAGGGCTTTCAGAGGGGAATTCTTGAGCAGCTGCATCTGGACAGCTTTCTCTCCACAGGACATATGTATCAGACGGAAATGCGCTATTATTGCCGGAACCTGCGCACGGTGGAGGTTCCGATTCACTATGTGGGAACGGCTTCCAGCCTGAAGGGAAGCTCTGTGACGGAGGCCATCAAAATTTTATTTATGCTGAAAAAGCATGAGCCGGAGGTATGCAAATGGAAAAGGTAAAATATCTGATTTTAGGGGCCGGTCCTGCCGGCCTTACTTTTGCAAATATGTTAAAAAGAAAAGGAGAGGAATCCTTTCTGATACTGGAAAAGGAGAAGGAAGCGGGCGGGCTCTGCCGCTCTGCGGAGGTTGACGGCAGCCCCTTAGATATCGGCGGCGGGCATTTCCTTGACGTGCGAAGGCCGAAGGTGTGCGAATTTCTGTTTGATTTCCTGCCAAAGGAGGAGTGGGCGCTTTTTCGCAGGGACAGCCGTATTTGCCTGCAAAGCGCGGTGGTGGGACATCCCCTGGAGGCCAATATCTGGCAGTTTCCCTTAGAGGAACAGGTGGAATATCTTTCTTCCATAGCAAAGGCGGGGTGCAACAGCGGCGAGCCGGTGCCGGAGCGGTTCGTGGAGTGGATTGTCTGGAAGCTGGGGCAAAAGATTGCGGATGATTACATGCTGCCCTACAATCAGAAAATGTTTGCGGACGAGCTTGATACACTTGGAATCTACTGGCTCGACAAGCTCCCCGATGTGAGCTTTGAGGATACCCTTCGTTCCTGCCTTGCGAGAAAGCCTTTCGGCTCCCAGCCGGGCCATGCCTCCTTTTATTACCCGAAAAAGTACGGATACGGCGAGGTCTGGAAGCGGATGGCGGAGGCGGTTGCGCCGAAGGTAGTGTACGGGTGCGAGGCGGAAGAAATCTGTACGAAAGCGGTGAAAACAAAGGGCGGACAGACTTTTATGGCCGATAAAATCATTACGACAATTCCATGGGTGTCCTTTTCAAAAATAGAAGGTATGCCAAAGGAGCTGTTTTTGTCCATAAAGGATTTGAAATCCAGCGCCGTGGAAATCAGATATGTGCCGGAGAATCTGGACACGCAGGCCCACTGGCTTTATGTGCCGGATTTGAAGATTCCTTATCACAGAATTCTGGTTCGCCATAATTTCTGCCAGGAAAGCAGGGGATACTGGCTGGAAACCAGGGAGGAGAGAACGGCCATGTTTTCACCGGAGGATGAAAATTACCGTTACCTGAATGCTTATGCATACCCCTTAAACACCATGGGGAAACCGGAGATTGTGGAAAAACTCCTTGCCTTTGGGCGGGAAAATCAGATTTACGGTCTGGGACGCTGGGGGGAGCATTCCCATTACAATTCTGACGTGGTGGTGGAGCGCGCCATGGAACTGGCGGAGAAGATGGCCTGACCTTTAAGCCTTTATACGCACGGTATCTGTAAGAATTTGGGGATATTGACAGCTGTGAAAAGGACAACGCAGAAATGAGGAAAATTATGAATAAAACAATGATAAAAAAAGCGGCGGCAATTTTACTGATTTTATGCGGTCTTCTGGCAGCGATGCTGGTTTTGACTCACCCGGCGCAGAACGGGCGGAAAACCACAGAGATTTTGCCTGAAATTAACGGGGAGCCTGTCTATGTGGAATGTGAGGCGGGGGTTCCGGTAGAGGCATCCCTTTGCGCAAAGGAGGAGTTTACGGCGGGCGGCTTTTGGGTGCTTTTAGTGAACATCTCCGAGGAGAGCCGGGGAACGGTGCGTTTTGCAGTGACGGACGGCGCGTCGAATCTTCTGTTGAATCAGGTGATTCCGGTGGAGAGCATTTCCCCCGGAAAATGGTTTCTGGTGGAGGCCAATATTGCCTTTGCAAAAGGGGAGACCTATCAGCTTTCAATTCTGGCGGACGGAAGCGAGCCTTATTTTATGCAGGTGCCGGAGGGCGGGGCGGAAAGCCTTCCGTTTACTATGACGGTGGAAAAGGGCGGCGAGCCTGTGGACTGCGGCATATCCATGGGGGTGAATGTTGCGGAAGAAGTGGCGGTAACCTATGGTGAGATACTCTACTATTCCATTCCTATATGTATTTTAGCTGCTTTGTTTGGAATAATCTGTGTGGTGTTCGGCTTTCGGAGGGTGCGGGAGTGCGTTGGCAAGGTTCCTTTCGGGAAATTTTTTGCAAGGTATGGAAACGATTTGTTTCTGATTCTGCTGTTTTCGGCGGTGTGCCTTAGCATTTATTCGCGGGCCTGCTTAAAAGGTGTCTATATCTCCGCGGATTCGGCGGGGTATCTGCGGGAGGCGGTGAATCTGACGGCCGGGAACGGCTTTCATTATGACGGCATGGCGGGCTACGATTCCTGGTTTGCGAACTGGCCAATTCTCTATCCGGCGTTTATTGCCCTCATGATGGCAGTCACCGGCGCGGACGCTTATCTTGCCTCCAAGCTTCTTACCATGGTAATTATCGGTATTTTGCTGGTGGTCATAAGGCTGTATTTCAAAAAGGACGCGTGGGTATACGCTCTGTGCCTGACCAATATCGGATTTTTGAATCTTTCCTATTATACCTGGAGCGAAATCCCCTTTATGGTGTTTTTGCTGGGGTTTGCTCTGGCCCTTGCAGGGATTGTGGAGGAAGAAGAACCGGGCGGCCGCCGGTATTTAGTGCTGGGGCTTCTGGGGCTTTGCTGCTTTCTGACCAGATATTTTGGGATTTATGTGTGGATTGCAACCGGCGCCTATATTCTGTATTTCTTTATCGGCGCACTTAAGAAAAAGGAGAAAAGGGCTTTCAAAAAACCGGTGATGCTGATGGTAACCGCCTTTGTATCCGGGAGCCTTAGCATGGCCTATCTTCTTTTAAATAAAATTATGAACGGCATGGCCTCCGGGGTCAGCAGGACACTTTGGTGGGACGACTACGAAAAGCTTACCAACGATTTGATAGAGAGCCTTTTGACGGAGGTGTTTAACGTCTTTTCCCTCCAGATACCGGAGCTGATTGAGGGCTTTCCCTATCAGCTGAAGGTGTTTGTGGTGGCGACGGTGATTGCGGGGCTTGTCTGGTTTACGTGGAAAAACTGCCGTCCCTTTAGCAGGGAGTCGGTTATGATTTTTATGGGGGTTTCCTATTACCTGATATTTATTGTGATTCGGTATTTTTCCTCCATGGACACTTTTTATTTCCGGTTTTTCGAGCCGGCCAGCTTTTTGCTGTGTTTTGCTTTCATCGGGCTTCTGCTGCCTTATCTTCGGGGGAAAAGGGGCTTTCATTTCTTTGGCGGGGCTGTGAGTATTCTGGTGATTCTGGCCGCATGGTCCCTGTTTGAAAACGGGGGCATGGACACATCGGACAGCTATTATGCGCAGCTTGCGGGCCAGTGGGACAAGGCCTATGAGGAAATACCGGAAAGGTCCGTGATTATCTTTAACGACATTGATTTCCGTTCCTCTTATTACCGACCGGATGTGGTGGAGGGAACCATAAGCCCGGCGGACAGTCTGGAGGATTTAAGGACGGTTTACTATGGCTCGGAATATCTCTGCATCCGAAGGGAATTTGCAGAGGTTATGTTGAGGGACGGGGAGTACGAGGAAAGCGTGGCGGCATTGCTCAAAGAGGGAATGGCGGAAAATACCGGCGGGGAATTTTTGGTGGTTCCGCTTTCCGGCAGCAGGTGAGGGAAGTTCGGGGCGGAAACCGGATATGGCAGGCTGGAGAAAGACAGCGGATACCGGAGGCTGCAAATTCTGCCCGGCGGAGGTATATTATATGGAAGAAAAAGCAAAAATTTTACTGGTGGAGGACGATATCAGCCTGATTGACGGTCTTGCCTATTCTCTCCGCAAGAACGGGTTTGAGCTGGATGTGGCAATGAGCCTGAAAGAAGCGTACGAGTTCCTTGGCGGGAAAAGCGGCGCGGCGGAAAAGGGGAATGCATCTGAAAAGAAGATACCGGTCATGTACGACCTCCTTTTGCTGGACGTCGGTCTGCCGGACGGCACGGGATTTGATTTGTGTGAAAATATAAGGAAAAAGGGCAGCGAAGTGCCGGTTATTTTCCTCACGGCTCTGGACGAGGAGGTCAACGTCATCCGGGGGCTGGACGGCGGCGGGGACGACTATATCACCAAGCCCTTTAAGCTGGGGGAATTGTGCTCCCGTATCAATGCGCTGCTGCGCAGAAGCGGGCGAAAGGCTTCCGGGGAGGGCGAGCGGCTGAAATCCGGGCCGGTGGAAATTGATTTATCTGAAAGCCGGGCAAGACTTGCCGGAAAAAATCTGGAGCTGACAGGCGCGGAGTACCGGCTTTTGTGCTTTTTCTTAAAGAATCGTAACCGGGTGCTGACCAGAACCATGATTTTAAACGCAATGTGGGACGATAACGGAAGCTTTGTGGACGACAATACGCTGTCCGTTTATATCAGAAGGCTTCGGGAAAAAATAGAGGACGACCCGTCAAATCCGCGGTATCTTAAGACCGTCCGGGGGTTCGGGTATCAGTGGAAAGCGGAGGAGCTGTAAAAAGGGCAGGAGTCCGGGCAGCGGAAGGGATGTGCCGGGGGCTTTGCGGAATGAAAACAGGGGTAAAAAGATGAGCTTTATGGATGAAAGGCAGTCGCGAAGGTATTTTATATTCATATTATTTTTTGCCGCCGGGATTTTGGCTTTGTGCGGTTTTATGGGCTGGATGCACGGACGGGAGGCAAAGCGGGCCATGCTTGAGCGGGAGCGCGCCCTTGTTTCGGCGATGCTTGAGCGGGAGATTCCGCCGGAGGTGGTTGCCGGCGTCATTTCAGAGGAGAAGGCAACGGAGGCGGGAAGGGATTTTTTATCTAAAACGGGAAGAACAGAGGATACGAATTTTTGGTGGCTGCCGCAGGTACAGAAAACGACAGTCGTTTTTTTATTATGGGCTTTTGCCGCCGGGGCGCTGCTTTGCGGCCTGCTGACGGGAGGAACGGTTTATTTTCTGAAAGAGAGAGAGCGGCTGTATCAGCGGGCGCAGCTTGTTGTCTCGCAGTTTGCGGAGGGGAATTTTACGGAGCGTCTCTGGCAAAATGAAACGGGAATGCTTTATCGGCTTTTCGGCGCCGTTGACCAGCTTGCTACGGCATTGCAGGCAAAGGCGCAGTCAGAGCGGAAGGCGAGGGAGTTTTTGAAGGATACTGTTTCGGACATTTCCCATCAGTTGAAAACGCCTGTTGCCGCCCTGACCATGTACGCGGAGATTATGGAGGAGGAGCCGGGGCGGGAGGAAACCGTGCGGGAGTTTTCCGCAAAATCCCTGCAGTCCTTAGAGAGAATGAGCGCGTTAATTCAATCCCTCCTTAAGATTATGAGGGTCGATGCGGGAAGCATCACCTTCGAAAAGACAGAGGTTTTTGTGGAGGAGCTGGCGGAGCGTGCCCTGGGCGATTTGCGGACGCGGGCGCAGGCGGAGGGAAAAACCATCGTGACAGAAGGCGACGGCAGGGAACGGATTGCCTGCGATTTGGAATGGACAGGGGAGGCGGTGAGCAATCTGATAAAAAATGCCCTTGACCATACCGAAAGGGGCGGAAGCATCCGCGTTAAGTGGGAGAGGACGCCGGTGATGCTGTGGCTCTCGGTAGCGGATAACGGCAGCGGAATCGCACCGGAGGATATTCCTTTTATTTTCAAACGGTTTTACCGGAGTAAAAATTCCAGAGACGTAAAGGGAGTGGGACTGGGACTTCCCCTTGCAAAGGCAATTCTGGAGGGACAGGGCGCGGCGCTGTCTGTGGAAAGTGTGCAGGGAGAAGGGAGCGAATTTACCATTTCCTTTCTTACAAATCTGTAAGCTGAAATTCACCCGGCTGTAAGAGCCTTTTGTTATGATACTTTCCGAAGGAAGGTGAATAGTTATGGAAATATTAAAGGTTGAAAATCTCTGTAAAACCTACGGGAAAGGAGAAACGCAGGTAAAAGCGCTGAAAAATGTGTCTTTTTCCATGCAGAAAGGAGAATTTGCCGCGGTGGTGGGCGAGTCGGGCTCGGGAAAGAGCACGCTGCTTAACTGCATCGGGGCGCTCGACGAGCCGGACAGTGGAAGCGTATATCTGGACGGGAGGACGCTTTTTTCCATGAGGGAAAATGAAAGGACAATATTTCGGAGGAGAAATATCGGTTTTATTTTCCAGTCCTTTCAGCTGGTGCCCGAGCTTAACGTGGAACAGAATATCATACTTCCGCTGCTGCTCGATAACAGGAAGGCGCAGCCGGAGCAGCTTGAGGAAATCCTGGAGGTGTTAGGGCTTAAGGAGAGGAGAAAGCATCTGCCGGGGCAGCTTTCCGGCGGCCAGCAGCAGCGGGTGGCGATTGGACGGGCGCTGATTACAAAGCCCATGATGATTCTGGCGGACGAGCCCACGGGCAATCTGGATTCGGGAAACAGCCGGGACGTCATCAGCCTTTTGCATCAGGCGTCGAAACGGTATCAGCAGACAATTCTGATGATTACTCATAATCAGAATCTGGCGTCCAGCGCGGACAGGGTATTCCGTGTGGCGGACGGGGTTCTGAGCGAGTTAGGGGAGGGAAGATAGGCATGAAAGGATATCTTGATTTAATCCCCGTTTCGGAAAAAATTCACAGAAAGCAGAGCCGGATGACCAGGCTGTGCATTACCCTTGCGGTCTTTCTGATAGCGGCCATCTTCGGAATGGGGGACATGGAAATCCGCAACCAGCGGGCGATGGCGCTTAAGGACGACGGCGCATGGCATGCGGCTTTCCGGGGAGTGACAAAGGAGCAGTCGGCAATGATTGGGGCGTACCCCGAGGTGAAGCGTTCCTCCCGCTATGCGGTGACAAATTATAAACTGGATAAGGACTATACAATTGAAGGAAAAAAGGCAGCTGTCTGCGGATTTGACGAGGATTTTCTGGAGCTGTTTCCTCTTGCGAGGATTGTGGAGGGACATTTTCCCACGGAAGCGGACGAGGCTGTGGTGACGGACAATCTGCAAAAACAGACGGAAATTTCGGTGGGAGATTATCTCACGCTGGAAACGCCGAAAGGAGGGGAGCTGCGCTACAGAGTTACGGGTATTTCGGAGACCACCTCCATGATGGCCGAGTATGACGCCATCGGTCTTTTCCTCAACAGTGAAAGCTATGAGCAGTCTTTTATGGGCGACACAGAGCAGAAAGATTTGGAATGCTTTGTGGAATTTAAGCCTTTATGCAATATCCAGAAAAGCATTAAAAAAATCAGCTCCGAGATGGGGATTCCGGCGGATAAGGTGGGACAGAATGTAAAAATTCTCGGGATGATGCTGCAGAGCAACGATTCTTATATCGTAAAAATTTACCTGACGGCGGCAATGCTGGCGGTGCTGGTGATGGTGGCGGGCATTTTGATGATTACAGGCAGCATGAACAGCCAGGTTGCCAAAAGGACGGAATTTTTCGGAATGCTAAGGTGCCTTGGGGCAACCTGCGCTCAGGTAAGGCGCTTCGTGCGGCGGGAGGCGCTGAACTGGTGCAGGACGGCAATTCCGGCCGGACTTTTATTGTCGGTAATCGTTACAATGGCTTTAAGCTGGCTTTTAAGAGTCTTAAGCCCCCGCTATTTTGCGGAGATGCGCCTGGGAATCAGTCTGACGGGACTGGCGGCGGGAACGGTTATCGGCGTGGTTACGGTGCTTCTGGCGGCAAATGTGCCGGCAAGGAGGGCGGCAAAGGTGTCCCCGCTGACAGCCGTTTCGGGAAATGCGGGCTTTGTGCGGAAGGTAAAGCGCGCGGCGGGAAACCGGCTTCGGGTGGATATTTCGCTGGGCGTCCATCATGCGGGAGGGAGCGGGAGGACTCTGTTTCTGATGGCAGGCTCCTTTGCTTTCAGCGTGATTTTATTCCTTGCCTTTACCACAACGATTGACTTTATGAACTATGCGATTAACCCCTTACACCCCTGGCAGCCGGACCTTTCCATTGTCAGCCGGGACGAAACCTGTTCGATTCCGAAAGAAATTATGGAGGAGCTTAAGGGCAACCCGGCGGTTAAGCGGATGTACGGAAGAAGCTTTGCCTATTCCGTTCCGGTAACAGGGGGCGGGGAAGCTGCGGAAGAGACGATTCCAATGCACCTCATTTCCTATGAGGAAAATCAGTTTGCATGGGCGGAGGATTCGCTGATAGAGGGAAATGTGAAGGACGCGGAAGAAGGAGGCGGCGTGCTGCTGGACTATAAGGCCCGGGAGGCTTTGTACAAAGCGGCGGGTGGAGGCGCGGATGATGTCGCGAAAAATGCGGGACGCAGTACGGACAAAGGAGCCGGTTCGGAAGCGGCGGAAGGGGCAGATGTATGGAAAACCGTCACGATTCCCACAATAAGCGGGCAAAAGGATTATCCGGTTGCCGGGATTTTATCGGAGACGCCTTTTTACAGCGAGCATGGCATCATTGTGTGCAGTCAAGACGCTTTCCGGGAGATTACCGGGGAGGAAAATTATACCATACTGGATATTCAGCTTGTGAGGAATGCGTCGGAGGAGGATGTGGAGAAAATCAGGAATCTGGCGGACGGGCGGACGTTCTCCGACAGCCGGAAGGGCAATCAGGAGGTCAGAGGGGCATACTATTCCTTTGTACTGTTTGTCTATGGATTTCTGGCGGTGATTGTGCTGATAACCATATTTAATATCATCAATAGTATCAGCATGAGCGTTTCCGCAAGGCTGACGCAGTTCGGAACCATGCGTGCCATCGGTATGAGCGATAAGCAGGTCATCCGTATGGTGGCGGCGGAAGCGGGGACTTATGCCCTGACGGGAATTGCGGCGGGGGCCGTCATTGGCATACCAATCAACAAAATGTGCTATGAGATGCTTATTACTTCCAGATGGGGGGCTGCCTGGCCTGTGCCAGTGGCGGCGCTGCTATTGATGGCGGCGGTGGTTATCGGCTCGGTGATTCTTGCGGTAGCGGGGCCGGCGAAAAGCATCCGGGAGATGTCGGTGGTGGAAACCATCGGGGCTTTATAACCGGCGGAATTCTCCGGGAGAGCGGCCTGTCTGTTTTTTAAACAGTCTGCAGAAATAACCGGTATTTTCGTACCCCACGCTGGCGGCGATACGGGCGATTTTATCGGAAGTTTCCTTAAGAAGCCTGCAGGCAAGATTTATCCTGAAGCTGATTAGATAATCGACAGGAGACATCCCGATAGTTGCGTTAAAATAGCGGATAGCCGTATTTTTGCTGATACTGACAGTGGAAGCGATATCGTCAAGGCTGACAGGTTCCCTGTAATGGGCCTGAATATACTGCATCATGACCATTACGCTGTTGTGGGAAAAGTTGATGTCAGCCTTGCGTTCGTTTTCCGTAAGGAGGGGACGCGTCTGTTCCTCCAGAATAAGCCATGCCTCTGACAGAAGGTTCCTGACCTGCAGTTCGTTATATCCTTCTTCGGACATCAGCCGGAACAATGCCGTGACTGCACCAAGAATCTGAGCCTGCCATACACAATCCTTTCTTAAAACCAAATATTCTAATGCGGATTTTTCTACAGGAGCAATATATTTCTGATAAATACCCGTCTGAGTCGGAGCAATAAATTCAGGTGAAAATACAATATTAGGCATCACTCCGTATGTTCTGGTGGTAAACTGATGGAGTACCCGGCTGTTGATAAAAATAGCTTCTCCCGCGTTTAGCGTAAATGTATGCTGCCCGATATGGAAATCCACACTTCCGTCGGAAACCAGTACGATTTCAAATTCATTATGCCAGTGCCAGTCCACCTGACTGTTAAAAAATTCTCTGGTATCATCCAGATAATACTGTATCTGAAAATCCGGTTGTCCGTGCTGCTTTGTCTCTCTCAAATCATCCGTTGTAAGTATTTTCTGCATCCTTTCTAACCTCACATCCTGTCTGGTGATATTGTACCATAAATATGTGAAAAAATCCAATTGAACAGGAAAAGAATGATGATATAATGTATGAGTTGGCGATGAGCAGTATAAAATGCAAGGTGATGGAACGACTGCCGGCAGTCGATTATGACAGCTTGCATTTTGTCAGGGGGAACTCATAGATGAGGGAATACGCCGAATTGAAAAATAGATAACACAAAGGAGCATCAACCATGAACGCCAGATATCAAAGAACCATTTACGCCTGCTTTACAGGGTACATCGTGCAGGCCATCATCAACAATTTTGTACCTTTGCTTTTTTTGACTTTTGAGAGTACTTACCATATTCCGTTAAGCAAGATTACCATACTGATTACCTTTAATTTCGGAATTCAGCTTCTGGTGGACTTGCTGTCAACGGGCTTTGTGGACAAAATCGGCTACAGGGCGTCCATTATGATTGCCCATATTTTTGCGGCGGCGGGGCTTTTAGGGCTTGCGGTACTGCCGGAGATTCTGCCGGACGCTTATGCGGGACTTTTGATTTCGGTTACCGTCTATGCGCTGGGGGGCGGGCTTTTGGAGGTGCTGGTAAGCCCCATAGTGGAGAGCTGCCCTACGGATAATAAGGAAAAGGCCATGAGCCTGCTTCATTCCTTTTACTGCTGGGGACATGTGGGCGTCGTGCTTTTTTCCACACTGTTCTTTAAGCTGTTTGGAATTGAAAACTGGAAGATACTGACCTGTATCTGGCTGATAGTGCCCGCTGTCAACACCTTTGTTTTTGCAGGGACGCCGATTGCGCCTCTTGTGGAAGAGGGCAAAAAGGGGATGTCCATGCTGGATTTGTGCAAAACCAGAGTATTCTGGATTTTGATGCTCATGATGACGTGCGCGGGGGCAAGCGAGCAGGCCGTCAGCCAGTGGGCGTCTACCTTTGCAGAGCGGGGGCTTGGGGTAAGCAAAACCGTCGGCGACCTTGCGGGACCCATGGCATTCGCCATTCTGATGGGAAGCGCGCGCGCCTTTTACGGAAAATTCGGAGACAGGATATCGCTGGATAAATTCATGGTGGGAAGCGGCCTTTTGTGCGTCCTGTCGTACCTGTGCATCTCCCTGGCTCCGTCGCCGGTGATGTCCCTTATAGGCTGCGCCGTCTGCGGACTGTCGGTGGGGATTATGTGGCCGGGGAGCTTCAGCAAGGCGTCGGCAACTCTCAGAAACGGCGGAACCGCTTTGTTTGCGCTTCTTGCCCTTGCAGGGGATTTGGGGTGCTCGGGCGGGCCCACGCTGGTGGGGTATGTCTCAAGTATGGCGTCGGATGATTTGAAAAAGGGGATTCTGGCGGCGATTATCTTTCCGGTTCTGCTGGTGGCGGGGATTTTTTGGTTGAGGAAGCCGAAGGATATATAAAAATAGCGGAAAAGTTTGACTTGTGCAGAATGGAAAGATAAACAGAGTATTGGAAGTGACTTTAATATGGCGGCCGCATGATATTTTATTCATGCGGCTATCTTTTTGCCTGTCTGCACCGTTATAGTATATAGAAAGTACTTTTAGAAAACAGGGAAGCAAAAACATGGACATGGATTTTCTTCTTACGCAAAAGATGCGTATGGGGGATGAAAAGGCGGTGGAAGCCTTTGTAACAAAATATTATGGTCAGATACTGCGGTACTGCCGGCTACGCATCGGGGATTACGGGTATGCGGAGGACGCGGCTCAGGAGACCTTTGAGCGGTTTTTCCGAAATTTCAGTCAGTACCGTCATTACGGCAGGGCAGCAAATTATCTGTATGTGATTGCGGGCAACCTTTGTAAGGATTTTTACAGAAAAAACAGGGAGATTGCTCTGGAGGAGCTGTCAGAGGAGCCGGATTCAGGCGCGGAAACCGGAGCAGGGGAGAATCCTGAAAAGTATCTGGAAATAAAACTGGCTTTTGCAGGTCTGCCGGAGGAAATCAGAGAAACGGCCATTTTATTTTTCGCGCAGGAGAGAAAGCAGAAGGAGATTGCGGAGATACTGGGGATTGGGCTGCCCCTTGTAAAGTACCGGATAAGGAGGGCGAGGGAATTGCTTCGGAATTATTTCGGAGACGATTGAATTTTTCGGGCAGCGAGCCGGGTAAAAGCAGAGGGCAGGCTGGTCGGAAAGCGGAAGGATTTATGAAATTCTCAGCGGGTGAAGCGGAGAGCTTTTGAAGGGAGGAATTATGAAGCTTTCGGATAAACAGATTAGGCAGTGTCTGGAAAGAGAAGCCGGTGCGGTAACGCAGGCGGAGGGCTTTCAGAGAGAAAGGCATGTGAAGGAGACAATACGCCGTTCAATGAATGCGCTTTATGAGAGTGAAGCGGAAAGGACTCTCTCGAAATTGGAATTTCTCTATCAGCAGGGGAGATATATTCATAAGTATCTGTGGCTGCTGCAGGGGGCGGTGCTGCTTGTGCTTTGGAATATTTTGAAGGTTCTGGGCAGCGGGTATTATTGTCAGAGGTGCATGGGAATCGGAGCTTCGCTGTTTGCAATCCTGCTTTTGCCGGAGCTGTGGAAAAACCGGAGCAGTAATGCAATGGAGATAGAGTGCGCTGCCAGGTATTCTCTGCGGCAGATATATTCCGCAAGGATTTTACTCTGCGCCCTGGCGAATATGGCAATGCTGAGCGTTTTTATGCTGACGGTTGTTCTGAATGGAAAGGCGGTTTTCCTGGAAGTGGCGGTACAGTTTTTTCTTCCCTATATGGTGACCTGCTGTATCTGTTTCCGCACCCTGTACAGCCGGCGGTTCGGTTCTGAGGCCGTTTCAATGCTTATGTGCATGGCATGGACGGTTATCTGGACGGAGCTTGTGCTGAATGAAAGGATTTACGGAGCAGTTTCCGGCGGAGTCTGGATAGTGATGCTGGCGGTAACCGCTTTTTATCTGGGCTATTGTATTTACAGGGGGCAGAGAAAATGCGGGGTAATGTGGGGATAAAGCGACCGGATACAGCCGGAAACGGATTCCCGCAGGGAGTGGGCTGAACGTATGTAAAAAGGAGAGACAATATGAAATTAGAAATTTCAGATGTGACGAAAAGATTTCAGGACATGGCGGCTGTGGACGGTCTGTCCTATACCTTTGGAACAGGAGTTTACGGCCTTCTGGGGGTCAACGGCGCAGGGAAAACCACTTTGATGAGGATGATATGCACCCTGATAAAGCCCACGGAGGGGACGCTTACATGGGACGGGGAGGATATTTTCGGGATGGACGGGGAGTACCGGAAAATTCTGGGGTATCTGCCCCAGGATTTCGGGTTTTACCCGGACTTTACGGTTTACGATTATCTTCTGTATATTGCGTCCATTAAAGGGCTGCGCCCCCTGACGGCCAGAGAGCGGGCGGGAGAGCTGATAAAGCAGATGGGGCTTGAAAAGGTGAAGAATAAGAAGATGAAGAAGCTCTCGGGAGGGACGAAGCGGCGGGCGGGGATTGCACAGGCCATGCTGAACAATCCCGAGATTCTGATTCTGGATGAGCCCACGGCGGGACTTGACCCCAGCGAGCGGATTCGTTTCCGTAATCTCATCAGCGAGCTGGCGCAGGAGCGGCTGGTGCTTTTGTCCACCCATATTGTGTCGGATATCGAGTATGTTGCAAACGACATACTTCTGATGAAGGACGGAGGGCTTGTCACCTCGGGCACGGTGACGGAGCTTACAGAGTCTATAACGGAGAAGGTATGGACCTTGGAGACGGCAAGGAAGGATGTGGATTCTTATATGAAAAAGTATAAGGTGTCCAACGTAAAAATCGTGCCGGGCGGCGTGTCCCTCCGGGTTCTGGCAGCGGAGAAGCCCTCTGAAAACGCGGTTTTGGACGAGGCGACTCTGGAGGATGTTTTTTTACATTATTTTGGCGAGAAAGCAGGTGGAGAAGATGCTTAAATATGAGATAAAAAAAGTTTTTACGAGGACAGGCGGAAGAATTGCGCTTTTGATTCTGTTATTTCTGACAGGGATTACCTGCTATTTCGCCACAGGAATTTCCTATACCAATGAAAATGGGGATACGGAAAGGGGTTATGGAGCCGCGATGAAGCTGCGAAGGATGCAGGAGGAGTGGGCCGGGGATTTGGACGAAGAAAAAATCCGTCAGGTAATCGCGGAAAATATACGGATTTGCAGTACGCCGGAGGCAAAGTCGGATAATGTGCAGCAAAGGAATATTGCCTATGGCTGGGGGCAGGGAATCATGGGAATCCGCGAGCTGTTAAATCGCGCTTATGCGACAGGGTTCCGGGAGTACGATTATTATCGCGCGGATTCCCTGTCAGAAGAAGAGGCGGGGAATTTTTACGGAAACAGGGTAAAGCTTCTTAATGACTGGCTTGCAGAGGAGGGAACGGCGGAACTGTTTTCTGATGAGGAAAAGGAATTTCTGATTCGGCGTTATGAGGAGCTGAAGACACCTTTTTATTATAATTATATGAAAGGATGGACACAGTGGTTTGAGTATGCGCCGACGATTGTTATGATTGGAATGATGGTTTTAGGGTATCTTGTGGCAGGAATTTTTTCAAATGAATATGCATGGAAAGCGGATTCGGTTTTCTTTTCATCGGAATACGGAAGAAATAAGGCGATACGCGCCAAGGTATGGGCGGGTTTTCTGATTGCGACAGGGGTTTACTGGGTGATGATTCTGGTTTACAGCGCGTTCACGTTTGCTTTTCTGGGGGCAGACGGATGGAACTGTCCGGTTCAGGCGGATTATTCCGGCTGGAAATGCTTTTACAATGTGACCAATCTGCAGGAATATCTGATGGTGGCCATCGGCGGATATGTGGGATGCCTTTTTATTTCCTTCCTGTGTATGTTGATATCGGCAAAGACAAAATCCGCGGTACTGGCGGTAATGCTTCCCTTTGTTTTGATTTTCCTTCCGTCGTTTCTTGAAAACATCACCAGCAGTCCTGTACTGAATAAAATTCTGTCCCTTCTCCCCGACAGACTTCTGGGAGTGGCAAGGGCTATGAAGTATTTTGATTTGTTTACGATTGGCGGAAAGGTAACGGGAGCTATACCGGTTCTGTTTGCTCTCTACGGGGTGCTGGCGGCTCTGCTTCCGCCGGTAATCTTTCGGGAGTACCGGCGCAGACAGGCTTAATATGGCTTCCCTCATGCGGGCGTTGCCGGAAGCAGAAACAGGAAAACCTGCATATAAAATCAGGCTTTCGCCGGGGAAGTTTCCTTTTCAAGCTGTTTGAAAATACGGCGCAGCACGATAACTGCGGCAACGGATAAAATGATTTCGGCAGTCATCTGGGCATAGGCAAGCCCGTAGAGCGGGAACAGGTAATTCAGGATAAAAAGTGCGGGGATTTCCAGCACAATTTTGCGGAGCACGGCAAAGAGGAGAGCCTTTTTGCCAAGCCCGCATGCCTGGAACACGCCCACCGCAATAAAGTCCATGCACAAAAAGGGGATGCCAAGGCAAAGGCCGCGAAGCAGTCGGGTTCCATAATCCACAATAACGGCGTTTTTCATAAAAAGCGAGGTAAAGAAGCCGGCGCCGAGATAGTAAATCACGGAAACGGCTACAAGGAAAGACAGTGTGAGCTTTACGGTGAAAAAGAGAGTTTCTTTCATGCGGGAAACGTTTTTGCCGGCATAGCTGTAGCTGATAAGCGGCATAATGCCCTGGGCAAATCCCATGGCCGCCTGCATGGGAACCATGTTGACTTTCTGGACAATACCCATTGCGGCAACGGCGTCCGCACCGTAAGAGGCGGTGAAATTGTTCAGCACGGTCATACCCGTTACGTTCAGGAGATTTTGAATGGAAGCGGGAATGCCGACTCCCAGAATCCCCATAACAATGGCTTTGTTAAAGCGCACCATGGAGGGCCTGATGCAGACATAGGTGTGTTCTTTTTTCCTGTAAAGCAGGACAAAGAAATAAATGCAGGCCACACAGTTGGATAAAAAGGTGGCAAGGCCGGCCCCTTCCGCTCCCATGTTAAGACCCCATGGAAGAATAAATATGGGGTCGAGAATAATATTCAAAAGACATCCGCTCATAGTGCCGATGCTGGCGTGAAGGGAGGAACCCTCCGCCCGCACGAGATAGGCCATAACCACGTTCAGTATGGCGGGAGCCGCGCCGAAGCTTACCGTCCATTTCAGGTAATTCGCGGTTGCGCCGACTGTTCCGCCATCGGCCCCAAGCACGCTTAACAGGGGCGTATGGAATGCCGTATAAAATGCCGAAAACAAAAGCCCGGAAATCAGCGAGCAGTAAAATCCCATGGCGGAACTGCGGTAAACAGTGTCATAATCCTTTCTTCCAAGTCCCCGGCTCATCATGCTGGAGGAACCTACCCCGAACAGATTGTTAACCGCGTTGAACGCGAGAAGCACCGGAGCAGCCAGTGTGACTGCCGCGTTCTGGATGGGGTCGCCAAGCATTCCCACGAAATAAGTGTCCGCAAGATTATAGATTACCATAACCAGAGAACTGATGATGGTAGGGATTGCCAGTTTCATGACCGCCTTCGGGACGGGTAGCTTTTCAAACAGTTCTGTTTTTTGGGTATCTTCCATTTTGAGTGCCTCCGTATAAATGCCAATTGTCGGAAATTGTGATATAAGGATATCTTAACATGGATTTTTTCAGAGTACCAGTGTATTATGAATTAAGACAGGAAAAGGTTTATCTATAGAAAGCGACAGGGTTTGGAGATGAGGAAATATCGTATTTTAATTGTAGACGATGAATCAAGAGAGCGTAATGGAATTGAAAAGCTTATCAGACGGTATCAGTACGAACTGGATATTTATCAGGCGCAAGACGGACGTGAGGCTCTTGAAATCATGAAAAATACGCAGATAGATATTTTGCTCACGGATATTAAAATGCCGGTTATGACAGGAATGGAATTAATAGGGCAGGTACATAAAAACGGTTGGAACCCGGTATGTATTATTTACAGTGCATATGGGGAATTTGAATATGCTCAGAATGCAATTGCGCTTGGAGTAATGCAATACCTTCTTAAACCTATTAAGCTGGGTGAGTTTCAGGCATTATTTAACAAGGTTGTTGCAATCTGCGACGCAAGGGAAAAGCAGAAAGCAGAGAATGAGATATTAAAAAAGACATTAAAATCAGTGGAAGATACGAAATTTTACCGACATCTGTTGCGATATCTGGAAATAGAAACAGACGATATAACAGAAATTGAAGATAAAATTTTTGCTGGAGGGGAAGTTGTTCCGATAATACTGTCCAGCTATTCCAGCTCATTTGCAAGATACTGGGAAAATTATGAAAATGATTTGCGTGAACTGTTCAGGCCGGAAACCATTGTTGTAAATAAGGATGATACGCAGACTCTTTTGCTTGTGCCCAGAGAACTATTGCGGACTCTAAGGAAAACGGAAGAAATATGTGAGAAACTGATTCTTATATCAAGGCAGAAGTATCAGTCTGCGGTTTTCATTGTCGTGGGAGGAAGCTGTCGGTCATCAGGAGATTTGAGAGCGGAATACAGAAGGATTCAGGAACAACTGGATTATCAGTTTTTTGTGTCAGAGAGTACCTATTTTTTAGATAATCAGATAGGATTTGTGAAAAATCAAAGCGATATGCTTTCGTTGTATTTCAAAAAAGTGGAGACCTGTGCCAGGCTGGAAGATTTTAATGGAATGAAAAGAGAATTTGAAAAGGCATTCACATATATTGAAAAAAAGTCCGGCTTTAGCTCTATTTACGTAAAATACACCTTTTCGGAAGGAATCAAGAGATGTTGTGAAGTTCTTAACAAAAAGGAATGTATGATGGAGGTTGTTGAGGATATTTATGGTTCTAATTCGATTAGGCAGGTAAAAAATGCAGTTTTCAGACTTCTTAACGAACTGGAAAAAACACAGGGGGACAGAGAAGAGGAAGGCCGGTTGGTGGCGCTTGCAAGAAGCTTTATCCATGATAATTATCAGGAATATACTCTTGGCGTATCCATGGTGGCGGATGAACTTCACATTACGGCGGCGTATCTGAGCACACTGTTCAAGGTTGAAACGGGGTGCAATATAGTAAAATATATATCAAATTACAGAATTGAGAAAGCAAAAGAGCTTTTGGAAACTACAAATATCAGAGTGGGAGATGTGGCCGAAAAGGTCGGTTATCTGAATACATCTTATTTTATAGCCCTGTTCCGTAACAATACGGGATACAGTCCGGCAAAATACAGAGAAAGGATTCTGCTGAATGGATAAAACAAGAAAAAAATCGTTTTGGAGACAATTAATTCAGTCATTTATTCTGGTAATTATGATTCCGGTTCTTTTTCTTGGAGGATTTATTTTTTATTCTGCGCACCAGTATATTCAGGAGCAGCGTATGACAGAAAGTATGAATCTGATTCAGCAGAATCAGCAAAATCTGGACAGCTGGGCAAAGCAATGTGAGAGCTCCGTGCGGTATCTGGCGGCGAATTATACGCTTCAGGAATTTTTGCAGATGGACGAGAGCCAATATGTGGCTGTAAACCAGAGCGCAAGGGTTGTCAGCACAGTTTTATACGGGGTGCTTTTATCCACTCGGGATTATGAGAAGATAACAGTTTACACTGATAAAGAGTCCAGCGCAATGTCTAATCTTCTGGAAAATTCGCGAGAGGTCAGGGAGGAGAAATGGTATAAGGATATTTTAGCTACTTCAGGTATTAAATGGTGGCATCAAAACCATCGCTTTTATGTCGGAAAAAAAATCACAACGACATATCCGGTTAAAGTAATCGGCGTACTTGTAATTGAGATAAAGGAGAGCGCCTTTTCTGACAAGCTGTCCATGCTGGAAAATGTTCCGGCCATAATTACGGTTTGGGACGATGGAGAATCCATATGTGAATATACGACAGGCGGATATTTTGAAAAAAGCGGACTGATAAAAAAACTGGAATGGGGAGACACGGGATGGCTTCTGGACTATAAGATTGATAAGGGCTACTATCATCAGAATCCTTTTTGGGGACTGGGAGCTCCCATGATAGTAATCTGTATTGTTCTTACCTTAGCGCTTTTGAGTATGCGCTTTTTATCCCGTTTTCTGGTCAGAGACCTGAATTTACTGGTGGAGTCTGTAAATGAGGTTCAAAATGGAAATCTGGATGCAGAGCAGCCCCCGTCAGGCATATATGAGATTCATATTTTATCGGAAAGTATTCGGGAAATGCTAAGCCGTATCAAAAGCCTTATTCATCAGGTGTATGATAAGGAAATCGAACGTCAGAGGCTGGAATTAAATCTACTGCAGTCAAAAATAAGTCCTCATTTTCTTTATAATAATCTTTCTGTAATTAACTGGCTTGCAATTGACTGCGGAGAAGAAAAAATTTCGGAGATTGTGACAGAGATGGCGGTGTTTTACCGAACAGCGCTGAACAAAGGGAAAACGGTAGATGCCCTGCGCGTGGAAATGGAAAATATTCGGGCATATATTCATCTCGTTTTATGTGCCCATGAAAAGGCTTTTGGGGTTAGCTATGCTGTAGATGAAAGTATGATGGATATAAAGATTCCAACTTTCATTTTACAACCTCTGGTGGAAAATGCAATTGAGCACGGCATTAATCAGTTGGAAAAAGAAAACGGGGAAATCCGGATATCAGCGGAATGCAAAGGGGAGGAGCTGATTTTAAAGGTTTTTGATAACGGAAAGTCCTTATACGGGAAAATAGGAAAAGGGATACTGAAAAAGGAAAATTATGGATATGGAACGGGAAATGTGGATAAAAGAATTAAGCTGTTGTTCGGTACAGAATACGGTTTGACAGTATCAGCCGATACAAACGGAACTACATCAATGATTCGCCTGAAAAACCAAATGCTTCAGGAAACGTAAATAACAGGAAGGAACCTGCAGAATAGTATTTTTGCAGGTTTTTTATATCATGCGAAAAAAGTGATATAAATTGAAAAAATTTTGGATAGGAAAAGAAGAAGGGCAAACGTAAAATAAAAATCAGAAACATTAAACAGGACATTTAAAGGAGGAAAATAATGAGGAAAAAAATAGTAGGTATTTTGCTTGCAGCCGTAATGTTATCTGTGGCGGTTGCAGGGTGCGGGAATCAGGCCGACGGTAGCAGCACCGTTGTCGATGCCAGCGATAACGACAATGGCAGCAGTAGCAGCGACAGCTCCGAAAGACAAACATCTGGCGACAATACGATTACAATGATGTGCTGGTATGAAGAAGGGACGATGGACAGCGTAATCGAAGCAATCAATACGCAGTTAAACGGAGAGTATGTTGTAGAATATACTTTTGTGTCAAATGCAGATTACAATAATGTATTGAGTACGCAGCTGGCGTCTGGAGAAGGCCCCGATATTATCGCGGATGGTGCTAATTTCCCGGCAAGAATCAAGGCGGAGAATGTAATGGAAATTACAGATACCGGGCTTGCGGACGGATTCAGCAAGGACGGACTGGCACTTTGCTCCATGGATGGAAAGATTTATGGCATTCCGTGTTATGGGTGGTTCGCAGGAGTTTTCTATAATACGGATTTGTTTGAACAGGCAGGAATTACCGCTGTGCCGCAGACTTTTGACGAGTTTTTAGATGTATGTAAGAAGTTAAACGATAGTGGGATTGCACCCCTTTCCATGGGGCTGGCAGACAGCGACAACGGATTGCATGCGTTTTCCGGATTTATGGAATCCAATTTTTATGAAGTGACGGAAGAAGGAAAAGATTTTGATTACAATTTTGCAATCGGAACCGCAAAAATGGATGGAACTCTGACCCCCTATATGGAAAACTGGATGAAGCTGGTAGAGAATGGATATATAACATCCGATATGGTGGGAATATCCGGAGAACAGGCAAAAGAAGCATTCATGACAGGAAAAGCCGCTATGTTTTTTACTGGGCCATGGGAGTATAACAATTTTAAAGAAGCCGGTATTTCCTTTGGCGTAATGCCCTTTGCAGGAGAAAAAGCAGAAAGCAATTATCTGGTCGGCGGACCGGCGGCAAGCTGGGGAATCAATGTTAATACAGATAATAAGGAAGGCGCAATGAAAGTAATGGAAGCGCTTGCGAGTGTTGAGGTACAGCAGGCATTTATTGATGAAAATGCGGGAAGCAGTACCTATCGTGAGGGAGTCAATACGGGACTTCCACAGGAATATGAAAATGTTGTGGATGCGCTGGAAAAAGGAAGAATTGCATGCTGTTGGGACAGATGGAGTGTGAATATGCCTTCACAGTCTCTGATTGACGAAATCAATTCCCAGATTCAGGGGCTGGTATCGGGAGACCTTGATGTGAGCGGATTCCTGCAGGCACTGGACAGTAAGGCGGAATCCATTCGTTATGAGTAGAGATTATCGGATAAGAGCTGCTTCGGCAGCTCTTTTTAAAAATATCCTGCAAATGCGGGGTAAAAGGAGATGAGAAAAATGAATAACAGATTAAGAAAAAAGAGCGACTTGCCGTATATTTTTATGAGCATACCCGGTATATGTGTTTTTACTGTATTTTTTATTGTACCCTTGCTTTTTACGGTCAGATACAGTTTTTTCAATTGGACGAATTTTTCTCCGGATATCAGCTTTACCGGTTTCAATAATTACAAAAAGATTTTTGGAGATAAGACAATTCTGGGCGGAATCAAAAATGCGCTGATTTATGCAATTGCAACTGTCTTTTTCCAGAGTCTGATTGCGTTGCCGGTATCGGCGGCGCTAAATACAAAATTCAGAGGACGGAATTTTTTCAGAGCAACTTTTTTCTGTCCGGCAGTCTTAAGCACGCTGGTAGTGGGATATCTGTGGAAATATCTCTTATCGGCCAGTGATTTGGGATTTGTCAATCAGGTTCTGAAACGTATAGGCGTTGGAACCGTGAACTTTCTTGGCGATGGGAAATATGCTCTGGCATCCATAATTTTTACGCAGGTGTGGCAATGGTTTGGTTGGTCTATGGTTATTTATCTTGGGAATTTGCAAAGTATCAGCAGCGATTTATATGAGGCTGCATCTATTGACGGTGCGGGAACTTTGCGCAGATTCTGGCATATTACGATTCCGGGGCTTGCACCGGCTCTCAAAATCAATCTGATTTCCGGTATTATTTCCGGGCTGAAGGTATTTGATGTTGTTGTATCCATGACCGGAGGAGGTCCGGCGCATAAGACAGATACCATTCTTACATTGATGTATGCAAAATTTGCGGACGGAAATTATGGATATGCTGCTGCCTTTGGCATTATGTTTTTATTTGTCAGCCTGATAGTATCCAGAGTGCTGCTGGGTCTGTTCGGGACATGGGAAAGGAGATTGGGACAATGACACAAAAAAATAATCTGCAAACGACATTAAAATATATTCTGCTGGGATTGCTTTCAGCAGTGGTTCTCCTTCCTGTTTATTACCTGATAGTCACCACCTTTAAGACATCAGCAGAGGCAGCTGGGGCTCCTATGGCATTGCCCGAAAGCTTTGACTTTAAAGGATATATTAATGCATTTGAAAGAATGCAGTATCCCAGAGCCTTCGGCAATACACTGGTCATAACGGTATGTTCTGTGACGGGAATTATTATATGTGCGTCAATGCTGGGGTATGCATTGAACCGGAAAGCGGAAAGAAAGTGGGCAAAAGCTGGTTTCCTGTTTATTTTATCCGGTATGCTCTTTCCGGCACAGATGTCAATTCTCGGCCTTTATAAACTGATTCAGGGATTAAATATGATGAATAAGCTTTCAGCAGTAATTTTGATTAATATTGCGGCCAATATGGCTTATGCGGTTTTTATGTTTAAAAGTTTTGTATCCACAATTCCTGTGGAGCTTGAGGAGGCGGCGAGAATAGACGGTGCAGGCACTATGCGGACATTTTGGACAATCACGTTTCCTTTGATGAAGCCGATTGTTGCAACGATTACAATTCTGGATGCATTAACTTTGTGGAACGATTTCATGACGCCCTTATATTTTTTGCAAAAACGTGAAAAGGATGTATTGCTTCAGGAAATTTACAGAAATGTAGGACAATTTTCAACGGATTGGACCAGCCTGTTTCAAATGCTGGTACTGGGGGCATTGCCTTTGTTAGTTTTTTATTTATTCATGCAAAGGTTTATTATTGGAGGTGTAATGAGCGGCTCGGTGAAAGGATAAGAAATTATGAAAAGTGAATTCAAATTCAGAGAAGATATGGATAGGAGAATCGTCCGGCTGGAAAGCAAACAGGATTCCTGGCACATGAATTGGGCAGAAGGGAAAAATAAATGGGGAACCGTACTTTGCCCTGAAGAAATCCGCCATGAGGTAAAAAGAGAGATTCTGGACAATGGGAATCTGCAGGAAACCTATTGCTTTACCAATATATCAGATTTTCCGGTTTTTACAGGAAAAACAGATATAGGAATTTATGCGACTTTCAACGATAATTACGAAAACGCGGAAGTCTGCCTGAAGCAGAGATGCCATACACATATATTTTGCGGGGGAAATTCATCATGGGTAATGGCGCAGCGTATGGGCGGCGAGGCCCCGCATCTGGGGCTTGTCCTGACAAAAGGAAGCCTTTTCGGCTATAGCGAGGAACGTGTGGAAACCACACAGGGACGGCTGGAAAATTTGAGTAATGACAGAGGCGATTTTATTCTTCATCCTGAAGCGGATGAGCTTATGCCGGGCGAAAGTATGATTATCGCATGGGAATTATTCTGGTTTCAGAACAGAGAAGATTTTAAACAGCAGCTTTTGGCGCATAAAAATTTCATGGTACTGGAAACAGAGCAATGCACTGTTTTAAGAGGGGAGCAAATCAGGTTTCAGGTAACGGTGCAGGCAGACGGGAAGGAACCGGTGAGCGTAAAAAGCGGGGGCAGAGAAATTCCGTCTGTCCAAAGGCGGGAGGGAAATCTTCTTTTTGCAGCCTGCAGGTATTCTCCGGAGAAGACAGGGGAGATGCCTTTTGAAATCCGTATAGGGGACAAAAAACTGTGCGCCCTGTTTTATGTTAGCGAAGAGCCGGGAATACTTGCTGAAAAGAGATGCCGATTTATTGCGCGCAACCAGCAATATAACGGAAAAGCAGATTCGCTGAAAGGCGCATACCTCATTTACGACACAGAGGAAGGCAGGATATATTATCATCACAGAAATGATTATAATGGAGGCAGAGAAAGAGTCGGAATGGGCGTTTTAATGGCTCGTTATCTGCAGGAAAAAGATGATGTAAAGCTGAGAGAGAGCCTGGAAGGATATATCGGATATGTATATCGTGAGCTTTATGATGAAAATACGGGGGAAGTATTTAATGATATCCGGTATGCTAATGATTACAGGAGACTGTATAACGCTCCGTGGGTCGCATGCTTTCAACTGGAATTATACAATTTGTATGGGAGCTCAAAGTATCTGACGGATGCATATCGTACGCTTTGCAGATATTATCAGGAGGGCGGCGGAAAATTTTATCCGATTATGCTTCCGGCAGCGGAACTTGTCCAGAAGCTTCAGGAAACAGGGAAAAAGAAGGAAGCGGAGGAAATTCGAGGCTACCTTACGGAACATGGAGACTGGATACTGGAAAGAGGTCTTGCTTATATGGCATGTGAGGTGGATTATGAACAAAGTATTGTGGCGCCTGCCGTTGACTGTCTCATTCAGGCTTATCAGGTATCCGGTGAGAAAAAGTATTTTGCGGAGGCGGAAAAGCAGCTGGAGGTTTTGAAGCTTTTTCATGCAAGACAGGCGGATTATCACCAGTTTGAAAATGCAATCCGTCACTGGGATGGATACTGGTTTGGGAAAAACAGGATGCTGGGCGATACTTATCCCCACTATTGGAGTGCATTGACAGGAATAGTCTGGCTCAAATATATTCAGGTGTCGGGAAAAGACGCCGGCATGGAGTCTGTAAGAGCGATTCTGCGCGGACCACTCAGCCTTTTTACAGCGGAAGGGACAGCGTCCTGCGCAATGGTTTTTCCGGAACAGGTAAACGGAAAAAAAGGACATTTTTATGACCCGTGGGCAAACGACCAGGATTGGGGGCTGTATTTCGCATTAAAGTATTATCCCTTTGTAATAAGATAAAAGTTATAGCCCGATGCTGCGCAAAACCTCCATCGCCGTGACGCCTGAACAGACGGTTTTTGATTTTGTCCGCGGCATCGCCTGCCAGGGATTTGAAATCGGCATCCAGGTTGGCAAAGCCGGTAATCCGCGAAGGCATTCCGAAGAACATCTGGAACAGAAGATTGCTTCCGTCAACAAATAAAATTTTATTTTCCATAATTTCTGTAGTTCCTTTCGGCTGCGGGTAGAGCAGGTGAAATCATTTGGGTTCCGACTGCACTATTTTAACATAGCCGCATATGCATTGACAAAGTTTTTTATAGGACTAAAATGGTGAGTAGATTACATTTGCTGACTGCTTTTTATAGCAGGGCTCAGCGCGGAAAAGAGGAGAAATGAAATATTTACGTCAGCTTTTACTTATTTTGTCAATTTCATTTGCGGGGGAAGTACTTAAGTATTTTCTTCCCTTTCCCATACCGGCAAGTATTTACGGGATGGTGATTTTGTTTATCGGTCTGCTTACCGGCAGGATTCGGCTGGAGGCGGTGAAGGAAACCGGGAAATTTCTGATTGAAATTATGCCGGTGATGTTTATTCCGGCGGGAGTGGGACTGATGGCGTCCTGGGGAACCTTAAAACCGGTGCTTGTACCGGTAAGCATCATTACCGTGGCGGTGCTGGTGATAGTGATGGCGGTTACGGGCAGAATTTCCCAGCGGCTGATTCGGAGAGAGAGAGGGAAGAATTGTTGAGGAAGGCGCTGCCGGATACTGTATGCAGGCGGTGCGGAAGAGGAGAAAACAGATATGAAGGAGTTATTTGAGACGTCTGTATTTGCAGGCGTCACGGTCAGCCTGCTGTCCTATTTTATTGGGACGGCATTAAAAAAGAAATTCAAATTGGGGATTTTCAATCCCTTATTACTGTCGATTGTTTTTACAATTCTAACCCTTGTATGCGCCGGAATTGATTATGAAACTTACAGCCGGGGCGCGGCTTTTTTAAGCTGGCTTCTGACGCCGGCAACGGTGTGTCTTGCGATTCCGCTGTATGAACAGTGGCAGCTTTTAAAGGATAATCTGAAAGCGGTGGCCGCCGGAATTACTTCCGGGGTTCTGGCAAGCCTTTGCGGGGTTTTTCTGCTTTCCCGGTTGATGGGGCTGTCCCATCAGGAATATGTTACATTGCTGCCCAAGTCGATTACGACCGCAATCGGTATGGGAGTATCCGAGGAACTGGGCGGCTATGTGACAATTACGGTGGCGGTGATTGTCATCACCGGAGTTTTGGGAAATATCTTCGGGGAACTGATTTTCAGGATATTTCATATTACGGAGCCCGTTTCAAAGGGGCTTGCCCTTGGAGCTTCGGCTCATGCAATCGGCACGGCGAAAGCCATTGAGTTGGGGGAAGTGGAAGGCGCTATGAGCAGTCTCTCTATTGCCGTGGCGGGAATTTTGACTGTGATTCTGGCTTCGGTGTTTGCGGCTTTTATGTAAATAGCCCCTGTGTAACAATGTCTCTGGCGGGAAGACCGTGGAATTTTGTATCGGAAGAATGGCTGCAATTAGATGAGGGAATCATAAACGCACAGCAGGCAGAGGAGATATTTAAAGAGAAAGCGCCGGAAAATCTGGAAAGTCAGGTAAAGGAAATCATGGATTCCTGGTTCGAACAGGTAGAATTCTATCAGGAGGTTTGCTCTTTCATCAGAGAATTAAAGGGGAAAGGGTTTGGGGTGTATGGGCTTTCAAATACGAATATCCAGTTTTATGAATATATGAAAAGGTCGGAAGTGGGAGGATATTTTGACGGTTTTGTGATATCGGCAGTTGAGAAGATGATGAAACCGGATAAAAAAATTTTCGGCAGGCTGTTCGGGAAATTTTCATTGAATCCCAGGGAATGCTTTTTCGTAGACGACACGGAAAAAAATATTCTTGCCGGAAGGAAATGCGGAATGGATGGCCTGTTCCGTGAGCGATTTTGACGGGCTGAAAGTGGAGGAATGCACTTTTCCGTCTGACAGCGGGCAGAATACCTATATGGATGTTGCCGATTATTTTACATCTAACGGATATCTTGCCTTTGCCTATGACGCAACCGGAAACGATAAGAGCGAGGGGGATTCGGTGGAGGGTCTGCCTCAGGGAGTCATTGATTTGGATTATGCTCTGCGTTACATAAAACAATCTGATGAATATAAGGATTTGCCTGTCGTGCTGTTCGGGCATAGCTGGGGAGGCTACAGCGTCGGCAGCGTGCTGAACTGTCATCCTGACGTAAGGGCGGCGGTGATTGTCGCCGGATTTAACCGTTCCGCCGATTTGTTCGAGCAGCAGGGCGAGTCCATGATAGGCTTTGGAATCAAGCCGTTTATGCCCTGGTTTTCTTTGTATGAACGGTTAAAATTCGGGGAATATGCCTCATACAGCGCAATCGAAGGCTTTGCCGGTACAAATGCGGGCATTATGGTTATTCAAAGCCGGGACGACGAAACTGTCAGACCCGAAAACGGTTATGATAAATTTTACGATGCGTATGGCGGTAATCCCTGTTTTTGTTTCATTGAATATGCGGACAGAGGACACAATTATGTCTATTACTCAGAAGAAGTAAAAAGCTACAGGGAAAAGTTAAATGAGGATTATACTGCCTATGTGGAGGCGAACGGCGGGGAGTACAGCGCTGAACTGAAGGCGGCGTTTATGGAGAAAAATCTGGATAAAGACAGGTGCTATGAATTTGACAAGGAGCTGATGGGGCGGATTCTGGAGTTCTGCGATGGGTGTTCAGATAAAGAGGGCGGCCCTTAAGCCGGCTGCCCCCTGATTTAGCAGATATTATATAAGAGCTTCTACAAGCACATTCGCAATGTCTGTCATTTCTTCGTAATATCAATATTTCTGATTTTCAACAGCAGAAGAATAATGCCGATACCTGTTAAGATATGGCCGATTCCGGCAATTCCCGAAATAGAAGCGTCCATCCCGGCGCTCAGCTTCGTGCCCCATACCTGCGTCAATCCTCTCATAAGAAAGCCGAGGGCGGAAATATTTAAACCCAGATGGTAGACAATGAGGACTTTTCCTGTATTTTTTCCTGAAAAAGAAAATGATTTTTCGAGAAGCATGAGTATAAGGAAAAAGAACATACCCAATAAAAAATAATGTGTGTGCATAACGGACAGATTTGTTTTGCCCGTAAAGTGGCTGAACTTCGTATACTCCCTGTAAAAGACTCCGGAAATCATGGCAGCGGCGGCATACACCAGAGCCGTATTTGCATAACGTTTTATCATTGTGTTTTCCTCCTCTATGTATTTCACATTTGTTTTTGCGGCGTTTTGTAGAGCTTCCGGCACATCAGAACAACCCAGACATAGGCAAGTGTTTTGGGAATCATCAGCATACCGATTAAAGGAAAGAGTCCGCTAAACAGAACGACGGGCAGATAAAAGCCAAAGGACAGCGCCACAGCAAGGGGCATGAATCGAAATACTCTGTCATCGGATTTACGGACTTCCTGCAAAAAGATGGCAATAATGATAACTCCCATGACGGCAAAGGGGATATTGCGCAAAATTCCGTACAGAAGGGGCTGGCGGTAAACAAGCCACTGATTTTGGGGAAGCAGGCAAAGCGCAATCCGAATTGCGGACAGCACCCACATGGTTCCGGTAAGGCCCTTCCGGTCTTTTATCTGATAGCGCTCGCGCCAGATATAGTAAAGTATCAGATAAAAAACGGTCATGGTAATAGATGTGATAAATTTCCCGATTCCCAGCGCCGCCGCATTGTCCTCAAGGCCGGTGGTCCAGAGCGCATAAACGCGGGGAATCAAATGGAAGGAATCTCCTCCGCCAAGGAGCGCGGCCATGGCTCCGGCTTTTCGCACCAGAGGGGTCTTCCCCCTTATGAGCATGGTAAGTCCGGTAATGACAGCAAAGCCGAGATAAAAAATGTCAAAAACAGTTTCTGCGATTGCCTGTGGCATAGCTTGTGGCATAGCTTTTCTCCTTTCACTTAATAAATCGTGTTTTTAATAATTGCAATAAAAAAATCAAGGTCTTCCGTCGGCGATTTTGCCTTCAGCAGCATTATCAGGTTCCTCATAACAAAACGTGCGAATTGCTGTCTTGTAAACTGCTCGTTCCAGATATCCTCACGTATTGCGGCATCCTTTTCCATGCTTTGAAGCAAAGACGCTTCCAGTACGGATTGCATGGAAGCCATTCGCAGCTGCCCCAATGCTTCCAGCCCGCCGAGACTGTTCATAAGCTTTCCGGCAGACTGGTCAATCCTTTCTTTAAGAAAAACGAAAATTTCTTTCAGCTGTCCGCAAAAGGAGCCGGCGGTTATTGCCGCATTCATTTCAGGCAATGTCTGCATCCAGTATTCTTCTGTCAATGCCAGCAAAATTTCCTCTTTGCTTGAAAAGTAATTATACATGGTTCCGGTGGCGATGCCGGCTCTTTGGGCGATAGTACGGATATTGACGGCGTCGATTCCGTCCGTGTCCGCAATGCTGCGGGCAAGCTTTATCAGCGTATCGCGCAGAGTATCGTCTTTTTTTCTCATTGGAACCTCCTTCTGCAATGCATTTATGAACATGTTCATTTATAACATACGCCACAGGCGGCGTTTTGTCAACAGCAAAATGGACAGAATTGTGGGCAAACACATATTATTGTTGAAAAACAGATATATTTATGATATAATTACGTCTTACACGGAGCGAAAAACAGAAAACAGATATAAAACAGCTGATATTGGCGCTGCTTTGCGCGTTTGCATTTTACAGATAATCAAAAAGGCAGGATGAAAATTTGAAAAAGAATACAGAAAAAACAAATGTTATGAGACTGTTAGAGCAGAAAAAAGTGGATTATGTCAGTCATTGCTATGTGGATACCGGCGTTGTCAGCGGCAGGGAGGTTGCGCAGGTGCTGCACCAGAATCCGGCGCAGGTGTTCAAAACACTGGTAACGGCGGGTGGGTCAAACATCAATTATGTTTTTGTGCTTCCCTGTGACAAGGAGCTGGATTTAAAGAAAGCGGCGAAGGTTGTGGGGGAAAAGAGTATCAGCATGATTAAGTCAAAGGATTTGCTGGGACTGACGGGCTACATTCACGGCGGCTGTTCGCCGGTCGGGATGAAAAAGCAGTTTAAAACGGTGATTGACACATCGGCGGAAGGCTTTGACACGATTCTTTTCAGCGGCGGCAAAATAGGCTGGCAGGTGGAAACGTCTCTGGATGAGCTGAAAAAGATTTTGAAATTTGATTTGGCAGATATCACGTTAAGGTAGTAAAAGCATTAAACTGATTCCCGCGAGCAACGAGCCAGGTGGCTGCTTGCAGACATTTGGCGGCTGCCGCGAGGGGCACATACCCCGCAGCTCTGCTGCAGGGGTGTTGAATGTATAAATGGAGGACACAGAGAAAATGTATGAACTGGTACAGGTCAGTGAGAGATGTTATTATATCAACTGTCCGGCAAAAATAGGAATTTATGTTTCAGAGGGGAATCATGTTTATCTGATTGACAGCGGAAGCGATAAGGACGCAGGGCGGAAGGTACGGCAGATTCTGGATAAAAACGGTTGGCATCTTGCGGCCATACTGAACACCCATTCCAACGCGGACCACATCGGCGGCAACAAGTACCTTCAGGGACAGACCGGATGCCGGATTTACTGCGGCGGCATTGAGGCGGCCTTTACAAAATATCCGGTGCTGGAACCCTCTTTCCTCTACGGCGGCTTTCCATGTAAAGAGCTTCGCCACAAGTTCCTGATGGCGCAGGAAAGCGAGGTATTGGATTTTTCCGGGGATGGCTTCCCGGAGGAAATCAAGGTAATTCCGCTGCCGGGACATTTCTTTGATATGACGGGCTTTTGCACGCCGGACGGCGTGGTATTCCTTGCAGACTGCATCAGCAGCAGGGAAACGCTGGAAAAATATGCCGTCTCCTTTATTTATGATGTGGGCGCTTATCTGGAAACGCTGGATAAGGTGGAAAAAATGGAAGCGGCAATGTTTGTTCCGTCTCATGCGGCGGCTTCGGCCGAGGTCGGGGAACTTGTCCGTTATAACAGAAATAAAGTATACGAGGTGGCGGAAAGAATTTTATCCATCTGCAGGGAACCGGTATGCTTTGAAAAAATTTTGCAGGAAGTGTTCAGAAGCTACGGTCTTTCCATGAATTTTGAACAGTATGTGCTGGTGGGCAGCACAGTGAGGTCTTACCTCTCATGGCTGAAAGACGGCGGGAAGCTGACTGCCGCCTTTGAGGACAGTATGCTGCTGTGGCGTTGTCTGTGAATTTTAAGAGAGAGAAAATTATGTTCGAAACTGTTTATAAAGAAATATTTCCCTTTTGGGAGAAGATACCGGATGCGGAGCGGGAATATATCTGTGAGAATTCCTGCGCGCTCACCTATCCGCCGGGGAAAAATATCCACGACGGCAGCGAATGCTCCGGAGTGATTTTCGTGCGTTCGGGGAGTCTGCGGCTATATATGATGTCGGACGAGGGAAAGGATATCACCCTTTACCGCCTGCACAGGGGCGACATGTGTATGCTCTCCGCCTTCTGCGTGATAAGCGCCATTACATTTGACGTGTTTATAGACGCGGAGGAGGAGACAGAATGCTTTGTAATCAGCGGACCGGCCTTTGCGGCGGTTTCGGAGCGTAATCCGGCTGTCAGAATATTTGCCCTCGAAACGGCGGTGAGCCGTTTTTCCGATGTGATGTGGGTGATGCAGCAGATACTGTTCATGAGCATGGACAGGCGCCTTGCTATTTTTCTCTCCGACGAGTCGGCAAGAACAGGCTTAGATACCATCACGCTGACCCACGGGCAGATTGCCCGGTATATGGGTTCCGCCCGTGAGGTGGTATCCAGAATGCTGAAATATTTTGCCGGAGAGGGGATTGTGGAGGTTTCAAGAGGCGGCGTTACCATCCTCGATAAGAAACGGCTCCGCCAGCTTACCCTTTAATCCGGCATATGAGCTGGGTCATGGTTCCCATGGGGCAGTACACGCACCAGGAACGGGGCTTGAATAAAATCATAGTGAGAAATCCAAGCACGGTGGAGGTGAGCATCACACTGTAAAAACCGAAGGCGAACTGCGCGACGCCGTCGGAAAAAAACGTGCCGTGGTAGGCCCAGTGCCATGGAAGCCTGAAAGTCCACAGCAGAGTTACCGCCGTTCGCAAATCCCTGGTTCCGGCAAATACCAGCCAGGTGTTCCACAGCATCAGGAAAAACATAGCAAAAAAGAAAATCAAAAACCCGTAACGGAAGTATTTTGACTTCATCCATTTCGGAACATCCTTTTTCCGGGAGAGCCCGAAACGGCCGCCCACCAGAGAAAAGAGCTGTCCTCTGCCGCAGTATCTGTTGCAATAAGCCTTATTGCCCTTTATGATTGCGATAAGAAGCGGTATAAAAAAGCACAAAAGCCCAAGCCACGCAAAAAGGATATTGAAAAAACCAAGGATAAGGTAGGAAAGCGAAGCAATCCAAAGGTAATCATACCATTTCTTTTTTGTTTTCATTATTCAGCCACCTCCAGTGTGATAACGCTTGCGGGGCATTCTCTGGCGCACAGGCCGCACCCCACGCACAGCTCCCTGTTTATTTCGGCGAAGACGCCTTTTGGAACGGTGATTGCGCTTCTGGGGCAGACTTTCATGCAGCATCCGCAGGCAACGCATTCCTTTGTACTTACAACCGCCTTTCTTTTAGCCATGATAAAACTCCTTTGTATTTTTCTTCCAGTATACAGGAAAAAACCTTTCCATTCAGTGACAAAGTCACAGACAGGTTATTCAATATATCAATGGACATTCATGGGAAAAGACATTATACTAACCAGATAAGGAATGATACTGTGTGGAAAGGCCGTGAAAAAGGGAAAGAAATGAAAATAAAGGACAGGAAAAAAGCGGAAGGCGCGTCCATATTGGGAGTTGCGGCGGCGCTCCTGCTGCTTGTGGGTTGTAAAGGGCAGGGAATACCAAAACAGGCAGACTCTGACACCGCTTTACAATTACAGCAGAATATAAAAGAGGAAAGCACAGCAGACGAGATACTGCCGGAACAATCGGAGGAATCGGAACAATCGGAGGAATCGGAACAATCGGGGCTGCCGGAACGGACGGCCCAATTGAAAGAGACGGAGCGGCTATCAGAAGAAGAGCCCGATGACCGGGGACAGAATGAGTTGGATACAGACAGAATCATAGAGGAACAGTCTTTTCAGGTAGAGTTAAATGACTGGGGAGAAGTGAGGTTTCTGTCTTACGAACCCGATTCTTCGAAAAAAGACTTGCTGGAGGATGTGACCTTCTATCTGTCAAAAGATGAAGAAATCCTGTATCAGTTTCCGTATATCAGTGAGAATCGTACCAGTGGTTATGGTTATTATTGGGATGTGAAGTTTGTCCTGTTTACGGATACA
Source organism: uncultured Lachnospiraceae bacterium (assembly GCA_947063675.1). Taxonomy (GTDB): domain Bacteria; phylum Bacillota; class Clostridia; order Lachnospirales; family Lachnospiraceae; genus Suilimivivens. Next base: position 799 of record CAMSTM010000001.1, on the reverse strand, counting down.
AACGGGGATGGAAAACAGGACGTAGTCATAGGGCCGGAGTATATGACGGGTATCGGACCGCAGGGGGCAGTACCGCATGTGGCGGTGCGGATATATGAAGACTATGGCGACTGTTTTACTTATAACGGGGAACTCAGCGATAAGGTCAACGGCTATCTTCCGTGGGAAAGCAATGTGTTGGCGAAAGATGTCAGACGACTGCTTCAACTGATAAATGGAAACGAGCCCCTTACAAATTATGAAAGCTACACGGGAAATTGGACTGTAGGCCCCGGCTATGTTGCAGCATATGAGAATCCGATGCCGGATAGCGGAAACAGGCTGACATGCAGTATCAGCAACGGCAATGAATTTTACGGAACTCTTTTTACAGAACAGGGAACGACGGGGCTGATTGCGTCGGTGGAGAATATTGCAGGTACAATTCAAAACGGCGAACTGTTTTACGAGTTTACGGACGACGGCTCTGGCGGTGCGGGAACGCTTCATATTACCTTTCTGCCAAATCAGATTAATGTGGAAGTCCTGAGTTTCCAGAATACAGAAGAAAATGCAAGTGGATACGGGACATCGGAAATCTATGAGATGACCATAAGAGAGTACGAGCAGGATGACTGTCTGCTGCCGGAATAATCCATGAAAATTTTCTTCCTGCCGGCATAAAAGTGAAAAGATAAGGATGCAGAAATTTGCCGGCAGTAACCATCCTTGAGATCCGTCTGAATGATTTGCTGGCTTTTTGATAACGAAAAGATGCGCGAGTAGCTCGTGAGTTTGAGCTTGCCTTACCTGCCGAACT